>JAEYSS010000004.1 GCA_023434425.1 Pseudomonadota bacterium | reverse complement strand
CCGGCCTGGATCGCCTGGCCCATCTGGAAATCCTCGTCCAGCGCGTCCCAGAAAATCTTCACGTTGCGGTCCCAGTGCGCATCGGCCCTGGGCGTGCCGGTCGCCTCGCCGCGCAGGGTTTCGGGCGGCACCAGCGCGCCGCCATGCACGATGCACTGATCCGTACCTTTGGGCAGCACCGCCAGCACGGTGGCGTGATCGGGCTGCACAAGGATGATCAGGTTCGGGAAGATATAGTAGAGCGGATTGCCGTAATCGCGGATCGTGCCCTGCGGATCGCCCGCCACCAGTTCGGCCGCGTTGCGCTTGGTGAAATACAGCCGCATATGCGGATCGAGCCGGTCGGCCACCGCGACATTGTCGGCAAACATCGGCGCGATGGTACGGCGATGTGCGTGTTGCACATGATAGGTTTCCAGCCCGCCCTCGACCACGACCTTCCAGTTGCAGGTCAACCCGATCTCGCGTTCGTCATGCAGGATATGATTGCCGAGACCGAAGCCATTGAGATCGTCGCGGATGCCGGCGAGGAAATCGGTGAAGTCGTAGTCGGGCTGCGACCGGTCCGGCTGCACGAAGACGAGCCCGAAAGCTTCCACGACAGCCAGCGGCACCAGATTATGCTGCATCCTGTCGAGCCCGGCGAAACCGGCCTCATGCGGAATGCCGCGCAAGGTACCGCGCAGGTCGTAGCTCCAGGCGTGATAGGGACAGGTGAAGGCGCGCTTGCCGCAGCCGCTCCGGTCCCAGACCAGCTTGGCGCCGCGATGGCGACAGACATTGAGGAAAGCGCGCAGCACGCCGTCACTGTCGCGCAGCACCAGGATCGGCAGGCCGAGCAGATCATGGGTGACGAAATCGCCGGGCTTGGCCAGTTTCGACGAGAAGCTGACGAAAATGGGCGTGCGGCGCAGCAGCGCCTGCTCGGCCGCCAGGCGCTGCGGATCGGTGTAGCGCGCGATGTCGATGCGCGTGACCGTCTCGACCATGTCGGTTGCCGGCTGACCGCCTTTCTGGGCAGCCATGTGCTCGCGCACCCGGTTGAGCCACTCGGCCTGCTGTGCCGGCTGCATCAGCGCGCGACTTTCTTTTTCGGTTTGAGCTGCGCCGTGCCGGCGACGAAGGACCAGAGCTGGTCAGCGATCCGGTCGCGCCCCGGACGTTTGGTCATGCCGAGAGCCTGGCCGATGGCCTGCCGCAACCCACCCAGGATCATGGCACCCAGCAGCTGCGCATCGAGATCGGCCGGAATTTCGCCCTTCTGCTGCGCCAGTTCGACATTGCGCGCGGCGAGATCGATATGCCGCGCCAGCCGCGCAGCCTCGACTGCCGCCACCTCCGGCGTGCGGCTCAGCCGTGTGAGGATCAGCGGCGCCAGCGGTTCGGCATAATAGAAGTCGACCATGCGTTCCAGCCGCAATCGCTCGCGCTCGCCCCAGCCCGCACCCGGCTTCGGATTGGGTTCCATCACGGCGGCTTCCATACGGTCGTAAAACGCCTCGACCACCGCGGCGATCAGTCCGGCCTTGGAGGTGAAATAGTGATAGCTCAGCCCGGCCGAGACACCGGCGGCGCGCGCCACGTCGGCAATCTCGCATTGTCCGTCGCCCGCGATCAGCACTTTCGCGGCGGCTTTCAGGATGCGGTCGCGGGTCTCGCTGCCGCGCGCCGAAGCCGGCAGATCCGGCGGCAGCAGATCGGCGGCGGAAATGCGCAGGCGCGGTCTGGGCGATGGGGCCATGCGCCATTATATTGAATTCAATTCAGCTTCACAAGCAGAGAGGTCGGCCCTCGCCGCCGGCTGGCATCAGAACGCGATGTGATAGCTCAAAAAGCCCCTGAACCGCGCCCGCCCGCCGCGCATCGGGGTTCCCGTGGCGCTGAAATCCGGGAAGCGCGCCAGCAGCTGCTGCACGGCGATCTGGCCTTCCAGCCGCGCCAGCGACATGCCGGCGCAGGCGTGAATGCCGGCGCCAAAGGCCAGATGCCGGTTCGGTGTGCGGCCGACATCGAGCCGGTCGGGATCGGGGAACTGCGCCGGGTCGCGGTTGGCGGCGCCGATGCAGAGCGTGACGAGATCGCCGGGCTCGAACGTCACGCCACCGATCTCGGCGCGTTCCGCCACGCGACGGTTGCCAAGCTGGTTGGAGGATTCAAAGCGCAGGAATTCCTCGATTGCGGTTTTGATCAGGCCGGGATCGTCGATCAGGCGCTGTTTCTCGCCCGGCCATTCCAGCAGGGCGGCAATACCGTTGCCGATCAGGTTGGTCGTCGTCTCATGGCCGGCATTGAGCAGGAAGATGCAGTTCTGTACCAGCTCGGCCGGCGTCAGCTTTTCGCCGTTCTCGCCGCGGATCAGCCCGGCCAGAACATCGCCATAGGCATCCTCGGCCGCACGCGCGTCCATGCGCGTTTCCCAACCGGCGATATGCTGTTCCAGATAGGTTTCGAATTCGGTGACGGCGCGGGTGCCCTGCTCGTTTCGCTCCGGCGTCAGCACCGGCTCCAGCGCGCCGAGGATGGCGAGCGACCAGTCGCGCAGCAGATGGCGGTCTTCCTGCGGCACTGCCAGCATGTCGCCGACGATCTCGACCGGCAGGGCCGAGGCAAAATCGGCGATCACATCCATGCCGCCATTCTTCGCCGCCCTGTCCAGCATGCGCGCCACCAGCGCCTCAAAACGATGCTCCAGCAGTTTCAGCGCACGCGGCGTGAAGGCCGGCGCCAGCAGCCGCCGCACGCGGGTATGCAGCGGCGGATCGTTGAAGACCAGGCTGGTGGTGTGATGGCGATGCAGCGGCGTGCCCTCGCCATACTTCGCGCCGAACTCGACTTTCTTGTCGGACGAGAATCTCCTGTTATCCCGATAGACCGCGTGCAGGTCGTCGTAGCGCGTCAGGAACCAGCTGCCGTCGGGCATGCGGCGCACCGGATCGTGCTGCCGCAGCAGGTGGTAGACCGGATAGGGATTGTCGAGAAAATCCCGGTCCAGTGCGCGCAGGTCGAAACTGCCGACCTGCGGAGGCAGGTCAGGGTGTGAAGTTGCCGTCTGGGGCGCTTCCTGAGCCGGGCTTGACACTGGACTTTCCTCCGTTGGCCGCCTTGATCTGTGCGGCCGCAAGATCCGGCGGCACGATCACACCGCAGGAAATGATCAGCTTCATCGCCTGATCCACGCTCATCGACAGGATATGGATGTCGCGGCGGCGGAAATAGGTCATGTAGCCGCCGGTCGGGTTCGGCGTGGTGGGCACATAGCAGGTGACGATGTCTTCGCCAAGATGCCCGGCGAGCTCGGTGCCCTGAACGTAATTGGTGACGAAGGCGATGGTCCAGGAGCCGGTCGAGGGCCAGGGCACCAGCGCGACCTGGCGGAAGGAATTGCCCGACTGGCTGAACACGGTTTCGAAAATCTGCTTCAGCGCCGAATAGACGCCGCGCACCACCGGCATGCGCGCCACGATCCGCTCGCCGAGCGAGAGTAGCGTGCGCCCCATCAGGTTCGTCGCGAGGAAGCCGATCAGGGTGAGCAGCACCACCGCCGCGATCAGACCCAGACCGGGAATGCCGAAGGGCAGATCGTAGGGAATGAAACGTTCCGGCTGGTAGCCCGGCGGCACCAGGCTGCGCACGTTGCGATCGATCGCCTCGATGGTGATGAAGACCAGATAGATGGTCAGGCCGATCGGCGCGGCCACGATAATCCCGGCGAGGAAATAGTTGCGCAGCCTTGTCAGCAGGCTGACCCGCGGCGCCGGCGCAATGATTTGCGGCAGCTCGGTTTCGGGATGGGGCGGCGGCGTTTCAGTCGTCATGTCGGATCAGGCCCTGAAGAACGTGTGCAGCGCCGAACAGGTCTCGTCCGGCGCTTCCTCGGGCAGGAAATGCCCGCTGTTGACGGCGTGACCCTCAAGGCTGCCGCTCACGCGGTCGCGCCAGGCGCCCAGCACATCGTAGGCCTTGCCCATCAGGCCCTTGCTGCCCCACAACACCAGCGTCGGGCAGGTCACGCGCTTGCCGGCGTCGCGGTCGGCGCGGTCATGCACCAGGTCGATGCCGGCGGCAGCGCGGTAATCCTCGCAGGAGGCATGTATCGTTTCGGGCTTGCTGAAGCAGCGCAGGTATTCGGCCATAGCGGCGTCGTCGAACCTGAAGCTGGCGCCCGACCAGTGGCCGGTTTTCCTGCGCAGGTAAAATTCCGGATCGGCGCCGATCATCTTTTCCGGGAAGGGCTCAGGCTGGATCAGCCAGAACCAGTGGTAATAGCCGGTTGCCACTTGCTGGTCGATATTCTCATACAGATGCAGCGTCGGCACGATATCCAGCAGCGCCACCTTTTTAACGCGCGCCTGGTGATCCAGCGTGAGGCGATGCGACACGCGGGCGCCGCGGTCATGCCCGGCCAGGAAAAACTGATCGAAACCCAGCGTGGTCATCGCCCTGGCCATATCCGCAGCCATGGCGCGGAAGGAATACGGGGCATGGTCGGGTGTGGAGGCCGGCTTGCCGCTGTCGCCATAGCCGCGCAGGTCGGCGCAGACCACGGTGAAATCCTCGGCCAGTTTCGGCGCGATCCGGTGCCACATCGCATGGGTCTGCGGATAGCCATGCAGCAGCAGCAACGCCGGCCCCTTACCGCCGATCCGCAGGTTGATCTCGGCCCCTTCGCCCGCCACGCGCTTTTGCTCGAACCCCGGAAACAGCACGCCGATACTCCCTCTGTCCTGAATGGTCAGGTTGGGGTCAGTCTAGCAGGGGAATCAGGCGCTTGCATGCCCCGGCCGGCAGGCTAGAGTGACCGGAACAGCTTTTTTAGGGAAGGAATCGGGTTCATGCGTCTGTCAGGCAAGGTTGCAATCGTCACGGGCGGCGGGTCGGGTTTCGGCGAGGGCATCGCCAGGCGTTTTGCCGCCGAAGGCGCATCCGTGGTGATCGGCGACCTGAATCTCGCTGCTGCGGAGAGAGTCGCCGGCGACATCAACAAGGCCGGGCAGAAGGCGCTGCCGGTCGCTGCCGATGTGAGCCAGAATGTGCAGATGAAGGATCTGGTGCATGCCGCCGTGGAAGCTTTCGGCGGGCTGGACATCATGGTGAACAATGCCGGCATGCCGCAGCGCAACGCCTCGCTGCTGAATACCGACGAAGCCACTTTCGACAAGATCTTCGCCGTCAACGTGAAGAGCATCTACCTCTCGGCCCAGCATGCCATTCCGGAGATGCGCAAGCGCGGCGGCGGCGCGTTCATCAACATCGCCTCCACCGCCGGCGTACGCCCGCGCCCCGGTCTGGTCTGGTATAACGGCTCGAAGGGCGCGGTGATCACGCTGACCCGGGCGATGGCGGTGGAACTGGCGCCGGAACAGATCCGCGTCAACGCGCTGAATCCGGTGGCCGGCCTGACACCGATGCTGAAGGAATTCATGGGCGGCGAAGAGACCGAGGAAATGAAGGCGAAATTCGTCAGCACGATTCCGATTGGCCGCTTCTCGACGCCGGCCGATATCGCCAATGCCGCGCTTTACCTCGCCTCCGACGAGGCGAATTTCATCACCGGTGTCTGCATGGAGGTCGATGGCGGCCGATGCATTTAAAGCTCGTTTCCGCTCTTGGCGCGGCCCTGCTGATCGCCGTGCCGGTCACGGCACAGCAGCAGGCTCCGGCGCCGGTTGCCCCGCCCCCGACGCCGAGCCAGGCCGATCCGCGCGCCCAGCAGCCGCAGAGCCAGCCGATCGTGCCGCCGGCGCAGCAGCCCGGGGCCCCGCAGCCCCAGGCGCAGCAGCCCCAGGGACAGCCGCCGCAGGGACAGCCGCCGCAAACCGAGAAGAAGGACGAGAAGAAACCGGCGCCCAGGAGCAGCAGCAGCCCGCGCGGCACGACGCGCAGCATGGCATTCGAAGTGCCGCCGCTGGTGCCGATTGCGGAAATCCCGCGCGGCAAGGCCGTGACGATCCAGGGCGTGGTACTGTCGCCGCAGGCCACCACCTTTGTGCTGAACGACGGCAATTCGAGCCAGGTGGTGGTGATCGGCCCGACCTGGCGCGACCTGACCAAGGTGAAATCCGGCGACCGCGTGCGCGTGATCGGCCAGATGGATCCTTACGGCACGCCGGTCTTCCGCGCCGGCAGCCTGCTGCTGGAAAGCAACCGCATCGTCGTGGTGCCGGCGAACTAACTAAAATGAGCTAATCGAAGATGGATGGTGATGTGTTCCAGAAAATTCTGGGTCTGGTGCCCGCTGGATCACTAGCTGTTTCAGCAATTTCGTTGGCCGTAACGGCATACTTTGCAGTCCGCAGCCTTCAAGCTTGGCGTAACCAGCTGGTTGGGAAGCGACACTTCGAAGTAGCCGAGCAAACGCTGCAGGCCTTTGTTGAGGCATTAAATTCAGTCAATTACGCCCGAAATGGAATGGTGTTTTCCGGAGAGGGCGCGACAAGGCCAGCAGAGCCTCATGAAACGGAAGCCCAGACACGGGCACGAAATTCCCTTTACGCTCCTATTGAGCGACTAGTTAATAAAGAAGCGACATTCGCTGAACTACGAAAAATGCAGACCTTGTTTGAAATTCACTTCCCAGAAATCTCAACAGAACCCTTCAAAAGCTTATTCCATGCTGCGGTCAGAATCTCCAATGCCGCCCATAGCCGCATTCAATCATCAATAGACATGCAATACGGAGACGGGCCTGACGATAGTGAAAGAGCGCACTTGAAAGAATGCCGCGATATAATTAACAGCGGTTCAGACGGAGAACATGAGCTTTCTAAAAACTTGGCCAATGCGCTTAAGCAGATAAAAGAGGCCTGCAAACCTTATATTTCAAGATAGGGTTAAGGCTGCTCCGAACGCGGCACTTCGCCCGGCGAGCGGCGCGGACATGTGCGGTACAGCGTCTTGACCTGCCCCACTTCGACCGTGCGGACATGTTTCATATAGTCCCGCCAGTTCGTGAAACTTTCCACCAGGTCGCGCAGGGCGACACATTCGGCCGGCGCAAAATCGACCAGCTGGCGCGATGCCACCGTTTCATTCGCGTCGCGCTGCGCGGCATTCGGGTCGTCGGGCCAGTTGCGCCGGAAGGCCTCGGCGCGCACTTCGACCGCCCGCTTTATCTCTTCCGCGTTGGCGTTGTCGAATTCCGACCACAGATTGATAAGATCCCAGTCATGGCCGCGGCGCGCGCAGGCGCGGGCATGATCGCGGATGACCATCCCGGCGCGCACGATGGCGACGGCCTCGATTTCCGGCGCGTTGAAGCATTTGGGGGAACTTCGCGGCCTGCTGCCAGGCCCCAGGCCGCTCTGCGCCAGCGCTGTTCCGGTCATCAGCAGAGCCAGCCCCGCCGCCACGGCGGCATGCCAGCCAGTCACCTTCGGCATCAGCGCTTGCGGGCGACGGCCGCGACGAACGTGGCGGCCGCATCGGCGGCGACATCCACCTGTGTGGCGGCGATATTCGGACTCTGGTCGAGCGCCTGCTGTACCGCCTGCGCCTCTTGCGGCGGCAGGCGTTTGAGGATTTCAGCGGTGCGCTGCGGCCCCGCCACGCGCAGGAAAGCCACCAGCTTGTCCCGGCTCATGCGTCTTCAGCTCCAGTCAGATAACCTGTCTGTATTCTACCCCAGTCTGGCAGCAATACCAGATGGCGGTTAATGGCGGGTTAGCCCCCCAAATCAGCCTTTTGACTTCGGGGCCGCCTTCATCATGGCCAGATACATCGGCATCACCACATTGGTGAAGCGGTTCTGTCCGTATTGCAGCTCGTCCATCGCGGCCTTGACCATGGTCACGGTCGGATAATACGGCACGATCACATAGCCATGCTTGCGCAGCTCGGCGACCACGTTGGCAGCCTGTTTGTTATAGTTCTCAAAGAAATAGCTTTTGTCGGCATCCTTGATCGCCTCGGCGATCACTTCCTGCGCGGCAATCGGCTTGATCGCCTGAGGCTTCCAGTTGAAGCCTTCCGGCGGGCCGTTCGGATTGTTGCGATCGTCGGACTCAGCCATGACTGCGTCAGTCGGCTGTCAGGCGCACGCCACCCGGCCATTCGCGGCCGGTATTTTTGAGGTCCGGCGACGTGACCGACGGCTCGCGCCTGGCATCGAGCTGGCGCACGGCATGCGCCACCTTGTGTTCCATCGCCACGTCCGACGGCTGGCGCAGGCGCATCTTCAGATAGGCCTCGCGAAACGCTTCCGCCACACGGCGCTCCAGCACGCTGCCCGGCCCGCTGATGCGGCGGCGCACGATGATGTTGAGCGCGTCGATATTCAGGCCGATGATGGCATGCAGGCGGTGGCTGGGATTGGTCAGGCCATCGCAGAGATTTTTCAGGCTGTCGGCATAGAGCGTGACCAGCGGATAGCCGAACAGGCTGCCCTGCCCCTTCAGCTCCAGCGCCAGATCACGGATCCATTCGTAATAGCGGGCCCTGCCGATCGAATTGAACGAGGCCGACCCCCAGGCTTCCTTCAGTGTCACCATGGTTTCGCGCGCCGCCGCTTCGAATTCAGCCTGGTTCTTCACGATGACCTTCTCGATCTTGCCACGCAGATCGGCGCTCAGCCGCACGTCCTGGCCGCGCGCGTAATTCACCGCCTTGCGTTTCAAATCACCCCGGTTGGCAATCAGTCGACCGGCAGTGTGAGGATCGAACATCGCCCGTGTCTCGCGTTCCAGGCTTGTGGCGCGTCCCAGCGCCGTTCAGGGCCGAAATTGGCCGAATCGGATGGTCTGCCATGAAATCATCATGGCAGGCTAACCGCTTAGCAACAGGGAAAGCGCGGCAGAAACTGGCTGGCCGGCGCGACTCCGGCACAGACTCGGAGATTCAGGCGTCGCGCTGGATCACACGGAGGCGGTGGTTGCAGATATCGATCTTGTCCGCCATGCGGGCGCGCCAGATCTTGTCGGCTTCCTGCTCGGTCGGGAACGGGCCGTAGCGCTCCTCGGTTCCGGCAATCGGCGCCGGGTCTGCAAGATCCTTAAAAATACCGCCTTCGACGTAATACTTGCCCATGATCCTCATCCTCCGGGCCAACGAGCCGGACCGGAATATTATCCCGCAACTGCGAAGAATTTTGTAGCCCCTCAAAGGTTGTAACTTGGTAACCGTCGCCACGGTTTCCGCCGAAACTGCCCATGGCAGGCCCGGACGCGGCAGGCCGGCAGAGTCGCGGCGCAGACCCGCATTAAGTGCTTCATTTCAAAGATAATCCGGTTGGTTGACGGAGACCGGTCGACGACCTATGGTCGCGGCGCTTTTCCGGCCCAGGTCGCCTGCGGGGACTGCCGGAAAGGGCTTTGTGAGCCCGTAGCTCAGCTGGTAGAGCAAGCGACTTTTAATCGAGAGGTCCCGGGTTCGAATCCCGGCGGGCTCACCACCTCTCCCCATCGTGGAACGAATTGCCCCGGTATAGGATTGCCTTGCGGTATATGCTGCAGCAAACCGGAGGACATGCCCTGAACCGGCAGATCGTCGAAAGCAGGTTCCGCCTCGATCCCGAGTTGCGGTTCCAGCGACCAGAGCTCCGTCTGCTTGCCGCGCTGTGGGACGAAAAGCGCGCCGGCCGCCTTGCGCCCGACCGCGCCGATTTCTCGCCCTTCGTGCTGCGCCCTTATCTGCCCCGCGTGCTGATTTATGAGATCGTCCAGGATACCGACCGGCGGCGGTTCCGTATCCGCCTCTACGGCACGCTGATCAGCCAGTATTCCGGCCGCGACCCTACCGGCAGGTTCGTCGATGAGATCATGAGCGAGCAGGCTTACACCGACTTCAATCGCGGTCTGTCCTGGGCGACCGACAATGCAACCCCGTTGCGCGCAGCCGGGAGCTACTATTTTGTCGACCGCAGTTTCGTGCAGTTCGAGTCGATCACACTGCCGGTGACCATCGGGCAACGTGGCGTGATCGAGCAGCTGATCAACATCACCTATTACGATGATGAGGAATGACATGGCTGACGACAAGGCGCGTTTTGAGACCGACGCACAGCTGAACCGCGCGCTGCGCCGCTGGGAAGGCGAAGGCGGAACCCTGTCGGACACTCAACTAGCCGCTTCGGAGAGCAATATCCTCAAATGCCTCGGCGCCGCCCTCGTGCTGACGTGGAACAACCTGCCGCAGCCGCTGCAGCGCGAGTTGTTCCTGCATGCGCTGAAGGTGAATGATTCTTACGATCCGGAGACGTTAAAGACCCAGATCGGACGCTTCCTGCATCTGCACAAGGACGACGACGCGTTCAGCGTTTGACTGCAGTCGTCGTGAAATCGGCTGGACTGGTCACTTCCAGAAGCTCCATATCCCTGGAAAACGCTGTCAGCTCGTGACGGATTTCCGGTGGCTGCAGCACGCAGTCGCCGGCTTTCAACGTGAAACTGCCCTCGCCTTCATAGTCGAACTTCACCCATCCGTTCAGCACATAGACCAGCTGAAATTCCAGCTTGTGGTAGTGCAGCCCGGCCCGCTTGTAGTCCTTCACGGTGCCGGCGCGGATCACCTCGGCATTGAAGCGACCCTGCGTGGCCTCGCTGATGCCGAGGTCACGATACTCGAAGAAGGCGCGCAGGCCGTCCTTGCGGAATTTCGCGTCTTTGGCGCGGCTCAGGCTGAATGTCTGTTTCTTCCGCTTTTTTGCTTTTTGAGCCGGCATGCGTTTCTCCCTTTTCAGAGACCGCTATCACCAATGGTGAATGAGGCGAAAGACCAGATGCACCAACCCATAGGCGATGGCGGCGAAGATGGCCGCGATGCCGAAAACCTTGAGGTGGCGCAGCAGCATGCCTAGAGCGGCGGAATATCGCCCAAAGAGTCTATATCCCCTTTGGCCTCACCGGCATGGAAATCCGCCACGAAAGCCTCCAGCCGGCCTTCGGCGATGGCGGCGCGCAGGCCCTGCATCACATCCTGATAGTAGGTCAGGTTATGCGCAGTCATCAGCATGGAGCCGAGGATCTCATCCGAGCGCACCAGATGATGCACATAAGCGCGGCTGTAATTGCGGCAGGCCGGGCAGCGGCATTGTTCATCGATGGGCCGCGGGTCTTCGGCATGGCGTGCATTGCGGATGTTGATCGTGCCGCGCCGGGTGAAGGCCTGGCCGTTGCGGCCCGAACGGGTCGGCATCACGCAGTCGAACATGTCGATGCCGCGCTGCACCGCACCGACCAGATCGGACGGTTTGCCAACACCCATCAGGTAGCGCGGGCGGTCCTGCGGCAGATGCGGCGTGGTCACATCCAGCGTGGCGAACATCTCGGCCTGGGTCTCGCCCACGGCCAGCCCGCCGACGGCATAGCCATCGAAGCCGGTCTTGATCAGGCCTTTCGCGGATTCTTCTCTCAAGGCAGCGTTGGTTCCACCCTGAACAATTCCGAACAGGCCATAGCCGTCGCGCTGCCGGAAGGCTGTCTTGCAGCGCTCGGCCCAGCGCAGCGAAAGCTGCATGGCCTCAGAGACGCGCGTGTCGTCGGCCGGCAGCCTGACGCATTCATCCAGCTGCATGGTGATGGTGGCATCGAGCAGATGCTGGATCTCGATCGAGCGTTCCGGCGTCAGGTCGTATTTGGCGCCGTCGATATGCGACTGGAAGCTGACGCCCTGTTCCGTGACCTTGTTGAGCTGCGACAGCGACATCACCTGGAAGCCGCCGGAGTCAGTCAGAATAGGGCCCGGCCAGTTCATGAATTTATGCAGGCCGCCGAGTTTGGCGACGCGCTCGGCGCTCGGCCGCAGCATCAGGTGATAGGTATTGCCCAGGATGATCTGCGCGCCGGTATCTTTCACGGCTTCCGGCGTCATCGCCTTCACTGTCGCGGCCGTGCCCACCGGCATGAAGGCCGGCGTGTCGATCGCGCCATGTGCGGTTTCGAGCCGCCCCCTGCGGGCAGCGCCATCTTTTGCGGAAACGGTGAATTTGAGCGTCATTGCGGGCCAGTCTGTCTGAACAGCAGGCTTGTATCGCCGTAGGAGTAGAAACGGAAGCCCTTCTCGACCGCATGGGCGTAGATCGCCCGTTGCTCCTCGAGCCCGACAAAGGCCGCCACCAGCATCAGCAATGTGGATTTCGGCAGGTGGAAATTGGTCATCAGGCCGTCCACGACGTTAAAGCGGAAGCCCGGGGTGATGAAAATGTCAGTCTCGCCCCGGAAGGCCTTCAGCCCGCCCACCTCTCCGTATTTTGGGCGCGCGGCGGATTCCAGCAGGCGCAAAGAGGTCGTGCCGATGGCAATGACCCGCCCGCCTTTTGCCTTGGCGGCCTCGATCGCCGCGACGGTCTCGTCCGTCACCTCGCCCCATTCGGCATGCATTTTATGGTCTTCGACGTGGTCGACCTTTACCGGCAGGAAAGTGCCGGCACCGACATGCAGCGTGACGCGGGCGAAGCCGACGCCTTTGGCCTTCAGCGTCCCGATCAGTGCGGGGGTGAAGTGCAAACCGGCGGTGGGCGCAGCAATCGCGCCGGTCTTCTCGGCGAACACCGTCTGGTAGTCGATCCTGTCCTGCGCATCGGCCTTGCGCTGCGCCACGATATAGGGCGGCAGCGGCATGGCGCCGGCGGTTTCGAGTGCGGTCAGCACCTCGCCGTCGTCGCGGTCGAACTGCAGCAGTATCTGGTCGTCCTCGCGGCCGAGCGCCTCGGCCACCAGCCCGCCGTCGAACAGCACGCGGTCGCCGGGCTTGAGCCGCCTGGCCGGTTTGGCCATCGCGGTCCAGCGGCGCGCGCCGAGGGGTTTCAGCAGCAGCGCCTCGACGCGCACTTCGGGATCGCGTTCGCGGCGGCCATAAAGCCGGGCGGGAATGACTTTGGTGTCATTGAACACCAGCAGGTCGTTCGGCCGCAGCAGCGCGGGCAGATCGGCCACGGTATACGGCGTGGCGCTCACCGCGCCGTCATGCAGCAGCAGACGCGCCGCTTCACGCGGCACAGCCGGCCGCTCGGCGATCAGCGCCGGCGGCAGTTCGAAATCAAAATCGGAAACCAGCATCTGCTTAGCCCTCTCACCACTCTAAAAGAATGGCCTGAGGGCAGCAGTCACTCGACGTCGGCGGCAACGCGCATCGACACGATCTTGTCGGGATCGGTCACGCTGCCGTTTTTGGCCTGGCTGCCGCGCTTGATTTTGTCGACATGCTCCATGCCCTCGGTGACCTGGCCCCAGACGGTGTACTGCTTATCCAGGAAACGGGCATCGGCGAAGCAGATGAAGAACTGGCTGTCGGCACTATGCGGGCTACTGGCGCGCGCCATCGAACAGGTACCGCGCACATGCGGTTCGTCATTGAACTCAGCCTTCAGGTTCTCGCCCGAACCGCCGGTGCCATCGCCGCGCGGATCGCCGGTCTGCGCCATGAAGCCTTCGATCACACGATGGAACTTCAGTCCGTCGTAGAAATTCTGGCGCACCAGGGTCTTGATGCGTTCGACATGGTTCGGCGCCAGATCGGGGCGCAGCGCGATGGTGACGCGACCGTCCTTGAGTTCGAGATAGAGGGTGTTTTCGAGATCGGCGCTCATGCGGGCTCCTTAGAAACTCACTTCACATCCGCAGCGACACGCATGCGGACGATCTTGTCGGGATCGGTGACGGCGCCAGAACCGGGCGCGCCCTTCTTGATATTGTCGACGAATTCCATGCCGCTCACCACCCGGCCCCAGACGGTATACTGGTTGTTCAGGTGCGGAGCGTCGTCGAAGCAGATGAAGAACTGGCTGTCGGCGCTGTTCGGGTCGCTGGTGCGCGCCATCGACACGGTACCGCGGCGATGCGGCTCGCGGCTGAACTCCGCGCGCAGCTTCTGGCCGGAGCCGCCGGCTCCGGTGCCGGTGGGATCGCCAACCTGGGCCATGAAGCCACGGATCACCCGATGAAACACGCTACCGTCGTAGAAGCCCTTGCGGGTCAGTTCCTTGATGCGGGCGACATGCGCGGGCGCCAGATCGGGCCGCATGGCGATCACCACCCGGCCGTCGCGCAACTCCATGATCAGGGTGTTTTCCGGATCGGTCTGCTGTGCCTGCGACGCAAAGGGCAGCAGCGCGGCAGCAAGCCCGAAAGCGAGGAACGCGCGGCGGATCATGCGTCGGCCTTCTGCTTCTTGATGGCGTCGCGCACCCGCTCAGCCACGCGCGGCGAAACGAAGGGGTTGATGTCGCCGCCCAGCATGGCGATTTCCTTGACCAGGCGTGAGGCAATGAACTGGTGATTGTCAGAGGCCATCAGGAAGACGGTCTCGATCTCCGAATTCAGCCGGGCATTCATGCCGACCATCTGGAATTCGTATTCGAAGTCCGACACCGCGCGCAGGCCGCGGATGATCATGACCGCGCCGAGATCCATGGCGAAATGCATCAGCAGGTTGGAAAACGGCTTGACCTCGAATTCGGTGGCGCCGGGCATCAGCGGGCCGATTTCCTCGCGCACCATCTCGACGCGTTCTTCCATCGAAAAGAGCGGCCCCTTGCCGACATTGACGGCAACGCCCACCACCAGCTTGTCGACCAGCTTGGCCGCGCGCTTGATGATGTCGTAATGACCCTTGGTCACCGGATCGAAAGTACCCGGATATAGTCCGATCCGCTGCCTGGTCATCCGCTCTCCCCTTCAGATCACGTAAGCGAGCTCACTCCGGCGTATCGCCTGCGGCGCTCTCCTCGCCCGTACCGTCATCCGGTCCGGCTTCGTTCGGGCCACTTTCCGGCAAATGCGCGACCGACGCAACCTTCTCGCCGTCGCCGAGCTTGAAGATGATGACGCCCTGGGTATTGCGACCGGCGATACGGATATCATGCACCGGGCAGCGGATCACCTGGCCACCATCGGTGACCAGCATGATCTGATCGTCATGCTCCACCGGGAAAGCGGCACCAACATTGCCGTTCTTCGCAGTGGTCTCGATGTTGATGATGCCCGAGCCGCCGCGGCTAGTGATACGATATTCGTAGGCCGAGCTGCGCTTGCCGAAGCCTTTCTCGGTGACAGTCAGGATGAATTGCTGCGCTGCCTGCAACTCGGTGAAGCGCTGCACCGAAATATCCTCGGGCAGGGTCACGCCGCTTTCGCCGTTGCGGATCCGCTCCTGGGCGTCCTCGTATTTGAAGAAAGCCTCGCGTTCTTCCGGCGCCACTTCGATATGACGCAGCACCGACATGGAAATAACGCGGTCGCCCGCAGCCAGCTTCATGCCGCGCACGCCGGTCGACGAACGGCTCTGGAAGGTGCGGACATCGGCAACGGGGAAGCGGACGCACTTGCCCTCATAGGAGGCCAGAAGAATGTCGTCGTTCTCGGTGCAGGGCAGCACGCCGACCAGACTGTCGTCGGCGTCCTCGCCCTCGAATTTCATCGCGATCTTGCCGTTGGCATTGATGCTGACGAAATCGGACAGATCGTTGCGGCGGACATAGCCCTTGGCGGTGGCGAACATGACATGCAATTCGCTCCACTTGGCCTCATCCTCGGGCAGCGGTAGCACTTCGGTGATCTTCTCGCCCGCGGCCAGTGGCAACAGGTTGACGAAGGCCTTGCCGCGCGACTGCGGCGTGCCTTCGGGCAGGCGGTAGACCTTCATCTTGTAGACGCGGCCGATATTGGAGAAGAAGAGCACCGGCGTATGGGTACTGGCCACCAGCACGCCGGTGACGAAATCCTCGTCCTTGGTGCTCATGCCGGTACGGCCCTTGCCGCCGCGCTTCTGCAGGCGGTAGGTCGACAGCGGCGTGCGCTTCACATACCCGCCGAAGCTGACGGTCACGACCATGTCCTCGCGCTGGATCAGGTCTTCGTCGTCCTGCTCGAACTCGATCTCGGCGATCTGGGTCCGGCGCGGCACGGCAAATTTCTCGCGCATCGAGACCAGCTCGCTGCGCAGGATGCCCATCAGCTTGTCGCGGCTGCCGAGGATCGAGAGATACTCATTGATCTCGACCGCCAGCTTCTTCATCTCGTCGCCGATTTCGTCGCGGCCCAGCGCGGTCAGCCGCTGCAGGCGCAGATCGAGAATGGCACGGGCCTGGGTTTCCGACAGCTTGTACTTGCCGTCGATCACCTTGTGGCTCAGGTCGTCGATCAGGCCGATCATGTCGGCCACGTCGGACGCGGGCCATTCGCGGGTCATGAGCTGGTCGCGCGCGGTCTGCGGATCTGGCGCGTTGCGGATGGTTTTGATCACCTCGTCGATATTGGCGACGGCAATCGCCAGGCCGACGAGGACATGGGCGCGGTCGCGCGCCTTGCCGAGCAGGAAGCGGGTGCGGCGGAGGATGACCTCCTCGCGGAAATTCACGAAAGCGGCAATCAGCTGCTTGATATTCAGCAGCTCCGGCTTGCCGCCATTCAGCGCCAGCATGTTGACACCGAAGCTGCTCTGCAGCGGCGTGAAGCGATACAGCTGGTTCAGCACCACGTCGGCCATGGCGTCGCGCTTGATCTCGACCACCACGCGCACGCCGTCACGGTCGGACTCGTCGCGCAGGTCGGAAATGCCCTCGATCTTCTTGGCCCGCACCAGTTCGGCCATCTTCTCGATCATCGAGGCCTTGTTCACCTGGTACGGGATCTCGGTGATGATGATGGCTTCGCGATCCTTGCGGATTTCCTCGAAATGCACCTTGCCGCGCACGATCACCGAGCCGCGCCCGGTCCACATCGCCGACTTGGCGCCGGCGCGGCCGAGAATAATGCCGCCGGTGGGGAAATCGGGCGCCGGCAGTATCTCCAGCAGCTGCTCCAGCGTCACTTCGGTATTGTCGACATAGGCGCAGCAGGCATCGATCACCTCGCCCATATTATGCGGCGGAATGTTGGTGGCCATGCCGACGGCGATACCGTTCGCGCCATTCACCAGCAGGTTGGGATACTGCGCTGGCAGCACGCTGGGTTCCTGCGTGCTGTCGTCGTAGTTCGGCTGGAAATCGATGGTGTCCTTGTCGATATCCGTCAGCAGAGCCTCGGCGGCACGCTCCAGGCGGATTTCGGTGTAGCGCATCGCCGCGGCTTTATCGCCGTCCATCGAGCCGAAATTGCCCTGGCCATCCAGCAGCAGCTGGCTCATCGAGAACGGCTGCGCCATGCGCACCATGGCGTCGTAGATCGACTGGTCGCCATGCGGGTGATACTTACCCATCACGTCACCGACCACGCGGGCTGACTTGCGATAGGCCTTGTCGGCGGTATAGCCGTTCTCGTGCATCGAATAGAGAATGCGGCGATGCACCGGCTTCAGGCCGTCCCGCGCATCGGGCAATGCGCGCGACACGATCACGCTCATGGCGTAACCGAGATAGGAGCGCTGCATCTCCTCTTCGATGGAGATCGGCTGGATATCGTGCGGAGGCTTCGGCTGTTCGGTCACGAAACGGCGTCCAAAAAAGCTGTGAATTTGGGGTCTGAAATCGGGCGATTCAGGCCACCCGAAAAGGCCCGGATTCGGCCCTGGAATCAGGTCGCAGAAACTACCATGGCGAGGGTATGGCAGCAACGTGTCGGCCACCGCCGGGGAGGCCGAAAACACCGTCTAAAAACATATATATATCAAATAATTATAGACTGAGGCTTTGAGGCCCGTGCCCGGCGGCTACCGCCCGGTACGCGGGTGCGGTTTCCGCCCCTGATTCAGGCCCGAATCAGGGGTCCAGAATGTCGCGTTTGAGCCACCGCCACTGCTCTTCGCCGCAGGCGGCGAGGATCGGGCTGCCCCAAGGCTGGTCGGCGACGCGGCCGATACTGCCCATCGGCGGATCGGAGGCGCGATAGAGCATGCCGTTGAGCCGGCGCACCACGCCGCCTGCTTCGGTCAGGATCAGCGCGCCGGGCGCATGGTCCCAGGGGATGCCACGGCCGTAGAGGCCGTAATGGATCTGGCCCAGCGCCATCGCGGGATATTCCTGGCCCGAGCAGCGCAGATTCAGTACGCCCGCCGTCCGGTCGAGGCGATAAGCCAGGCGCGCGGCGAGATCGCGGTCCTTCATGCGGAAATTGGCCACGCCGGCGATATGCGCCAGCGACGGTGGATTGGCGGTACGCAGAGGCGTCACGCTGCCGTCTGGTTCGCGCAACCAGGCACCCGCACCCTTTTCGGCCATGAACAGCCGGCCGGTCGGCGGATCGAGAATCCAGCCGGCGACGGCATCGCCGTCTTTCACCAGCGCCACCATGCAGGCGAAGAGCGCACAACCGGCGGCGAAACTGGCCGTGCCGTCGATCGGATCGATCACCCAGTGATAGCCCGGCTCGCCCAGCAGCCCGATCAGTGCCGGATTGGCGCTGACCGCCTCCTCGCCCACCGTGCGCGAGCCGGGCAGCAGCGCTTCCAGCCGCGGTGTCAGGAAGGCTTCGGCCTCCTCGTCCGCGATGGTGACCAGATCGGCGCGGGATTTCTCGCGGACTTCATCCGCCGCCAGCCGGCGGAAACGCGGCATGATGATCTCACGGCCGGCCTGCAGCAGCAGGTCGCCAATGGCGTCGATGTCGAGAGATGTCACGGCAGATCAGGCGTCGAAAATGTCCTGCTTCAGCCAGTTCCACTGCTCTTCGCCGCAGGCGGCCACCAGCGGGCTGCCCCAGGGCTTGTCGGCGGCGCGGTACAGGCTGCCGTCCAGCCGCTTGGCGATGCCACCGGCTTCCGTGATCAGCAGGCAACCGGCCGTGTGATCCCAGGGCATGGCACGGTTGTAGACCGCGTAATGGAAATGGCCGTCCAGCATGGCGAGATATTCCTGCCCGGCGCAGCGCAGGATCATTACCCCGGCGGTCTTGTCCATGCGATAGGCGATGCGGGCTGCGAAATCGCGGTCGCCGTAGCGCAGATTGGGCGCGCCCGAGATATGTGCCAGCGACGGCGGTTTCGGTGTCTGCAGCCGGCGGCGGCTGCCGTCGGCCTCGCGCATCCAGGCACCCTGGCCTTTTTCTGCCATGGCGCAGATGTTGCGGATCGGATCGTAGATCCAGCTGGCCACCGCATCCCCGTCTTTCACCAGGGCCACCATCACGGCGAACAGCTGACTGCCGACGGCGAAATTCGCGGTGCCGTCGATGGGGTCGATCAACCATGCGTATCCAGGGCGCCTCAAGGCATCCATAATGCTTTCATCGGCGCTGCTGGCCTCCTCGCCCACCACGGTGGAGCCAGGCACCAGCGCCTGCAGACGCGGAGTGAGAAAATCTTCCGAAGCCTTGTCGGCCACAGTCACCACATCGTGCGGCCCGGCCTTCTGGTCGATCTGCTTGCTTTCCAGCTTGCGGAAATGCGGCAGGATGGTGGTGGTTGCCGCCTCTTCCATCAGCAGTCGCACGGCGTCCATATCGACGTTCATACTTGCCCTTCCCGACGCTTGAGCCATTTGCCTGCTTCCGCCTGCGACAGTGCCACAGACAGTTTCAGGCTGCCGCCGTCTTCCTTCATGTCCAGCACTTCGCCATGGCGATGCAGCCAGGCGATCGCCGCGCCGTCACCGGCATCGAGCGTGACATCCATCTCGACCCGGTCGGCATCCAGCATGCCGTCGATACGTTGCAGCAGCGTGTCGCAGCCATAGCCGGTCAGTGCCGAAATCAGCACGGCATTGTCCTGGCGCTCGGCCTGGTTCTGCAGCATTTCGCGCGCATCCAACGGCAGCTGGTCGGCCTTGTTCCAGGCTTCCAGCCGGCGATGGCTGCTGTCTTCGGCTACACCCAGCGAGGCCAGCACATCGGCCACGTCGGCGGCCTGCGCCTCGGTGTCGGGATGCGACAGATCGCGCACATGCAGGATCAGGTCGGCCGAGATCACCTCTTCCAGCGTGGCGCGGAAGGCGGCGACCAGATGCGTGGGCAGTTCGGAGATGAAACCCACCGTGTCGCTGAGAATGATATTGCGGCCCGATGGCAGGCGCAGCGTGCGCATGGTCGGATCCAGGGTGGCGAACAGCAGATCCTTCGCCATCACGTCGGCCGAGGTCAGTCGGTTGAACAGCGTCGACTTGCCGGCATTGGTGTAGCCGACCAATGCCACGACGGGATACGGCACCTTCTGCCGCGCGCGGCGATGCAGCGAACGGGTGTTCACCACCTGCGCCAGGTCTTCCTTGATGCGGATGATGCGGTCGCCGATCAGGCGGCGATCCATTTCCAGCTGGCTTTCACCCGGGCCACCGAGGAAGCCGAAGCCGCCGCGCTGACGTTCCAGGTGGGTCCATGACCGCACGAGGCGCGAGCGCTGGTAGTTCAGATGCGCGAGTTCGACCTGCAGCCGGCCTTCTTTGGTGCGCGCCCGCGCGCCGAAGATTTCAAGAATGAGCCCGGTGCGGTCGATCACCTTGGCCTTCAGGGCCTTTTCCAGATTGCGCTGCTGCACCGGCGTGACGGCGGCATCCACCACCACCACGTCCACGGGATTCTCGCCGATCCAGGCGGCCAGCTCTTCCAGCTTGCCGGGGCCGATCAGCGTGCCCGGACGCCAGCTGGAAACCGGCACGACATCGGCTCGCACCGCCTGCAGATCAATGGCCGCGGCCAGACCGACAGCCTCGGCCAGCCGCGCCTCGGGCCGGCGGCGCAGATCGGCCGCCTTCGCCCTGGCCTGGGCGGATTTCAACGACGGATGCAGGACGAGCGCCTTGCGGGGGCGCTCGTCTTCAAGAGTTTCGTGATCAGACATCAGCCAAACTTACACGATGCTCCGCCCCCATTGCATTCAACAAGGGGGCGCTGATCGGGAGGAAACCCGTTCGGCTCAGCCCTGTTCCCCGGCAGCAGCAGGCTTCTCGCCAGCCGCGGCGGGATCGAAGAGCTGGATCGGGCCCGACGGCATGACCGTCGAGATGGCGTGCTTGTAGACCAGCTGCATGTGGCCGTCGCGGCGCAGCAGCACCGAGAAATTGTCGAACCAGCTGATGATGCCCTGCAGTTTGACGCCGTTGACCAGGAAGACGGTCACCGGGGTCTTGGTCTTGCGGATGTGATTGAGGAAGACGTCCTGGACGTTTTGAGGCTTGTCGGCGGCCATATTAAGACCTTTCGTTTCTTATGTTGTTGTAGTTATTTTGTTTTTTCAGCTTCTGCCGACTGCGTCCCCGGGATTTGTCCTTCGAAAACGCAGCCGCCAGTGCTGCGGGGGCGGCGGCCGCTGCCCCACGCCCATGAATTAAACCATTAATTTCTGAAAGTGGCAAAACAATGGCGTGCAGTGCGGCATCGGACCGCGTCCGGCCGCTGTTTCACGTCTCGATGTGACGTAGATTACGGCGCGGCGGGGACAGACCCTAGGGCGCGAGGAAAGGCGCCTGCCAGTCGGTGCTGTGGGCGGTCGCATGACTTTCGTACAGGCTCCGCAGCCTGGCAACCACGACGCCCGGCCCGCCATTGCCGATCGGTCTGCCGTCGAGCGACACCACCGGAATGACGAAGGACGTGGCCGAAGACACGAAGGCCTCCTTGGCGGCCTGTGCCTCGGCGACCGTGAAGGGCCGGAATTCGACCTTCAGTCCTTCCCGACTGGCCAGTTCCAGCACGGCTGAGCGCGTAATGCCGCTGAGGATTTCGTGTGTCGGTCTGCGCGTGACCAGGACATTGTCCTTGGTCACGATCCAGGCATTCGACGAACCGCCTTCGGTGACGAAGCCCTGCTCATCCACCAACCAGGCTTCGTAGGCGCCGGCTTCCTTCGCGGCCTGCTTGGCCAGCGCCGCCGGCAGCAAGCCGACGGTCTTGATGTCGCAGCGGCCCCAGCGGATATCGGGCTGCGTGATGGCTGGAACCCCCTTAGCCGCGTTGGCAGCCCCTTTGGCCCAATCCAGGTGCCGCGCAATGGCGACAAAAGTCGGTGCCGTCTCTGCCGGAAAAGCAAACTCGCGTTTGGCCGCGCCGCGCGTGACCTGCAGATAGACGCTACCGTTGCGCACGCGGTTGCGTCGCACGGTCTCAGCCAGCACAACGCTGAGGGCGGCGCGCGTCATCGGACGGGCGATGCGGAGTTCGTCCAGGCTGCGTTCCAGCCGCACGAGATGACCCTCAAGGTCGACAAAGCCGCCGTCCTTGACGGCGACCACTTCGTAAACGCCATCGGCGAACTGGAAACCGCGATCCTCGACATGCACCCCCGCCTGGGCATAGGGCACATACTGACCGTTGACATAAGCGATACGCGACATCGGGAAAGGCCTCGGCTTTTTCGTTTTTTGTCTCAGAAGAATTCCAGGCGGACGGCAAACAGCTTCTCGACCTTCTTCACCGCGTCACGGCGCGCAAACAGGATAATGCGGTCACCCGCTTCAATCTCGCTGTCGCCGCGCGCGATCTCCACGGTTTCGCCGCGCAGGATGGCGCCGATCTTCAAACCGTCGGGCAGGTCGAGTTCGGACAGCGGCTTGCCGACCAGCGCGCTGGTCTGCACCGCTTCGGCCTCAATGGCCTCGGCAGCACCATCATGCAGCGAATGTACGGCACGGATGCGGCCGCGGCGCACATGCTGCAGAATCGAGGAGACGGTGGTGGAGCGCGGATTCACCACCACATCGATACCGAGCGAGCCGATCAGCGTATCGTAAGCCGGATTGTTGACCAGCGTGATGGCCCGCTGCGCGCCGGCCTGCTTGGCCAGCAGCGAGGTGAGGATATTCACCTCGTCGTCGTTGGTCATCGCGATAATTGTTTCGGCAGCCCCGACCTTGGCTTCCTGCTGGATTTCCTGGTCCAGCGTATCGCCATGAAGTACGACTGCATTCTTCAGAGTGCTGGCGATATACTCGGCGCGCTCACGACTGGCTTCGATGATCTTGAGCAGCACAGAGGGCTGGCTTTCCTGGATTTCGCGGGCCAGAAACAGGCCGATATTGCCGCCACCGGCCAGCACGATGCGACGCGCCTCGCGCTCCTCGTGGCCGAACAGGCGCATGGCACGCGGCAGATGCGCCGACAGGACGCAGATATAGATTTCGTCGTCGGCTTCCAGATGGTCGTCCGCATCCGGCACCAGCATCGCGCCGTGGCGGATGATGCCGCAAATATTCAGGGCCAGGTCGGGAAACAGGCCGGTGAGCTGGCGCAGCGGCGTGTTCAGCACCGGGCAGTCTTCCTCGAGCCGGATGCCGACGAGACGCAGGCGATCACCGGCGAAGGGGATCATGTCAAAGGCGCCGGGTGTCAGAATGCGGCGATGGATGGCGCGTGCAACCTCGATCTCGGGCGAGATGATATAGTCGATGGAAATGTGCTTTTCATTGAACAGGTCCGACCATTCCGGGCGCAGATAACCCTGTGCGCGGATGCGGGCGATCTTGGTCGGCACGTTGAACAACGCATGCGCCACCTCGCAGGCCACCATGTTCACCTCGTCGGCGAAGGTCACGGCGATCAGCATGTCGGCATCCGATGCGCCAGCCTGCTCCAGCACATCGGGATGCGAGGCATATCCGACAATAGCGCGCAGATCGTAGCTCTCGGCAGCTTTGTTGGCACGCTCGGCCGAGACGTCGATCATCGTTACTTCGTTACCTTCGGCGGCAAGCTGACGCGAGATGGTTGAGCCGACCAGGCCGGCACCGCAGACAATGACTTTCATGGCGCGCCCATTCCTAGCCGCCGTTGCGATCGAGTGTGATTACCCCGAGCGCCTTCAGCTTGCGGTGCAGGGCGGAACGCTCCATGCCGATGAAGCTGGCCGTGCGTGAGACATTGCCGCCAAAACGTGTGATCTGCGCCAGCAGGTATTCACGCTCGAACATCTCGCGTGCATCGCGCAGCGGCAGCCCCATCACTTCGGTGGTGGTTTCGGGCCGCAGCGCCACCGGCGGCGTCGCACCAAGATCCGACGGCATCATGTCGGCATGAATGGCTGCGCCCCTCTGGTCGGGCGGCAGCATGATGAGAAGCCGTGCGATGGCGTTGCGCAGTTCGCGCACATTGCCCGGCCATTCGGCGGACTGCAGTGCCAGCAATGCGTCCTCGGCCAGCTCGCGCACCGAAACGCCCTGGCGCTGGGCCTCGATCAGGATGAATTGCTTCGCCAGCATCGGGATATCTTCGCGGCGGTCGCGCAATGCCGGCACCTTGAGCGGCACGACATTCAGGCGATGGAACAGATCCTGCCGGAACTGTCCCTGCCCGACGCGAGCGGTCAGGTCGTGCATCGTACCAGAAATGATGCGCACATCGACCTGCACGCGAGTGCGGCCACCCACGCGCTCGAAGCTCTGCTCGGTCAGGACGCGCAACAGCTTGGCCTGCGCCTCGGGCGACATTTCGGCCACTTCGTCAATGAACAGGGTGCCGCCATGCGCCTCTTCCAACACGCCGATCTTGTGATGGCGCTGGCCATTGATCTGCTCCTCGATCCCGAACAGCTGATGCTCGATGCCATCTGCTGCCATGGCCGCGACATTCAGCACCACGAAGGGACCGCCGGCGCGGCGCGAGCGCTGGTGCAGCAGGCGGGCAACCAGTTCCTTGCCGGCTCCGGGCGGACCGGAGATCAGCACGCGACTGTTGGTTGGCGCCACGCGTTCGATGGCCTGGCGTAAGGCCACAATGGCCGGTGACGCGCCGATCAGGTCGACGCTGTTGCCCGAACGCTGGCGCAAGTCTTCGTTCTCGCGCTTGAGCCGAGCCTGCTCCAACGCGCGTTCGACCAGCAGCAGCAGGCGGTCGCTCTTGAAAGGCTTCTCGATATAGTCATAAGCGCCGCGCTTGATCGCAGAGACGGCGGTTTCAATATTGCCGTGACCGGATATCATGATCACTGGCACGCTGCTGTGATCGCGCATGATGCGGTCGAGGATTTCCAGACCGTCCATCTTGCTGCCCTGCAGCCAGATATCGAGGATCACCGCGTTCGGCCGCCGCGCCTCCATCTCGCGCAACGCGCCGTCGGAATCGCCCGCCATGCGGGTTTCGTAGCCCTCATCCTGAAGAATGCCCGCAATCAGATTGCGAATATCCGCTTCGTCATCGACGATGAGAATGTCACGCGCCATGACTGCCCGACCCTAGAACCTTACGCATTGCATTGATCTCCGCGAGCGGAGACTCTTGTTTGCCTGCTGGGTGACTCTCCGCCGCCGCCTGGCCATCGGAGGGTTCGCTGCCGGTCAGGACGCCCGGCAGGTGAATGCGCGCCAAGCTACCATTTTTCAGGGCCGGATCAAACAGGGTGGCATCGCTCAGCGCAATGCTGCCGCCATGCTCCTCGATGATCTTTTTGACGATCGCCAACCCAAGACCGGTCCCCTTGGTCCGGGTGGTGACATAGGGCTCGAACAGGCGATCCCTGTTCTCGACCGGCAGCCCCCGCCCGTTGTCCAGCACCGTGATATCGGCCGCAGTCCCGTTCTGTCGCAGGCCGACCGAGATGCGGCCGGGCGGCAGCGCTTCGCCGGATATACGTTCGCGACCGTCGATGGCATCGACCGCATTCTGCAGGATGTTGGTGAACACCTGGGCCAGCTGGCGCGCATCGACATTCATGCGGATCGGCGCCGACGGGATATCGGTTTCAAACTGGATTTCCGGCCGCGCCACCTGCTGCAGGAATACACCCTGGCGCACCAGCTGGTTGAGGTCTTCCTCGCGATAGGCGGGCCGCGGCATGCGGGCGAAGGTGGAGAATTCATCCACCATGCGGCCGATATCGCCCACCTGCCGGATGATCGTATCCGTGCATTGGGCGAAGATCTCCGGATCGGTCTGCACTTCCTTCATGTATTTGCGCTTCAGCCGCTCGGCGGAAAGCTGGATCGGTGTCAATGGGTTCTTGATCTCATGCGCAATGCGGCGCGCGATATCGGCCCAGGCGGCATTGCGCTGTGCCGCCACCAGTTCGGAGACGTCATCGAAGGTGGCGACATAGCCGAGCAGCTCGTTGCCGGTAACTTCACGGGCGATACGCACCAGGAGCGTCCGCGCACCGTCGCCGCGCTGCACCACCACCTGCCCACGCTCGACGCCTTCGGCCGGGCGCTGCTCGACGCGTTCGAACAATTCCGCCATCTCGGGTGCCACCTCGACGAAGGGTCGGCCGACCATGTCTTCGAAGCTCTGCTGCAGCATCACCTGCGCCGAGGGATTGGGCAGCGTCACCATGCCCTGCGGATCGACGCCGATCACACCGGCCGAAACACCGGACAGGACGGTTTCGGTGAACCGGCGCCGCTCGTCGAGCTGGCGATTGGCGGTGATCAGCTCCGCCTGCTGCGCGGCCAGCTGCCCGGTCATGCGATTGAAGGTGCGGCCCAGCGTGGCTATTTCGTCCTCGTCGGCGCGTTCGGTGACGCGGGCCGAAAGATCGCCGCCGCGGATGCGTTCGGCCGCCGTCACCACTTCACCGATCGGCGCGACCAGGCGGTTGGCGATCAGTAGCGCAAACCAGATCGCCGCCAGCAGCAGCAACAGCGAGACCAAAAGGAACAGGATGGCGAAATTGATCTCCAGCGTGGCGCGGGCGCGCTCCAGGCGATTATACTGTTGCGCCGCCTGCCGCGTGCGTTCCAGTTCGGCCTGCACCTTGGCGTCGATGAAACGGCCGACATAAAGATAGGCGTCGAGATAGCCGTCGAGCCGCACCAATGCGCGCACACGGTCGTCGGTCTCGGCAGTGATGATCACGACCTGGCCGGCATTGGCATCCTCCAGCGCGCGGGGCGGCACACGATCGAATTCCATCAACAGACTAAGTTCGTTGCGGGCCAGGATTTCGCCCGTTGATGTAAAGACGATAGCTTCGCCCAGGGCGCGGATCCGCGACAACTGGCGCACCGCCTGCTGGAAGGCGTAGGGGTTGCGTGTCAGGTTGGGCGCGGCGCGGTTGAGATCGACCGCCATGGCCAGCACGTCGGCGCGGATCGTCTTGCGGTGTTCCTGGATATAGGCCTCGGCAATCGCCACGGACGCATTGACCGCCGCGTTGACGCGCTCGCTGAACCAGGTCTGCAGGCCGAGATTGAAGAACAGCACGGCGAACAGCGTCATCAGCACGGTGGGCAATGCCGTGACGCCGGCGAACATCATCACCATGCGGGCATGCAGACGCGAACCGGCAGCACCGCGCCGGCGCTGCATCCACAGCACCACCAGACGGCGGGCGACAAGACTGGTCAGGCTGAGCAGAATGACCAGATCGGCCAGCAGCAGGATCTGCACTTCGCGCGGCGTCAGATCGCGGTTGGCGCCCGGCGTCATCGCCAGGTAGGTCAGCGTGCCGGCCACCAGCGCTGCAATGGCCAGTGCGATTTCAAGCTGGCGCAGCAGCCGGTGCCGCTGCGACCAGTCGAGCAGGCTGCGCAGCAGGCGGCGACCGGGCGTGACCGTGCCGGCCGTCATGCCGGCGGGGTCGCCGGAAGCGGGGCTCGCCTCACCTGCCCTGTCTGGTGTCATGCGCAGTGAGACGTTCTGTGAATCGAATACGCGGCCATTGGCCGATCATAGCCCAGCTGCAGCCGGCCGGCACCCGTTCCGGGGCCTTTGCCACGCGTCTTCGGCCGTGTCTTTCCGCGATTTCCGGGCAGACTCGGCCGCCCCGCCCTGACGGGGCCTACTTCAGCCCCCGTATCACCTGGATGTTATGGTCGCGGATCTTCTTGCGCAGCGTGTTGCGATTGAGCCCCAGCATATGCGCGGCCTTGATCTGGTTGCCGCGGGTCGCGGCCAGGCTGAGCGAAATCAGCGGGATTTCCAGCTCACGCAGCATGCGGTCGTACAAGCCCGGTGGGGGCAGGTCATCGCCCTGGGCGGAGAAGAACTTGGTCAGGTGCCGCTCGATGCTGCCGGTCAGGGTCTCTTCCTCGCTCGGCTCGGCATTGCGCGGTGCCTGCGGCGGCTCGGCCAGTTCGTTCTCGATCACCTCCACGCCGATCACGTCGTCGGCATAGAGCGCAGCCAGGCGGCGGACCAGGTTTTCCAGTTCGCGGACGTTGCCGGGCCAGCGATAGCGACGGATACGCTCCATCGCTTCGGCGGAAATCGTCTTGGTCGGCAGGCCCTGGGCGGCGGACTGACTGAGGAAATGACGCACCAGATCGACAACGTCCTCACTGCGCTCGCGCAGCGGCGGCAGACGCAGCGGCACGACGTTGAGGCGATAGAACAGATCTTCGCGGAACAGGCCCTGGTTCACGGCCTGCCGCAGGTCGCGGTTGGTGGCGGCAACAATGCGCACATCGGTGCGGATCGGCGTGCGGCCGCCGACCGTGGTATATTCGCCCTGTTGCAGCACGCGCAGCAGACGGGTCTGTGCCTCGATCGGCATGTCACCGATTTCATCAAGGAACAGCGTACCGCCTTCGGCCTGTTCGAAGCGGCCTGCATAGCGATTGGCGGCACCGGTGAAGGCGCCTTTCTCGTGACCGAACAGTTCGCTTTCGATCAGCTCGCGCGGGATCGCGGCCATATTGATGGCGACGAACGGCCCGTTGCGGCGCTTGCCGTAGTCGTGCAGCGCGCGCGCCACCAGTTCCTTGCCGGTGCCGCTCTCGCCATAGATCAGCACGGTGAGGTCGGTGCCCATCAGCCGGGCCATCACGCGATAGATTTCCTGCATCGCCGGAGAACGGCCGATCAGCGGCAGCTTCTCTTCATCGGCGGCAGCCTCGGCCTCTTCGGACAGGACCGGCTTGGGCTGGTTCATCGCGCGCTCGACCACGCGCAGCAGTTCCTTCAGGTCGAAGGGCTTGGGCAGATAATCGTAGGCGCCGCGCTCGGCTGCCTTCACGGCCGTCAGCAGCGTCTTCTGCGCGCTCATCACGATAATCGGCAGATCTGGCCGCAGCCGCTTGAGTCGCGGCAGGAGATCCAGGCCGTTCTCGTCGGGCATCACCACGTCGGTGATGATCAGTTCGCCCTCGCCTTCCGAGGCCCAGCGCCAGAGCGTGGCCGCATTGCCGGTCGAGCGCACCTGGTAGCCGACCCGGCCCAGCGCCTGATCCAGCACGGTGCGGATCGAGCGGTCGTCGTCGGCAACGAGAATGGTGCCCTTGTTACTCATTCGTCAAACTCTCCGGCTTCATCCGATGCCGGGCTGTGAACCGGCAGGCGGGCACTGAAAATTGTCCGGCGCGGACGACTGTCACATTCAATGACGCCGCCATGATCGCCAATGATCTTGGCAACCAATGCAAGACCGAGGCCAGAACCGGTGACCTTGGTCGAAACGAAGGGGTCGAACAGATAAGGGCGGATATCCTCGGGGACACCCGGCCCGTTATCCTGTACCGTCACCTCCAGCGGGAGATGCAACTTGTCGCGCGACCCGCGCACCGCGAGTCGCACGCCATGGCGGTAGGCCGTGGTCAGGACGATTTCGCCCCCGGGATCGTCGCCAAGCGCCTCGGCGGCATTCTTCACCAGATTGAGAAAGACCTGCACCAGCTGGTCGCGGCTGCCATTCACTGGCGGCAGTGAAGGGTCATAACGTTCGACGAAGCGGATATTTTTGGCAAATCCGGCCTGTGCCACGCGCCGCACATGCTCCAGCACCTGGTGGATATTGACCGGCCCGCGGTCGATCCGCTTGTCGGAGAACACCTCCATACTGTCGACCAGCGCGCAGATCCGGTCAGTCTCGTCGCAGATCAGGCGGGTCAGTTCACGGTCGGCCTGGCTGCAATTCGCTTCCAGCAATTGCGCCGCGCCCCGAATGCCGCTGAGGGGGTTTTTCACTTCATGGGCCAGCACCGCAGCCATGCCGGTGACCGAACGGGCCGCGCCACGATGCGTCAGCGCGCGGTCGATCTTGGCCGCCATGGTGCGCTCATCGAAGCGCACGATCACATGATCCTGCGCTTCCGGCACCGGCGAGACCTGCACATCGACCAGCCGCTCGCCGATGCGCGGCGAACCGAGATCGACGTCATATTCCGCCACGCTGTAGCGTTCGCGGAAAACCTGCGCGAACAGCTGCAGCACCGGGCTGCCGAACGGCACCAGGTCACGCAGATTCTGCCGGCACAGTACGGCCGCACCGCTGTCGAAGAACTGCTCGGCGGCAGGATTGGCGTAACTGATATCGCCCTGCCGGCCGACAACGAGGATAGGATTGGGAATGGCGCCCAGAACCTGGGCGGCGTCGATGGTGTTGCTCTCGTAGCTGTCCGTCGACGCCATCATGCGGCCAGCCGATCAAGCTGCGGCGCGTAGAAATCGTGAATCGCCGCGCGCACCTGCTGCGGATCGTCCAGCTGCATGATGCGGGTGCGGAATTCGGCCGACCCCGGCAGACCTTTGGAATACCAGGCGACGTGCTTGCGGCCGATCTTCAGGCCGGTGGAGATACCGTAATGCGCCAGCATCGCGTCGTAATGCTCCAGCACCGTGGCCTGCTGTTCCGCCAGCGGCGGGTCGGGCAGACGCACGCCGGTCCTGAGGAATTCGATTACCTGGCGCAGGAACCACGGGCGGCCATAGGCGCCGCGGCCGATCATTACGCCATCGGCACCCGACTGCTCCAGCGCGTCCTTCGCTTCATCCAGCGTGGTGATATCGCCGTTGACGATCACCGGCAGTCTGGTGGCCTCCTTCACCTTGCGCACGAAGCCCCAGTCGGCGCGGCCGTTATACAGCTGATTGCGCGTGCGGCCATGCACCGTGAGCATCTGAATGCCCTCGCCTTCGGCAATCTTCGCCAGTTCCGGCGCGTTGCGGTTGGCGTCGTCCCAGCCGGTGCGCATCTTCAGCGTCACCGGCAACTTCACGGCCTTGACCGTGGCGGTGAGCAGCGTCTTGGCATGCTCAAGATCGCGCATCAGCGCGGAACCGGCATGGCCGTTGACCACCTTCTTCACCGGGCAGCCCATGTTGATGTCGATGATGGCGGCGCCGCCGTCTTCATTCAGCTTCGCCGCCTCCGCCATCACATGGCCCTCGCAACCGGCCAACTGCACCGACATGGGGAATTCCTCGGGCGCAACTTCAGCCATCTTCAGCGACTGGCGCGAGGCACGCACCATCGCTTCTGAGGCGATCATTTCAGACACGACCAGTCCTGCACCGCTGCGTTTGACAAGGCGACGGAACGGAAGGTCGGTCACGCCTGACATGGGGGCGAGGATGACCGGATCTGCGATGGTGACGGGACCGACGGCTATGCTCATTTTTTACACAATTCTCTGGAGTGCCCAGTTGTTGGTCAGAATAGTGAGTTTTCTACTGCGCTGCAACATTCTTCCGGAGACAGACAAACCATCCCGAACCGGTGGCCTTTGCCTCTGGGAGGTGGCTCGGTTAGGTTGCCGGCCATGACAACCGCCGCGCTGATCGTTGCGGCCGGTCGCGGGAGCCGCGCCGGCGGAGGAAAACCCAAGCAATACCAGATGCTTGGCGGAAAACCCCTGTTACGCTACAGCCTCGAAACCCTGCTCGGCCACGCGGCTGTATCACGGGTCGCAGTCGTGATCCACTCCGATGATTCCACAGCCTATGCTGAGGCGATCGGCGATCTGGCCAGGCATCCCCGGCTGGCCCCGCCCTGTCACGGCGGAGCGGCCCGCCAGGACAGCGTCCGGCTCGGTTTGGAGGCTCTGGCACCGGAACAGCCTGCCCAAGTGCTGATCCACGATGCAGCCCGCCCATTCCTTGAGCATATTTATATAGACCGCCTCATCGAGATGCTGGCCCAGGCCCCCGGCGCCGTGCTGGCCGTCCCGGTGATCGATACCCTGAAACGAGACGATGGCGGTTTTGCCCGTGGCGGCGTGGAGCGCCAGGGCCTGTGGCGCGTGCAGACCCCGCAGGCTTTTCGATTTGCCGATATCCTGACCGCCCATCGCCGATGCGCCGGCCTCGCCCTGACCGACGATGCCGCCGTGGCCGAACGGGCTGGCCTGGCCGTAAAGCTGGTGCCGGGATCCGAGGAGAATTTCAAAGTGACCGAACCGGATGACTTCGCCCGCGCCGAGCGCCAGCTGATGCAGCAGTTGGGCGACATCCGCACCGGACAGGGGTTCGACGTGCATGCCTTCAGCGACGAGGCCGGCCGCAAGCTGACCATCGGCGGCGTGGTGATATCGCATGACAGGGGCCTCGCCGGACATTCCGATGCCGATGTGGCGCTGCATGCGCTGACCGATGCGATCCTCGGCGCGCTGGGCGATGGCGATATCGGCCAGCATTTCCCGCCGTCCGACGCGCGCTGGAAAAATGTCGACTCTAGCGCGTTTCTCAAACATGCCGTCGACCTGATCGCCAGGCGCGGCGGCATGCTGGCGCATTGCGATCTCACCGTCATCTGCGAGGCGCCCAGGGTCGGTCCGCATCGCGAGGCTATGCGCGCACGCATTGCGGAGATTGCCGGCATCGCGCTCGACCGCGTGAGTGTGAAGGCGACCACGACGGAGAAACTCGGCTTCACAGGCCGGCGCGAAGGCATCGCGGCACAGGCTGTCGCCACAGTAAGACTGCCCGGATAAACATGTACGCCCTGCCGTTCGTCCTCTGCACCTGGTTCGGCCTCGGCAAGTTGAAGCCGATGCCGGGCACCTGGGGTTCGGCTGGTGCGCTGCCTTTCGCCTGGTTCCTGCAGATTTATTTCGGCTGGTGGGGCGTTGCCGTCGCGGCGGCCATCGTGGCGCTGGTCGCGCTCTGGGCGATCCGGCTGTTCCTGGTGCGCTGGCCCGGCGAGGATCCCGGCGAAGTGGTGATCGATGAAGTGGCCGGCCAGTGGATGACACTGATCTTCGTGCCGCCCGATCTGATGCTCTATCTGATCGGCTTCGTCGTCTTCCGCTTTTTCGACATCACCAAGATCTGGCCGGCGTCATGGGCCGATAACAATCTGGGCGGCGCGCCGGGCGTTCTGATCGACGATCTCTTCGCTGGCGTCTATGGCATGATCGTCATGCTGATTGTCGTGCATTTCTTCTGGACCTGACCATGGACGACACCCTGCTCCGCCTCGCCGAAACCCTGCTGCAGCGCTGCCGCGAAGCGAAGGTGATGCTGGCAACCGCGGAATCCTGCACCGGCGGGCTGATCGCCGCAACCCTGACTGAAATCGCCGGTTCCTCCGATGTGGTCGAGCGCGGTTACGTCACCTATTCCAACGACGCGAAAATCTACGCGCTCGGCATACCGGCCGAGATCGTTGCCGGACATGGCGCAGTGTCGGAACCTGTGGCGCGCGCGATGGCGGAAGGCTGTTTGCGCAAGAGCAAAGCCGATATCGCGATTGCCTGCACCGGCATCGCCGGCCCCGGTGGCGGCACGTCCACCAAGCCGGTCGGGCTGGTTCACATCGCCGTTGCTGCGCATGGCCAGGAAACCATGCATCTGCGCATGACCTACGGCGAAATCGGCCGCGCGGCCGTGCGCCGCGCCACGGTGGAAGACGCGCTCAATCTCGCCGGCGAAATGCTGGCGCAGATGATTGCGAGTGCCGACTAGAAGTCCGCCTGCCGGCGCACCTCACCCGAAGCGGCAATGGTTCCGTCGCGCACGAAGCGCTCGTGGTTCTGGTCGATATCGTCCAGCCGGTAGAGATAATTCACCATCATCCCGGCTGACTGTTTCAGGCCGTTGCGAGACCGGTCGCCCATCCAGTTGAGGCGATAGACTTCGGCACCGTTGCTGAGATGGAAGCGCGCCACCGGATCGACCGGCTTATTCTTCTTGTCGGTACTGAGCAGGTAGCGCGCGCCAAGCCGCAGCAGCACAGGCTTCAGCGCCTCGGTCAGCGCCGCATTATCGGTCCAGGCATGATCTTTCAGCAGCGTCGGCAGCATGCCCTTGGCGAAACGCTGCCCCAGTGCATGAGTCAGCTCGTCGCGACCGCGTGCGTCGACCAGGTCGGGCGCGCCTTCAGTCACCGTCTCTTCCAGCCATTTGCGGAAGCCCGGGATCGGCGACAGCGTCGAGAACTGTTTCAGATTCGGCAGGTCGCGGCTGAGATCGTCGACCACGCGCTTGATCAGGAAGTTGCCGAAGGAAATGCCGCGCAGACCGGTCTGCGTATTCGAGATCGAATAGAAGATCGCGGTATCGGCCTCCAGCGGATCCATCACCGGCTGCGCCTGATCGAGCAGCGCCTGCACATTGCCGGCAATACCCTTCACCAGCGCGACCTCGACGAAGATCACCGGCTCCAGCGGCATACGCGGATGGAAGAAGGCATAGCAGCGCCGGTCCGCATCCAGGCGATTGCGCAGATCGTCCCAGCTTTCGATCGCATGCACGGCTTCGTAGGCAATCAGTTTTTCCAGCAGGGCGGCCGGGCTGTTCCAGGAGATGCGCTGCAGTTCGAGGAAACCAACATCGAACCAGCCGACGAGAAGATCCTCCAGATCAGCCTCGACGATGGCGAGTTCTGGCGCTTCCTTGCGGAAGCGCAGTGCATCGGCGCGCATGTCGACCAGGAATTTCACGCCCTGCGGCAACGCCGTGAACTGGGTCAGCAGCCGTTGCCGCGGCGGCGTCAACGCTGCCCTGAGCGCGCGCTGCGCCTTGTGTCGCGTCGCCGGTTCGGCGGCGCGCTGCACATCGGCGATGGCCTTATCCAGCGCCACTTCATCGGCAGCGAAACCATTCGCCAGCACCTGCAGGAAGGCGCGCTTACCGGTATCGTCCAGACCGAGATAGAGCCGGCCGAGCGCCGCCGCCCGGGCGCGGGCCGAGACCTCGCCGCCCCTCGCTTCCAGGCATTCGACAAACAACGCACGCAGGCGTTCGACGCCCTTCGGGTCGGTCAGGCCGTCGCGGGCGAGCTGGGCGGTCTCGTCTCCACCGGCAATGCCGCGCCAGGCACCGACCAGGCTGCGCAGGCCGCGCTCCAGCAGGGTGCCGGAAATCGAAATATTGGGAAGTGTGGGCAGGGCCACCATACTGAACTCCGTGTTGGGCTCAGCAGTAACGCGCGAGCCGGGTCAGAGTGCCGTGATCGTAGCACCGGGCGGCAGGGATAATCCATTCTCGCCGTAGAGCTGCTTCGCCCGCGTCTCGAAGGCGGCCACCATGCGTTTGACGGCTTCGTTGAACAGCAACTCGATGGTTTTCTGCAGCAGTTTCGAGCGGAATTCGAAATCGACATAGAAGTCGATCTCGCAGCCGTCGGGGTGCGGCCGGAAGATCCAGTGGTTCTTCAGATATTTGAACGGGCCGTCCGTGTATTCCACGTCGATCCGCCGGCCTTCCGGATCCAGGGTCACCCGGCTGGTGAAGCGTTCGCGGAACACCTTGAAGCCGATGATCAGGTCGGCCAC
>JAEYSS010000025.1 GCA_023434425.1 Pseudomonadota bacterium | reverse complement strand
CCGCCCCATCGCTTTTTCGCAAAGCCGGTCCTATCTTGCGCCGCATGGATCCCAAGGTGTTCACCAATATCGCCCGCTCGATCGCCGATGCCTCGCTCAACGGGCATTCGGAAGGCGAAATCCTCGGCAATTTCTGCACCAACCTGAACGAGGCGGGCATCCCGGTGAAGCGCGCCCTGCTCGGCGCCGACACGCTGCATCCTGTCCTGGCCGGGCGCATTTTCTCCTGGCATGCCGACAAGCAGGATGTCGAACTGTTCGAATTCGGCCGCTCGGTCAGCGAGGAAGGCCAGCGCAAATGGCAGTCCAGCCCCTTCTATCATCTGGAAACCAGCGGCGACGACAGCTTCCGGTTTCGCCTTGCCGGCCATAACGGCGACTATCCCTTTCCCGTGCTGCCCGAACTGGCCGAGCAGGGCTATACCGACTACCTCGTCACCCTGACGCGCTTCGGCGAGCGCGCGGTGATCGGCCAGCTCAATTCGATCTATGCCTCCTGGACCACGCAGCATGGCGAGGGCTACAGCGACCGGCAGCTCGACACGCTGAATGCGCTGATCCCATTCGCGGCTGCCGCCGTGCGGTCTGCCAGCGTGCGCCGCATCGCCGAAACGGTGGCCGAGACCTATCTGGGCCGCAATGCCGCGCGGCGCGTGCTCAGCGGCACCATCGGCCGCGGCGAGGCCGAGCGCATCACGGCGGCTTTGTGGTTTTCCGACCTGCGCGGCTTCACGCGGCTGGTCGATACCGTTTCTCCCGAACTGATCATGCCGCTGCTGAACGACTATGCCGGCGCCGCCGTCTCGGCCATCCATGCCCATGGCGGCGAGGTGCTGAAATTCGTCGGCGACGGCGTGCTCGCCATCTTCCGCGACGACGGCGATCTGCAGAATGCCTGCCTGCAGTCGCTCAAGGCGCTGAAAAGCTGCCAGCGCGACTTGCGCGAGGTGCGCAACCGCCGCGCCAATGCGGGTGTTCCGGTGACAGATATGTCCGTCGCGCTCCACGTGGGCGAAGTGCTGTACGGCAATTTCGGCGGCGAGGATCGCCTGGATTTCACCGTGGTCGGTCCGGCGGTCAACGAACTCTCGCGCATCTCCGGCCTGGCGCGTTCGGTCGACCAGCGCGCGATCTACTCGGCCGCCTTCAAGCAGGCCGCCGGCGGGCTCAACGACTACGCCATCTCGCTCGGGCGCTATGCCTTGCGCGGCGTGGAGAATCCGTCCGAGCTGTTCACGCTCGATCCGAGCGTTTTGCGCTGAGCGTTTTCTCCAGCCCTTCACCGTCACCCCGGGCTTGACCCGGGGTCTCATTTTCTCGCCGTATCAAAACAAATGGGATCCCGGGTCTTCGCCCGGGATGACGACTGGGACGTGCCTGCTACATGCCTGCCAGCAATAAAAAAGGCCCGGCATCGCTGCCGGGCCTTTTCCGCTTCAGCTTGCGCCGTGTCTATTCGCCGGCCGGATCGGGCTGTTCCTGGTGCGGCGTGATCTGCTTGCCCACCCGGCCGTGCACGAAGGCGCGCAGCACCACGTAGAAGACCGGGGTGAGGAACAGGCCGACCAGCGTGACACCGATCATGCCCGAGAACACCGCCGTGCCCAGCGCGCGGCGCATTTCCGCCCCGGCGCCCGACGAGATCACCAGCGGCAGCACGCCGAGGATGAAGGCAAATGCCGTCATCAGGATCGGGCGCAGGCGCAGGCGGCAGGCTTCGATCACGGCGTCGGCGGGCGACTTGCCCTCGGCTTCCAGCTGGCGGGCGAATTCCACGATCAGGATCGCGTTCTTTGCCGCCAGACCGATCAGCACCACCAGGCCGATCTGCACCAGCACGTTGTTGTCGATGCCGGCGACCCAGACGCCGAACAGCGCGAACAGCACGCTCATCGGCACGATCAGCATGATCGCCAGCGGCAGCACCCAGCTTTCATACTGCGCCGCCAGCGCCAGGAAGACGAAGACGACAGCGAGGATGAACACATAGGTCGCCGTGTTGCCGGTCGAACGCTCCTGCAGCGCGATTTCGGTCCATTCGAAACTCTGGCCCGGCTGCAGCGCCTGTCTGGCCAACCCTTCCATGATGTCGAGCGCCTGACCGGTCGAGACGCCCGGTGCGGTATTGCCCTGCAGCGGCACCGAGACATAGGTGTTGTAGCGCTGCAGCAGGTCCGGACCGGCGGTTTCCCGGATCTCGACCAGAGTCCCCAGCGGCACCAGGTCGCCGGTGGCCGAGCGCACCTTCAGGCGGCTGATATCCTCCTTGTTGAGGCGGAACTGCGCATCGGCCTGGGCGCGCACCTGGAAGATGCGGCCAAAGGCGTTGAAGTCGTTCACATAGGCCGAGCCGAGATTGACCTGCAGCGCCTCGAAGACATTCGCGATCGGCACGTTCAGCATCTGCGCCTTGACCCGGTCGACATTCAGGAAGACCTGCGGCGACGAAGCCGAGAAGGTGGTGAAGACGCCGGTGACGCCCGGGGTCTGCATCGCCATGCCCATGATCTGGTAGGCGGCGGCGAGCAGCGGACGCACATCGTCGCCGGTGCGGTTCTGCAGCTGCATCTTGAAGCCGCCGCCCGAGCCGATGCCCGGCACTGCCGGCGGCGGCACCGCGATCACGAAGGCCTCCTCGATAGCCTGCAGCCGGCCGATCATCTGGCCGATCACGACATCCGAGGTCAGGCCCTGCGGCAGGCGTTCCCGGAAATCGGTAAACGGCGTGAACATCACCGCGGCATTGGTGGCATTGGTGAAGGTGGCGCCGTTGAAGCCCGGGATGGCGACGACATGCGCCACGCCCGGCACCTTCTCGATCATCCGGGTCGCCTTCTGCGTCACCTCGTCGGTGCGGCTCAGGCTTGCGCCGTCGGGCAGCTGGATGACGACGATGGCATAGCCGCGGTCGAGCGGCGGGATGAAGCCCGGCGGCACGGTGCGGAACATGAAGAAGGTGGCCGCCACCAGCAGACCATAGACGCCCAGCATCAGCACCCGACGGGTAACGATGCGGCTGACGCCCCGCGCATAGCCGTTGCTCACCCGGTCGAAGCCGGAATTGAACTTGCTGCCGGCATTTTTGAGCCAGCGGATCGGCGCGAATTTCGGCTCATGGCCGGCCTCATGCCGGCGCAGCAGCATGGCGCCCAAGGCCGGCGAGAGCGTCAGCGAGTTGAAGGCCGAGAGGATCGTTGCCACCGAGATGGTGAGCGCGAACTGCTTGTAGAACTGCCCGGTGATACCGGGGATGAAGGCGGTCGGGATGAACACCGCCGACAGCACCACGGCAATCGCGATCACCGCTGTGCCGACCTCGTCCATGGTCTCATGCGCGGCATCCCGCGGACTCATGCCCAGCGCAATATTGCGCTCGATGTTTTCCACCACCACGATGGCGTCGTCGACCACAATGCCGATGGCCAGCACCAGGCCGAACAGGCTGAGCACGTTCAGCGTGAAGCCAAACGCCAGCATGACCGCAAAGGTACCGACCAGCGAGACCGGGATGGCGAGAATCGGGATCAGCGCCGCGCGCCAGCTCTGCAGGAAGACCAGCACCACCAGCGCGACCAGGATGATCGCCTCGACCAGCGTCTTGTACACCTCGTTGACCGATTCCTCGATGAACTCGGTCGGGTTGTAGATGATGGTGTATTCCAGGCCTTCGGGGAAATCCTGCTTCAGTTCGTCCATCCGGGCGATGACGGCAGTGGACGTCTCCAGCGCGTTGGTGCCCGGACGCTGGAACACGCCCATGGCAATGGCGGTTTTGCCATCGAGATAGCTGCGGCTGGTGTAATCCTTGGCGCCAAGCTCGATGCGGGCGACATCGTCCAGCCGCACCAGGCGGCCGTCGGCGCCGCTCTTGACGATCACCTCACGGAACTGTCGCGCATCGGAGAAACGGCCCTGCGTGGTGACGATGGCCTGCAGCGCCGTGTCGTCCGGTGCCGGCTGCTGGCCCAGCGAGCCGCCGGAGACCTGCACATTCTGCGCCTGCAGCGCGGCGACGACATCGGCGCCGGACAGGCCATAGGCCGCCATGCGGTTGGGATCGAGCCAGATGCGGATGGCATATTCGCTGCCGCCGAACACGATCACGTTGCCCACGCCGTCCAGCCGCAGCAGCTGGTCGCGGATGCGCAGCTGCATGTAGTTGGCGATGTAAAGCTGGTCGTAGCGTTTGTCGGGCGACAGCAGATGCACGACCATGAGGAAGTCGCCGGCCTGCTTGCGCGTCTGGATGCCCTGCCGGCGCACTTCTTCCGGCAGGCGCGGCTCGGCAATGGTGACGCGGTTCTGCACCTGCACCTGCGCGGTATCCAGATCGGTGCCCGGCTTGAAGGTGACGGTCAGCTGCATCAGGCCGTCGGCGGTGGAATACGACGACATGTAGAGCAGGTTTTCGATGCCGTTGATTTCCTGCTCGATCGGCGTCGCCACCGTGCGCGCCAGCGTCTCGGCATCGGCGCCGGGATAGCTGGCGGTGACGTTGATCTGCGGCGGCGCGATCTCGGGATATTCCGAAACCGGCAGCTGGAAGAAGGCGATCGCGCCGAGAATCACCGTGACGATGGAGATCACGGCGGCAAAGATCGGCCGGTCGACAAAGAAATGTCCGAATTTCATGGCGCCCTCGCGGCGTAAAATACTTTGATGTGCTTACTTGGGCTGCTGGCCCGGTGCGGCCGGCTGCGGCAGCGACATCAGGCCGCCCCAGACCCTGGGCAGTTCCACCGGCATCGGCGTCACCTTGCCGCCGCCCAGACGCACGCGCTGCAGGCCGTTGATCACGACGGTCTCGTCGCCCTTCAGGCCTTCGCGGATGATGCGGTAGTTGTCGGTGCGCGAGCCGATGCGCACCGGACGCTGCTGCACCGCGCCGCCATCGCCCACCACATAGACATAGCGGCGGTCGAGATCGGTCAGGATCGCCTCGTCGGGCACCATCACGGCCTGGTATTCCGGGCTGCCCGGCACGGCGATACGCCCGAACAGGCCCGGCGTCAGGAACTGGTCCTTGTTGTCGAACACCGCGCGCAGGCGCATCGTGCCGGTGGCGGCATCCACGCGGTTGTCGGTGAAGTCGAGCACGCCCTGATGCGTGAAGGCCTTCTCGTCGGTCAGCATGACGGAGACCTTCAGGCCGCGGCCGTTGCTGCCGCCGCTGCTGCTGCTGCCGCCATTCCTGGCGATGCGCTGGTAGGCCAGATACGACCGCTCGTCGATGTCGAAATAGAAATGCACCGGATCGAGCTGCACGACGGTGGTCAGCAGCGTCTCGTTCTCGCGCACCAGGTTGCCCTCGGTGACCAGCTTGCGCGAGATGCGGCCGGCAATCGGCGCGCGCACTTCGGTGAAGCTCAGATTCAGCCGCGCGGTTTCCGCAGCAGCGCGCGCGCCGGCGATGCCGGACTGCGCCGACAGGAAGGCCTGGCGGCGCTGGTCCAGCGTGGCGGCCGCGGCGGCGCCGCTCTGGGTCAGGCGCTGGTACCTTTCGAATTCCACCTTGGCGAGGTCGAACTCGGTCTGCCGGGTGTTCAGCGCGGCCTGCGCCTGGTTATAGGCGGCCTGGTAGGTGCGGCGGTCGATGGTGAACAGCAGGTCGCCGGCATTCACATTGGCGCCGTCCTGGAAATGCACCGTGTCGAGATAGCCGCTGACGCGGGCGCGGATTTCCACGAAGGCGGCAGCCTCGAAGCGGCCGGTATATTCGTCCATCTCGACGATGTTGCGCAGCACCGGCTTCGCCACCGTCACCGGCGGCGGACCCTGCGGACCGCCCTGGGCAAAGGCCGTCGGCGCCAGGGCAGTTGGCGCCAGCGAGCCGATACTCATCAGGGCGGCGGCAGCCAGGGCGCCGGTGCGGAACTGACGGAAAGACATTGGGAGACCCCCACTTATTTTTTGCATGCGCGAAGAACTATTCGGCTATCGCACGGACGACAAGCACATCCTGTGTGACCAATGGCACGAAACGCTGACGCAACGGTATCTTAGGGATATCGGTCCGGTGCGGACATGGCCGGATGGAGTGGCGGTCTCATACCATCGGGCGAATGAGCACGCAAAAGGAACATTGTGACAAGACAATGCTCTGCTGACAGAACCTGTCAGGATACGAAGGGCTTCAGCACCACCAGCAGGACGATGCCGATCATCAGCACAGTCGGCACTTCATTGGCGTACCGGTAAAAACGCTGGCTGCGGGTGTTGCGGTCGTTTTCGAAGTCGCGCTGCCAGGCCGCCAGCTTGCCGTGGATGACCTGCATGCCGATCACCAGCGCGAACTTGGCCCAGAACCAGGGCTGGTCCCAGTGATGGCCCTGCCAGACCATCAGCCCGCCGAAAATCCAGGCCGCGCCCATCGCCGGGTTGATGATCGCCTTCAGCAGCCGGCGCTCCATCACCTTGAAGGTCTCGGATTGTTTGGATCCGGTCTCGGCCACGGCGTGATAGACGTACAGCCGCGGCAGATACAGCATGCCCGCCATCCAGGCGATGATCGAGATGATGTGCAGGGCCTTCAGCCAGTCGTAGAGCATGGCGTGGTTCTACCTGTCAGGCCGCGCAGGCACAACGCCGCCAGGCCGCGCCGCAATGCCGGCTGCTGCCGCAGCGCGGCGCCGTCCCGCCGGTCGCGCCCCGCACCAGTCTGGCCAGGCCGGCGATAAACTCCGGATGCGTGCCCACGGTCGGCACGCGGATATAGCTGGCAGCGCCGTTATGCTGCGCCAGTTCGGCATATTCGAGATCGAGTTCGACCAGTGTCTCGGAATGCTCCGAGACGAAGGCCACCGGCACCACCATGATCGAACGCCTGTCCTGCGCCGCCTGCGCGATTTCCGCATCGGTGGCGGGCCCGATCCATTCCAGCGGCCCGACGCGGCTCTGGTAACAGATGCGGCTGTCGATCCCGGGCCGGTCCAGCTGCTTCAGGATGGCGGCGACACTGCGCTCCACCTGCATCTGATAGGGATCGCCATCGGTGACGATTTTTTTCGGCAGGCCATGCGCAGAAAAGAGAATCCGCACGCTTCCTTTCGATTCCGCGTCAGCCAGACGCTCGCGCAGCAGCGCGGTCTGCGCGGCCACAAAGCCCGGCTCGTCGTTGTAGCAGCCGATGCTGGCGGTCGGCACGTTCAGTCCGGCGTTCGTCGCGGCGCGGGCCCAGTCCTTGAAGGACGACGCCGTGGTGGTGGTAGAGAATTGTGGATAGAGCGGCAGCAGCACGACGCGGTCCGCGCCCCAGTCCTTCACGGCGCGCGCGGTTTCGTCGGAAAACGGATGCCAGTAGCGCATCGCGATGAAGACGCGGAAACCCTCTCCAGACCCTGACTCGTTCAGGGCCGCATCCAGCGCGCGCGCCTGCGCTTCGGTCTGCGGCAGAATCGGCGAACGGCCGCCCATTTTCGCATAGATCTCCTGCGCCACCGGCGCGCGGCGCGTCGAGATCAGTTTCGCCAGCAGCCAGCGGACGGGATTGGGCAGCCGGATGATCGCCGGATCGTTGAACAGGTTGAACAGGAAAGGCTGCACCGCCGGCAGGCTGTCCGGTCCACCAAGGTTAAAGAGTATGACGGCTGTCTTCTGGGCCATGACCTAGACTTAGAATAAGACGGCGTCGCAGGCAAAGAACCCGTGCGGGCTGCGACCATATTTCCGCGCTGTCCGGGACAAAGATACGTCACAATCGTTCCGGAGGATCACAGGCATCTGCCACCAGCCGGACCGCATCCCATGATCCGCCCCCGCATCTTCCGCATCGCTGCTGCCGCCATTGCGCTGTCTGTTGCCGCCGGCAGCCTCGCCACCGCCCTGCCGGCCCGGGCCGATCCGCCGGGCCACGCGAAGAAGGAAAGGGGCCACCAAGGTAAGAGCGGCGGCGGCAGTCTCTCGATCAGCTTCAGTTTCAGCGACAGCGACCGCATGGCGATCCGCGACTATTACGGCGGTCCGATGCCGCGCGGCTGCCCGCCCGGTCTGGCGAAGAAGAATAACGGCTGCATGCCGCCGGGCCAGGCGAAGAAATGGATGATGGGTCATCCGCTGCCGCGCGACGTGATCTTCCACGATCTGCCGCACGAGCTGCGCATCCGCATGACTGCGCCGCCGAGTGGCTACAAGTATGTCCGCGTCGCCGGCGACATCCTGATGATCGCCGTCGGCACCGGCCTGGTCGCCGCCGCCATCGAGGATCTGGCGAGGATGTAGTTACGTCAGGAGATCAGGCCAGCGCTTCGGAGCCTTTCACCAGCCGCACCAGTTCCTCGACATGGCGCACCGGCGTTTCCGGCACGATGCCATGACCGAGATTGAAGATGAAGTTGCGGCCCTTGAAGGTGGAGAGCAGGCGATGCACGCCTTCGGCCATGGCCGATCCGCCGACGACCAGCAGGCGCGGGTCGAGATTGCCCTGCACGACATGCTTGCTCCACAGATGGTCCTTCGACCAGCCGAGCGGCATGGTGTAATCCAGCCCGAGCGCATCCGCGCCGGTGGCGGCGGCATAGCCCTCGTACATCGCACCGGCGCCGCGCGGAAAGGCGATCACCGGCAGGGTCGGATACTTTTCCTTCAGTGCGGCAATGATCCGCCGCACCGGCTCGATGCAGAATCGGCGGAATTCCTGTTCCGGCAGCACCCCGGCCCAGGTGTCGAACAGCTGCACCACCTCGGCGCCGGCCTGCACCTGGCGGTCCAGATAGGCCACCGTCGCCTCGATCAGGATCTCCATCAGGGTGTTGAGCCCGATGGGATTGCCGAAGGCCCAGGTCTTGGCGGCCGGATAATCCTTCGATCCCTTGCCTTCCAGCATATAGGTCGCAACCGTCCAGGGGGCGCCTGCAAAGCCGATCAGGGTGCAGCTGGGGGGCAGGTCCGCCTTGATGCGTCCGACCGCCTCGTAGACCGGTCCCAGCGTCTTGTGGATGCCATTGGGGTTCAGGCGGGTCAGTTCGCCGGCCGTGCGCACCGGTTCCAGCACCGGACCCTCGTTTTCGCGAAATTCCAGATGCTGGCCCAGCGCCTGGCAGATCAGCAGAATATCGGCGAACAGAATGGCGGCATCGAAGCCGAAACGGCGGATCGGCTGCAGCGTCACTTCCGCGGCGCGTTCCGGGTCGTAGCACAGCTGCAGGAAACTGCCGGCCTCGAAACGGGTCTGGCGGTATTCGGGCAGGTACCGTCCGGCCTGGCGCATCAGCCAGAGCGGCGGGCGCGCACTGGGCAGACCGGCCAGGGTGCGCAGCAACGGCTTCACTGGCTGCTTGGCCAGTTGCCCCATGATCGGGGTCTCGGGAACAGGGCTCATGGCCTTATTCCTCTTCTATTTTAATTTAAATTAAAAGAGATAGTGGTTGAGGTATGTGCGGTGTGAGTCGGGGATAACTGCTCATGCAGCGCCGGTCCCGATATTCATCCCCCAGGCTCCGGCCAGCCGTCAGAATCGCCTGTCCGGGGATAAGCGCGTCAAAACCGGTCCGGGAGCGCAGCAGTTCCGCAATGGGAATTGTGGGGATAACGGGGATTGGTAAGCAGTGTGGCGGAAATGCATTCCACCCCCGCTTTCCACAGGGGCGTCACAAAATCGATCCCGATGGGGCTGGCCGGTTGCAAGGAATCGAGCTTCCGGGCATGAAATTGATCGGATTGGGGAAAACCCCCCGCTTATACCCTTTATCCCCATGATTCACTCCTGCTTCCCGGTGCCCTGCTGATGCCGAAAACCGCCCGGCCGCATATCCATCTGGTCTCCGACGCCACCGGCGAAACGCTGAAATCGGTGGCCAAGGCGGCGCTGGTGCAGTTCCAGAAATCGCAGGAAGAGGTCGAGACCCATACCTGGGCGCTGGTGCGCAAGCCGCTGCAGATGGAGCGCGTGGTGGAAGCCATCGCAGCCATGCGCGGCCTGGTGCTGTTCACCATCGTCGACCAGGAACTGCGCGAGATCCTGGTGAAGGGCTGTGCCAGGGCCAAACTGCCGATCGTGCCGGTGCTCGATCCGGTGATCATGGCGTTTGGCAAATATCTCGGCGAAAAGGCGGTCAACCTGCCCGGGCGCCAGCATGAAATGGATGCGGAATATTTCCACCGCATCGATGCCATGCATTTCACCATCGCGCATGACGACGGCCAGCATCTCGAAGACCTCGACAAGGCCGATATCGTGCTGGTAGGCGTGTCGCGCACCTCCAAGACGCCGACCTCGATCTACCTTGCCAACCGCGGACTCAAGACCGCGAATGTGCCGATCGTGCCGGGCCTGATCATTCCGCCCGAAGTCGAGGCGCTGAAAAATCCGCTGGTGGTCGGGCTGACCGCGTCGCCCGACCGTCTGGTGTCGATCCGGCGCAGCCGCCTGATCTCGATGAACCAGACGACCGAAACGGCGTATGTCGACGACGAGCGCGTGAAGGAAGAACTCACCATCGCGCGCAAGCTCTGCGCCAAGCATAACTGGCCGATCATCGACGTGACGCGCCGCTCGATCGAAGAGACTGCCGCCGCCATTCTCAATCTGCATAACCGCCGCGAGGAGCAGCGCAAGCAGCAGGATCTCGGCCTCGAGGAGCCGCAGGCGTGAGTCTCATCCTTGCCTCTGCGAGTGCCTCGCGTGCGGCCATGCTGCGCCAGGCCGGGCTCGACTTCGAGATCAGGCCGGCGCGGATCGACGAAGAGGAAATCAAGCTGTCGCTGAAAAGCGACGGCGCCTCCTTGCGCGATGTCGCCACGGCCCTGGCAGAGCTGAAGGCGCATCGCATCAGCTCGGCGGAGCCGGCGGATTTCATCATCGCGGCAGACTCGATGGTTGCCTGCGATGGCCGCTGGTACGACAAGCCGGCCGACATGCATACCGCGCGCGAGCACCTGCAGAGCCTGCGCGGCAAGACGCATGAACTGCTCAGCGCGGTGGTGCTGGCGCGCGGCGGCAGCGTGATCTGGCGCCACGTTGAATCGGCGCGACTCACCATGCGCGATTTCAGCGACGCGTTTTTGGATGCCTATCTGGCGCAGGCCGGCGACGCCGTGCTGTCCTGCGTCGGCTGCTACCAGCTCGAAGGTCTGGGCGCCCAGCTGTTCAGCCGGATTCAGGGCGACCACTTCTCGATCCTGGGTCTGCCGCTGCTGCCGCTGCTGGATATCCTGCGCGAGAACAAAGTGCTTCGTTCATGACCACGCCTTTCGACACCGAAGACGACATCCTGCCGCGCGCCGGCGTGATCGGCTGGCCGGTCGATCATTCGCGCTCGCCGAAACTGCATGGTTTCTGGCTGGCGCAATACGGCCTGAGCGGCCGCTACGACAAACTGCCGGTGCCGCCCGAGGATGTCGGTGCTTTCCTTGAGGCGCTGCCGAAAGAACCCGGCTTTCGCGGCGTGAATGTCACCATTCCCAACAAGGTTGTCGTACTGCCCTATCTGGCCGAGATCGATCCGGTCGCGAAGCGGATCGGCGCCGTGAACACCATCGTGGTGCGCGACGACGGCAGCCTGCATGGCAGCAATACCGACGCTTTCGGCTTCCTCGCCTCGCTGCGGGCCGATGCGCCGAAGATGTGGCGCGCGGCGAACGGCCCGGCCGTGGTACTGGGCGCCGGGGGCGCCTCGCGCGCCATCATCGTGGCGTTGCTGGATGCCGGCACACCGGAACTGCGTCTGACCAACCGCAGCCGCGACAAGGCCGAAGCCCTGGCCGCCGAATTCGGCAGCCGCCTGCAGGTCGTCGACTGGGAGGAGCGCGCCGCGGCGCTGGCCGGCGCCGGCCTGCTGGTCAACACCACCAGCCTCGGCATGGGCGGCCAGCCGCCGCTCGACCTGCCGCTGGACGACCTGCCGGTCACCGCCCTGGTCAACGACATCGTCTACACCCCGCTGGAAACCGGCCTGCTGGCGGCGGCCCGGGCCCGCGGCAATCCGGTGGTCGACGGGCTGGGCATGCTGCTGCACCAGGGCCGGCCGGGCTTCGAAGCCTGGTTCGGGGTGGCGCCGGAAGTCACGCCCGAACTGCGCGCCGCAGTTCTGGCTTGAAGTGGTTAGCTAACTTAGCTAAGCTAATCTCTATAGATTAGCTTAGCTAAGTGCTAAACTCATGAAGATTCAAGTTAATATTCACGAAGCCAAAACCACGCTCTCCAAGCTGATCGAAGCGGCGGAGCGCGGCGAGGAGGTCGTGATCGCGCGCGCGGGTAAACCGGCGGTGAAGCTGGTCATGGCGCAGCCCGAGACGGCGAAACCGAAACGCCGGACCCCGGGGGCCTGGAAAGGCAAAGTCTGGTACGCACCGGACTACGATCAGGCCGATGCCGAGATCGAGCGAGATTTCTATGAGAGCAAGATCTTCCCCGATGGCGACGTCTAGGGGCTGATCCTTTGCGGCTGCTGCTCGATACCCATGCCCTGCTCTGGTGGCTGACCGACTTCGAAAAGTTGTCAGCCGCCACCCATGATGCCATCGCTGGTGGGGAATACGAGATTCTCGTTTCCCATGCGGCGATCTGGGAAATCCTGATCAAGAGTGCCAAGGGCAGGCTGCGCCCGCCGGAGGATATTGCCGAGCGGTGTGTGGCCGAGAAATTCGAGTTGCTGCCTATTGCCCTCAGCCATATCGAGGAAACGGCCCAGCTGCCGCTTCTGCATGGAGATCCATTCGACCGGATCATGGTGGCGCAGGCGCGCTGCGAGAACCTCGTGCTGGTCAGCAATGACCGGATGATCACGCAGTACGACGTCACGGTGCTGCCGGCATGAAAAAGATCGGCCTCACCGGTTCCATCGGCATGGGCAAGACCACGGTGGCGAAGATGTTCGCCGCGCGCGGCATTCCGGTTTTCGATGCCGATGCCGCCGTGCATCAGCTGTATGCCAGGGGCGGCGCCGCGGTCGAACCGGTCGGCGCGGCCTTTCCGGGCACGGTGAAGGACGGTGCAGTGGATCGCGCGGCGCTTTCGGCCGCCGTGGTCGGCAGGCCGGCCGAAATCAAAAAACTCGAAACCATCGTGCACCCGCTGGTCGGCAAGCTGCGCGCGGATTTCCTCAGCGCTGCAGAAGCCGGCGGCGCGGCCATGGCGGTGCTGGAAATCCAGATGTTGCTCGAAGGCAGCAGCGCGAAGCAGTTCGACGCCATCGTGGTGGTCAGTGCGCCCGAAGCCGTGCAGCGCGCGCGTGCGCTGGCGCGGCCCGGCATGACCGAAGACAAACTCGCCGGTATCCTGGCGAACCAGATGCCGGATGCAGACAAGCGCGCCCGCGCCGATTACATCATCGATACCGGCGTGAGCCTGGCCGAGACCGAGGCGCAGGTGGCGCAACTGATCGAAACACTGCGGAAGACCTGATCATGCGCGAAATCGTGCTCGATACCGAAACCACCGGCTTCAAGGCGAATGAAGGCGACCGCCTGGTCGAAATCGGCTGTATCGAACTGGTCAACCACATCCCGACCGGCCGGCATTACCACGTCTATATCAATCCCGAACGCGCCATGCCGGAAGACGCCTTCAAGGTACACGGCCTGTCGGACGACTTTCTCAGGGACAAGCCGGTCTTCGCTGCGGTGGCGGAGCAGTTCTGCGCCTTCATCGGCGAGGATCCGCTGGTGATCCACAATGCGCAGTTCGATCTCGGCTTCCTGAATGCCGAACTGGCGCGGCTGTCGGGCTTTCCGCATATCGCCATGGAACGTGCCATCGACACGGTGCGGCTGGCGCGGCAGAAATTCCCCGGCGCGCAGGTCAGCCTCGATGCGCTGTGCAAACGCTTCAACATCGACAACTCCGCCCGCGTGAAACACGGCGCACTGCTCGACGCCGAACTGCTGGCCGAGGTCTATCTCGAACTGATCGGCGGCCGGCAGCAGGGGCTCGGCCTGGCCGGGCTCGATGCCGGCGACACCATTCTGGCTGCCCAGGCGCCGCGCGGCCCGGCCCGGCCGGTGCGCCCGCATGCGGCATCGCCCGAAGAGCTGGCGGCCCATGCCGCCTTCGTTGCGAAGCTGAAAGACCCGCTCTGGCTCAAGACCGAATGACACACACCCGCAGTGCGGGTCGAGTGATCCTCAGGGTGGATTACTTTCCGATAACCTTATCGCAAGGCAATTTTTCACCGGAAAATTGCGGACTAGGCTGCGACCCATGATTTGCAGCCGCCCCCACTGAGACCCGGCCGGTCGAACGCCATGCGCCGCGCCATCTTCTTCTGCGTCGTTTATATCGGCGCGATCATGCTGCCGCTGATCGGGCTCAACCACTACGTCTATACCACCCTGCGCCATGCGGCGATCGCGGAGGAAACCGGGGATATCGAACGTCAGGGCGAAATCCGCGCCCAGGAAATCGAGAATTCGCTGTTGAGCGTGCAGTTTGCGCTCGAGAAGATCGAACTGCTCTGGCAGGCCGACGGTAACGATCCGGCACGCATGCATGAATATCTCAAGCGGCTGGAGGAACAGCTGCCCTATGTGCGCGCCCTCGGGGTGGTCGATGCCGACGGCACCGGGCTGTTTTCCTCGCGCTCGTATCCGATCCGCTCCTACAACGTCGCAAACCTTGCTTATTTCAGGCATTTCCGAGATTCCCAGGAACGCTTTCTGTTTGCCGGCCCGAACAAGAATACGGTCGATGGCGACTGGCAGCTGACCATGAGCATCGCCGTGCGCCATCCCGACGGCAGGCTCAAGGGCGTGATCGGCGCCATCATCGATCCACTCAGCTATGCGGGGGCGTTCGAGCGCGCGGTTGCCCCCGGCGACTATGTCACTCTGCTGAACAGCGACTTCGTGATGATCGCGCGCTCGCCCTGGCGCGAGGAGGACATCGGCAAATGGCGGCAGGTCGATGCCTACGATGCCTTCGCCGCCAGCGGACAGAGCGCGCATAGCGGCATTTACGCCAATCCTTTCACCGGCCAGGCCCGCATCGTCGCGGTGCGCCGTCTGTTCGGCGACCGGCTGGCGCTGTCCACCTCGCGCCCGCTGGATCAGGCCATCGCCAACTGGCGGTCGCTGGCGACCATCATCAGCGTGATCTCGCTGCTGGTGATGCTCAGTGGTATCGTCGCTGTGGGTATCGGACTGCGCATGCTGGCCGCTCGCGAAGCGCGGGCGCGCACATTGGTGACGCTGAACGCCGATCTGCAGGAACAGACCGCGCGTGCCGAGAAGCTCGCCACCGTGAAAAGCGAATTTCTGGCCACCATGAGCCATGAAATCCGCACGCCGATGAATGGCGTGCTCGGCATGGCCCAGGCGCTGGAAAACATGCCGCTCGACGCCACCGCGCGCGACTATGTCGGCGTGATCCGTGAATCGGCCGAAAGCCTGCTGGCCATCATCAACGACATTCTCGACTATTCGCGGCTGGAAGCCGGCAAGATGACCGTCGCGGCCAGCGCCATTCGCCTGCGCACGACGCTGGATGCCATGTCGGCGCTGTTCGCCTCGGCCTGCACGCAGAAGAAGCTCGCCTTGCGCGTCGAGATCGATCCCGCCGCACCGGTCGGCATCGAAACCGATCCGGCGCGCTTGCGGCAGATCCTGGTCAACCTGGTCGGCAACGCGGTGAAATTCACCTCGCAGGGCCACATCATCCTGCGCGCCAAGCCGGTGACGCTGGCTGGCAATGTCGCCGGCATCCGCTTCGAGGTCGAAGATACCGGCCCCGGCATATCGCAGGCGGCGCTGAACAGGATCTTTGAACGCTTCTCGCAGGAAGATGCGTCCACCTCGCGGCGCTTCGGCGGCACCGGGCTGGGGCTGGCCATCTGTCGCCGGCTCTGCCACCTGCTCGGCGGCGAGATCGGTTGCGAAAGCCAGCCGGGCCACGGCGCGCTGTTCTGGTTTGAGATTCCGGTCGAACTGGAGGAAACCGAGGCACCGCGGCTGCAGCTCGTTTCTTCCACGGCGGCGATCCCGACCGGCCGGCCGCGCGTGCTCTGTGTCGACGACAATCATGTCAACCGCCGCGTCGTCGAAACCCTGCTCAAGCCGCACTGCGACAAGCTGGTGCTGGTCAGCAGCGGCGCTGCCGCGCTCGAGGCCGCCGCGCGCCAGGACTTCGATGTCGTCCTGCTCGACATCCACATGCCGGAGATGGACGGAATCGAAACGCACTATCGTCTGCGTCGCCTGCCGAATGGTGGGCCGCGGCGCATTATCGCGCTGACCGCCGATGTGGTGCCCGAAGCGCTGGCGCGCTACGAAGTCGCCGGTTTCGATGTCATCCTTGCCAAGCCGGTCGAGGTCGACAAGCTGCTGGCTGCGATCGGCGTGGCGCCCGCCGGGCGTGATCAGGGTTCATCCAGGTCGCTGTAGCAGAATACCGTATCCACGCGCGCGCCATCGCCGGACAGCGGCATCAGCACGGTGCCGTTGCCGCGGACAGGGCGCTGGTTGAGCGAGCTGCCGTCCGGCACCGGACCCAGCAGCGGATTATAGACATACACCACGGTCTTCTTCTCGATGACGATACGGTAGTTCAGGATCACGTTGTCGCCCGGCAGTCCCTGATGAACGCCGAGATAGTTGCCGTGGACCGGTTGTCCGGTCGGGTCGCTGCCGCGCAGGGCCACCTGCGCGGTGCCGACCAGGCGGTAGCGCAGCCAGGGCGGCTCGCGCAACACCTCGGTCAGCACGATGCCGGGCAGCAGGTCGCGCGGAATGCTCAGGGGGTCGATGTCGCGCCGCGCCGGCATGGCGCGATTGCCGCGAACCGCATCCCAGTATTCATAGATGCGCCGCACGCGCGGCGAACAGCGGTCGAGAAAACCCGGGCCGAGAATGCGCGGATGCGTGGACGTGCGGATCGCATCATCCAGCGAGGAAGGGGTCTGCTCCGGGCCGGTCATCAGGGTGCAGATTGACGCTGCGCGACCAAGCTGGCAAGGCGGACGACCCGGCCTGGCCGATCGTCACAGCGGCTGTTCGAGGACTCCGGATGCGGCGGCGATCACCGCTGCACGATACCTGGGCAAGAAAAAAGCCGGGCGCGAATGCCCGGCTTCTCGCAGATGCATCTGGCCGCAGCGGTCAGGCAGTGCCGGCCTGGCCCTCGGCCTGCTTGCCGCGCTGGTACTGCTGCAGAAAGTCGATCGGATCCAGCATCAGCGGCGGCATGCCGCCGTCGCGGGTCGCGTCGGCGACGATGCGGCGGGCGAAGGGGAACAGCAGGCGCGGCGCTTCCACCAGCAGCAGGGGTTCGACATGCTCGGCCGGAATATTGGCCAGCGTGAACAGGCCGGCGTAATGCAGGTCGATCACGAAGGCGACTTCCTCGCCATGCTTGGCTTCGCACAGGATGCGCAGCGTCACTTCGAACAGGCTGTCGTTCACACGCTCGGCCGAGGTGCCGACATTGACCGAAATCTGCGGCGCGCCCTGCATGCTGAAGGTGCGCGGCGCCATCGGATGCTCGAACGACAGATCCTTGGTGTATTGCGCGTTCAGGCCGAAATGCGGCGCTGCATTGGGGTCGAAACCCGGCGGAGGATTGGCGGTGTCGGTCATGGCCGGTTATGTCTTTCCGTCTGAAGGCAGGCTGCCGGAGCAGACTGTGTATCGCGAAGGGCGGGCTGTCCCTAGCATGCTTTGCCGGATATCGACAAGGCGGCGGCCCCGCTGCCGGCGCCACGGCATGCGCTGCCGCCGGCGCGAATACGACGCAGTACCGCTTGTATTGTCATGATTTGCCCTTATTTCCGCAGCATAGGACTGCTTCCGGGGCCGGCATGCTGGACCGTCCCGGTCGCCGGGGGTAAAATTCACAAAAAGAGGGCATCAGACATCCGATGGGCGACGGTTTTCAGTTTCTCGACATTCTTCTGCTGGGCGCGATTGCCGGCTTCATCGCACTGCGCCTGCGTGCCGTGCTGGGCCAGCGCACCGGGCATGAACAGAAGCGTCGCCGTCCGCCCTATGCCGACAAGGATGGCGCCCCGGTAAAAGACGGCGACGGCCCCGACGACAATGTCGTCGCCCTGCCGCGGCGCGACGGCCCGGACGCCGCTCCGCCGGCCGATCCGGTGCTGGAGGCCGCGCTGGCGCCGCTGCGCGCCGTGGATCCTGATTTCGATGCCGCCGAATTCGTCGGCGGCGCCAAGGCCGCCTATGAAATGGTGGTGACCGCCTTTGCCGCCGGCGACAAGGAGACGTTGCGCCCGCTGCTGTCGCGCGAGGTGTTCAACGATTTCGCCGGCGCCATCGACGACCGCGCCTCGCGCGGCGAAACCATGGAAACCACCTTCGTTGGCCTGCGCAGCGCCACGATCACCGAAACCCAGGTGAACAACCGCATCGCCGAAGTGACGGTCAAATTCGAGTCGGAGCTGATCAGCGTGACCAGGGATGCCCAGGGCCATGTGGTCGGCGGGCATGCCAACAGCGTCGACCAGGTCACCGATATCTGGACCTTTGCCCGCGACACCCGCTCGCGCGATCCGAACTGGACCCTGATCGCCACCTCTGCGCCGACCTGAGGCGCAGGTCTGTGCGGCGCAGTCTCGCCCTCATTTTTCTGCTGACTGTTGCGGCCTGCGCGCCCAAGCCGCCGCCCGCGCCGCCGGCCATCGCCTTCCAGCCCGCCAGCTTTGCCGATCTGCCCGGGTACCGTACCGACCGCGTGGTCGAGGCGCTGCCGGCACTCAGCCGCAGCTGCGCACGCATGACGCCGCGCAACGACCGTGGCCTTGACAGCCACGACCGCTACGGCACCGGCAACGACTGGAAGTCCTTCTGCACGGCCCTGGCCGCACTGCCGCAAGGCGATGACGGCGCCCTGCGCCGCCTGATCGAAAGCGAATTGCAGCCTGTCGCCGTGATCGGCGACGGCAAGCCCGAAGGGCTGTTCACCGGCTATTACGAACCGCTGGTGCGCGGCAGCCGGCAGAAACAGGGCCGCTATAGCGTGCCGCTCTATCGCCAGCCGCCGGATCTGGTGCAGGTGGATCTCGGCGAATTCCGCGACAGCCTGAAAGGCCAGCGTATCGCCGGCCGCGTGCGCGAGGGCCGGCTGCGGCCCTATGAAGACCGCGGCCAGATCGAGGCCGGTGCGCTTGCCAACAGGAATCTCGAACTGGTCTGGCTCGACGATGCCTCGGACGCGTTCTTCCTGCAGGTGCAGGGCTCGGGGCTGGTGCAGCTCGACAGCGGCGCGAAAACCCGCGTCGGCTTTGCCGCGCAGAATGGCCATCCCTATGTGGCGATCGGCCGGGTGATGATCGATCGCGGCACGCTGACGCGCGAGGATGTCTCGATGCAGGCGATCCGCGCCTGGCTGCGCGCCAATCCTGCGGCGGCGCCGGAACTGCTGCGGCAGAATCCGTCTTATGTGTTTTTCCGTGAACTGCCGGCACCGAAGGACGATCTCGACGGCCCGCCCGGCGCGCAGGGCGTGGCGCTGGTGCCGGGCCGCAGCCTCGCGGTCGACCGCAGCCATTTTGCGCTCGGCCTTCCGGTCTGGGTCGCAGCCACCCGTCCGGCGGAAGCCGGCGCAGCGGAAGCCGTGCCGTTCCAGCGCCTGATGGTGGCGCAGGATACCGGTGGCGCGATCCGTGGGGCGGTGCGCGGCGATGTCTTCTGGGGTGCCGGTGCGCAGGCGGAAAACATCGCCGGCCGCATGAAGCATCCGGGCCGTACCTGGCTGCTGCTGCCGAAAGCCGTGGCGGCGAAGCTGCTCGCCACGTCCTAGATCAGTCGTACCCGACGAAGGCGCCGGTGCCGAAAATGCAGTCGATGGTCACGCCGTCGCTGGCCAGCGGGGCATGCATGCCCTCGTATTCCAGAAATTCCTTGTTGCGGAGCCAGCTGACCCGGCCGCGGTTCACCACCGGTGCGCGGCGCCGCACCACGGCGGCATAGAGCCGGTTGAATTCCGCCGCCACTTCAGGCGGAAACACGTCGTCGATCACCTTGCCGACCATTCCGGGGCCGTAGACCTCGACATGCTTCTCGCCCAGCAGGCGTACGCGAAAGCGCCAGCGATCCGGCGCGACGCCGGGAACGCTGCCGGGCAGCAGGTCGATCAGATAGACATGCGGCAGCAGGCTGCGCAGTTCGAGCGGGTCGAGATCGGTCCGGCTCGGCAGGCGGCCGTCGAGATGGCATTTGGACTGCCAGTAGCGCAGCAGCGCCAGCAATTCGGGGGATTGCGGCTCGGGTCCGTCGGCGGCGCCGGTGGCGTTGAACCGCAGGCTGGCCGCATCCAGCGGGGCGGGCTCGGTCATGCCGCCAATCTGCGACGGCGCCCGGGGCCGAGCAAGTGGAAATCAGGATATGTCAGGGCGATCAAGGCTTTCTGCAGGACAGTATGATCCGGCGGATTCCGCCGTCGCCGGCAGCATGGCATACTGCGGTTAACAGCCTCTGCCGGAAAACCTGCCGCCATGACAGCATCCCCCGCCGCCAGCCCCGTCATCATCCGTCCGTCCGAGGAGCGCGACATCGCCGCCATTGCCGCGATCTACGGTCATCATGTGCGGCACGGTTTCGGCAGTTTCGAGGAAGTGCCGCCCGATACAGTCGAAATCGCGCGCCGGCGCGGCGACATCCTGGCGAAGGATTTCCCCTATCTGGTCGCCGAGACCGACGGTCGCGTCGTCGGCTATGCCTATGCCAGTGCCTATCGCCCGCGCATCGCCTACCGCTTCTCGGTGGAAGATTCGATCTATGTCGCGCCGGATGCACCGCGCAAGGGCATCGGCCGCGCGCTGCTGGAAAGCCTGCTGGCGCGCTGCGCCGCGCTGGGCTATCGCCAGATGGTGGCGGTGATCGGCGATACGCAGAATACCGGCTCGATCGCGCTGCATGCCGCGCTGGGGTTTCGCGTCGTCGGCACGCTGCCCTCCATCGGCTTCAAGCATGGCCGCTGGGTCGACAGTGTTTTCATGCAGCGACCGCTCGGCTCGGGCGACAGTACGCTGCCCCACCAGCAGATCAAACCGGATTGATGTTGCGGCTTACATCCCGGCGGCGAGGAAGCCGCCATCGACCGGAATGGTTGCGCCGGTGACGTAAGACGCGGCCGGCGAACTCAGGAAAACCGCGGCACCGGCGAGTTCCGAGGTTTCGCCCAGCCGGCCCATCGGCGTGCGGCTCACGGCCTTGGCGCGGCGTTCGTCCACCAGCGTGTCGCGGTTCAGGTCGGTCACGAAAAAACCCGGCGCAATCGCATTCACCCGCACACCGCGCGCCGCCCATTCGGCCGCCAGCGTTTCGGTCAGCGCCACCACGCCATGCTTGCTGATCGTGTAGACCGCATTGCGGGCAAAGCCGCGGAACGAGGCCAGCGAGGCAATGTTGACGATGCTGCCGCGACCGCGGCCCAGCATGATCTTGCCGAATTCCTGGCAGGCAAAGAACACACCTTTCGCATTCGTGGTCATCATGCGGTCGTAATCCTCGGGCGTGACGTCCTCCGCTGCCTTCAGCGTCATCACGCCCTGCGCATTGACCAGAATATCGACCGGTGCGGCCTTCTGTGCCCGTGCCGCGAAAGCGGCAATCTGGCTCACGTCATTGGCATCGACCGCATCCACGCCGGCGGCAATGCCGGCGCGGCTGAAGGCCACAGCAGCATCCTCCAGCACCTCGCGGCGGCGCCCGGCCAGGGTGAGGCGTGCACCGGCCTTGCCCAGGCCTTCGGCAATCGCCCGGCCGATGCCGGTGCCGCCGCCGATCACCACGGCATGTTTGCCGCTGAGATCGAACGACATGGCTTCAGGCTGGGCGACTCCAGATGCAACGGGGGCAACGCTGTTCAAGATGCTTTCTCCTGGTCTTCGCTGAGGAAATCCCGCCGCTCCAGCACGTCGAGATAGGATTGCTTGGTCTGGTGGATATGCCCGCGCATCAGGGACTGCAAAGCCGGAATGTCGCGCGCTTTCACCAGCTTCAGCATCTCGCGGTGATCCCGGATCGACAGTTTGTTCAGCGAGGCCTCATGCGACAGCCGCGAGCGCAGCGCCTGGATGCGGAAGCCGATCAGGCTGTAGGCCGAACTGATATAGGGATTGCCGCACAGCTCGATGATCGCCTCGTGATATTCGCCGTCCAGTGTGCGATAGGCCACGTTGTCGTCGGCATCGAAGGCCGCCTTCATGCCATCCAGAATCCGCGTCATACGGGTGACCAGCGCATCGTGGTGCCGCTCAATGGCCGCGGCGATGGCGGCGATCTCCAGCACCTCGCGCAATTCCGAAATTGCTACCACCTGTTCGGGCGCCAGGCGGAAAACATATGTGCCGCGCTGCGGCTGCACTTCCACCAGGCCTTCCAGCTTGAGCTGCTGCAGGGCTTCGCGCACCGGCGTCTTGGAAATTCCGAGTTCGGCCGCCAGCGTGTTTTCCGACAGGCCGGCGCCCAGCCGCAGGCGGCCGTCGATGATGCGGGTGCGCATCTCCTCGACCACCAGCTCCTTCAGGGATTTCGGCCGTATCAGCTTCATGCGTCTGGTCTTTCCGGCCCCTGCCATTTCCCGCCCAGCCGAAGGTCGCATTGCGCACCGCGTTTGGAAACCGGAATATGGCCTTGTGCCTAGTGTGTGGTGTCTGATATACCAGTTACAGGGACGCCGCTCAAGAGCGCCCTTGAGGAAACGTGCAACCGCTGCGGACGTTATGACCGGACCCGATCCGGCCCCTGCGCCGCCGCTGTCCGGGAGAGGCTGATGACCATCGCAAAGACCATCCTGAAATCCAGCCTGGCGCTCTGCGCCGGCCTTGCTGTCTTCGCCGCCCTGCCGGCTGCGGCGCAGCAGAAGTTCAATTTGAAATTCAACCATGTGCTCGGCCCGAAGGAGCCGTATCACGATGGCTTCCTGGCCTGGTCGAAGGCGGTGGAAGCCCGCACCAAGGGCGGACTGAAGATCGACGTTTTCCATTCCTCGCAGCTCGGCAAGGAAGAAGACATCATCGAACAGATCCGCCAGGGCGCCAATCTCGGCCAGAACACCGACAGCGCGCGCCTGGGCAATTACGTGCCCGGTATCGCAGTGATGAACGGGCCATATTTCGTCGAGACGCTGGACGAGGTCGCCAGGCTGCGCAAGGCGCCGACCGTGATCAAGTGGCAGGACGAACTCGCTGCCAAGCACGGGCTGAAGGTGGTCAGCTTCAACTGGGTGCAGGGCTATCGGCATTTCTTCACCAACAAGCCGGTGAAGACGCCGGATGACCTGAAGGGCCTGCGCATCCGCACGCCACCCGCGCCGATCTGGCAGGAATCGATCCGCGCGCTCGGTGCGACTCCCGTCGCCATGGGCTTCGGCGACATGTATCCGGGCCTGCAGCAGCGCGCCATCGACGGCGTCGAGCTGGTCTACAACAACATTCCCGGCGGGCGTTTCTACGAGGTGCTGAAATTCGCCAACGAGACCAGGCATATCATGCTGATCAACTTCGAGGTCGTCAGCGCCAAGTGGTTCGACAGCCTGCCGAAGGATTACCAGACCGCGCTGCTTGAGGAAGCCGACAAGGCCGGCGAAGCGACGTCGAAAGAGATCTTCCGTCTCGAAGGCGAGGTCGAGCAGCAGCTGAAGGGCCGCGGCATGACCATCGTGGAGGATGTCGATCTCGCGGCTTTCCGCAAGGCGGGCGAGAAGGCGTATGAAGTGCTGAATATCCTCGATGCCAAGAAGGCCGTGCATAAGGAAATCGGCAAGTAACGCGCAGAGTCATTATCGTCAGGATCAGGACGCCGGGCATGAAGACATTTTACGACGGCCTTTGCCGGGTCGAAGTCTGGATTGCCGGGTTGTTCCTGGTCCTGATGGTGGTGCTGATTTTTGCCGGCGGCGTCGGACGCATGCTGGGCCATCCGCTGAACTGGACCGGCGACATGGCGACCGCTTTGTTCGCCTGGTCCTGTTTCCTCTGCGCCGATATCGCCTGGCGGCGCAACAGCCTGATGTCGGTGGAACTGCTGACCGACCGCCTGCCGGCGAAGGCGCAGGCGGCCTGCCGCTACATCAATTATGCCATCATCAGCGGCTTCCTGGCCTATCTGGCGATCTACGGCGTCTGGCTGTCCTGGACCAGCCGGGCGCGCAGTTTTCAGGGCATTCCGGAGATCAGCTATTCCTGGATCACCATGAGCCTGTCGGTCGGCGGCCTGCTGCTGCTGGTCACCACGCTTTTGAAGGTGCGCGACGAATGGCGTGGCCGGCCTGCGCAAACCGGCTCAGTCGCCGTCGACGCCTGAGGCCGTCATGCTGCTGGTTGCGAGTGCCTTCGCTGTTTTCATTCTGATGGGCATGCCGGTGGCCTTCGCCATCGGTATCTCCGGCGCGCTGTTCTTCCTGCAGCATCCCGGACTGCCGTCCACCATCCCGATCCAGCTGACGGTGACGCAGACGCAGAATTTCGCGCTGCTGGCCGTGCCGCTGTTCATCATGGCCGGCAATTTCATGAACAAGACCGGCATCACCGAGCAGCTGCTCAATCTGGCCGCGGTGCTGACCGGACGCCTGCGCGGCGGCATCGCGCAGGTCTCGATTGCGCTGGCCGCGCTGATGGGCGGTGTGTCGGGCTCGTGCATTGCCGATGCGGCGATGCAGACCCGCATGCTGGGCGACCAGATGCTGAAACGCGGCTTCACCAAGGGCTATGCTGCCGGTGTGCTGTCCTTCGGCTCGGTGCTGACGCCGATCATTCCACCCGGCATCGGGTTCATTCTCTATGGCACGGTCGGCCAGGTCTCCATCGGTCGGTTGTTTGCCGCCGGTTTCCTGCCCGCCTTTCTGCTCTGGGCGGCGCTCGCTTTCACCATCGCCGTCACCGCCAAGCGGCGCGGCTATCAGCCCGAGCGCAGCGCGCGGCCCAGCCTGCGTGAGGTCGGCGCGGCGGTATCAGGCGGCATCTGGGCGCTGCTGTTTCCGGTCTTCCTGCTGCTCGGCCTGCGCATGGGCGTGTTCACGCCCTCCGAAATCGGCGCCTTTGCCGTGATCTATGCCATCACCATTGGCGTGGTGATCTATCGCAAACTCAACGCCGCCGGCTTTGCCGAGGCGCTGGAGGGCAGCCTGGTCGATGTCGGTGCGGTGATGTTCCTGATCGCGCTGTCGGGCATCTTCGGCTACGGCATCGTCTTCGAGCGCGTGCCCGAAGTGATCTCCGAGCAGATGCTGGACCTCACCCAGAACGCCCATCTGGTGATGATGCTGATCGTGGTCTTCATCCTGGTGGCAGGCTGCTTCATCGACGGCACCGTGCTGATCATCATGCTGACGCCGATCTTCCTGCCGCTGGTGCGCGATCTCGGCGTCGATCCGGTGCATTTCGGGCTGGTCTTCGTGCTGGTCGCCACCATCGGCAATTTCACGCCGCCGGTCGGCTCGGCGATGTATGCGGTCTGCTCGATCCTGAAATGCCGCATCGGCGACTACACCCGGGAATCCCTACCCTTCCTGGCCGCCGTCTCGGCGGTGACACTGGCGCTGATTTTCCTGCCCGAGGTCGTCTTGGTGGTGCCGAACTGGCTGTTCGGCGCGCCTTGACCACGGCGCACTGATCGGATGGGATAAGCCATCGGCCGACGGCCTGCGCCGCCATGGCCTGCGTGAGTGAGGCCCCATGTCCGAAATCGATCTGCGCCCCGGTACAGACGCCAAACCGCGCGTCGCCTTGTTCGTCACCTGCCTGGTCGACCTGTTCCGGCCATCGGTCGGCTTCGCGGCGATCAAGCTGATGGAAGCGGCCGGCTGCGTGGTGGAAGTGCCCGAAGCCCAGGTCTGCTGCGGCCAGCCGGCCTATAATTCGGGCGACCGCAAGGATACCGTGGCGATCGCCAAACAGGTGATCGAGGCCTTCGAGGACTACGACTATGTCGTCGCACCCAGCGGCTCCTGCGGCGGCATGATCAAGGATCACTATCCGGCCTTGTTCGCGGCCGAGCCCGACTGGCAGCGTCGCGCCGTGGATCTGTCGGGCCGCATGCACGAACTGACCAGCTTCCTGGTCGATGTGCTGAAAGTGCAGGCGGTGCAGACCGCGCCGCAGGATGTAAAGGTGACGTATCATGACTCCTGTTCGGGCCTGCGTGAGCTGGGTGTGAAAGCGCAGCCGCGCCAGCTGCTCGACAGCATCTCCGGACTCGAGATCGTCGAAATGCAGACGCCGGAAACCTGCTGCGGCTTCGGCGGCACCTTCTGCGTCAAATACGGCGAGGTCTCGACCGATATCGTCGGGCGTAAAACGGCCGATATCGCCGCCACCGGCGCCGACCTGCTGCTGGCCGGCGATATGGGCTGCTTGCTCAACATGGCCGGCAAGCTGAAACGCGAGGGCAGTCCGATACAGGTGCGCCATGTCGCCGAAGTGCTGGCCGGCATGACCGATACGCCTGCCATTGGCGAAGAGCAGAAGTAGGAGCGCGGCACCATGAGCATGCAGATCACCGCGCAGAATTTCGAAGCCAATGCCAGGAAGGCGCTGCAGGATCCGAACCTGCGCAAGGCGATGCAGATCATCGGCGGACCGATGGCGAGCCGCCGTGTGGAAACCGCGCGCGAACTGCCGGAATTCGAGGCCTTGCGCGACGAAGGCGTCAAGATCAAGACCCATGTCCTGAAACATATCGACCTCTATCTGGAAAAGTTCGAGCAGCAGCTGACCGCGCGCGGCGGCAAGCTGCACTGGTGCCGCACGCCGCGCGAGGCACGCGAAACCATTCTCGCGCTCTGCCGCTCGCGCGATGCCAAACTGGTCACCAAGGGCAAGTCGATGGTGACCGAGGAAATCGGGCTGAATGCCTTCCTCGAGGAACAGGGCATCACGCCGGTCGAGACCGATCTGGGCGAATACATCATCCAGCTGGCGCATGAACCGCCCAGCCACATCATCGGCCCGGCGCTGCACAAGACGCGCGAACAGGTGGCCGAACTGTTCGAGGAACATCACCCGGATTACGAACTGCCCAATGTGCCGGGCGTCAAGGCAGGCCCGCGTTCGACCGAGCCGCAGGTGCTGGTCACCGAAGCGCGTCAGGTTTTGCGCGACCGCTATTTCCAGGCCGATGTCGGGATTACCGGGGCGAATTTCCTGATCGCCGAAACCGGCGCCACCGTGATCGTCACCAACGAAGGCAACGGCGACCTGACGCAGTCGCTGCCGAAAATGCATATCGTGGTCAGCAGCATCGAGAAGGTGATTCCCAATCTGGAAGACCTTTCCACCATCCTGCGCGTGCTGGCGCGGTCTGCCACCGGCCAGGAGATGAGCTGCTACACGACGCTCTCCTGCGGTCCGAAGCGGCCGGAAGACAAGGACGGTCCGGAAGAATTCCATGTCGTGCTGCTGGATAACGGTCGCAGCGAAATGCTCGGCACCGAGCTGGAGCCGCTGCTGCGCTGCATCCGCTGCGGCGCCTGCATGAACAACTGCCCGGTCTATCATTCGGTCGGCGGCCATGCCTATGGCTGGGTCTATCCGGGCCCCATCGGCGCCGCACTCGATCCGCATATGATCGGGCTGGAAACCGCGCGGCATCTGCCGAACGCCTCCACCTTCTGCGGCAAATGCGAGGAAGTCTGCCCGATGCGCATCCCGCTGCCCGATATCATGCGCTGGTGGCGCGAACAGGCGCATGAGAAGCAGATCACCCCGCCGCTGCAGCGCTGGGGCATCGAGGCCTGGGCCTTTGCGGCGAAACATCCCTGGCTCTACCGGCTCGGCGCCGGCCTTGCCATCGCCCTGCTCAACAGGCTGGGGAAAGACAAAGGCAAATTCGCCGCGCTGCCGCTGGCCGCGGGCTGGACCGATGGCCGCGATCTGCCCGCGCCGCAATCGGCCAGCACGTTTATGAGCCAGTACAAGTCAGCGAAAAAGGGAGCCGTGCGATGAGCAGCTCCCGTGATCGCATTTTCGCCACGCTCCGCGCCGGCCTGAAACACACCGTCGACGATCCGGCCCGGCCGCAGGCTGTCGCCGAACGCATCGCGCGTCGCACGCCCAATCTGGTGCCGCAGCGCGCCCAGATCCCGCATGCCGAACAGGTCGCGCTGTTCACCGCCAAGGTGGAGGCGCTCACCGTCACGGTCGACAGCGTGGCCGGCGAACAGGATGTGCCGGCCAAGATTGCCGATTATCTGGCGCGGCATAACCTGCCGTCGCAGCTGCGCGTGTCGCCCGATCCGCTGCTGCAGAATTTGCCGTGGAGCGAACGTCCGATGCTGCAGGTGGATTACGGCCCGGGCCGCAGCCAGGATCTGGTCAGCGTGACGCCGGCCTTTGCCGGCATCGCCGAAACCGGCACGCTCATGCTGCATTCCTCGACCACGACGCCGACCACGCTGCATTTTGTGCCCGATCACCATATCGTCGTCCTGCGCGAGAGCCAGATCACCGGCTCGCTGGAAGATGCCTTTGCCCGCCTGCGCGACAGGCTCGGCACGGCGGACAAGTCTGCTGCGGAAAACTGGCCGCGCACGGTGAATTTCGTCACCGGACCGTCGCGCACCGCCGATATCGAAGGCGTGCCGGTGCTCGGCGCCCATGGACCGCGGCGGCTGCATATCGTACTCATCGCGGATGGCACCCCGTAAAACTTCCGTCAAACCGGCGCCGCTGATCCCGGCCAGTCTTAAGGCTGAAGACGGGGAGGTCTGGCAGCAGGTGGCGCAGTCGGCACGGCCGCTGAAAAAAGCGGCCAATGTCGTGCCACAGCCGCTGGCGCCGTTGCCGAAGGTCTTCCGGCCCGAAGGTGTCGGCGCGGCCGCCTATGCCAAAGCCGAAGCGAAGCAGAAGGCGCCGCTTGCCGCGCATGGACGTCACGCCGACAAGCCGGCGCCGCAGATGGACAAGCGGCTGCGCCAGCGGTTCGAGCGCGGCGAACTGCCGGTGGAAGCCCGCATCGACCTGCATGGGCTCACGCTGGCCAATGCCGAACGCGCGCTGTCGAAATTCCTGCGCGACGGCATCGCGCAGCAGAAACGCTGCCTGCTGGTGATCACCGGCAAGGGGCAGAGCAAAACGGCAGACGCCCCGATCATGAGTCACCAGGGCCGCGGCGTGCTGCGCGCCTGGCTGCCGGACTATCTGCGGCGCGGCCCCTGGCGCGACCAGATCCTCGGCGTGGCGCCGGCCCGCAAGGAAATGGGCGGCGCCGGCGCTTTCTACGTGCTGTTGCGCCGCCAGCGCGAGGAAACACCGGTCAAAACGCGCCGTTAACACGGCCCAATACGGACCAATCCCGTCACGCTTGCCAAGGCAAAGCGACAGGCGGAAAG
>JAEYSS010000274.1 GCA_023434425.1 Pseudomonadota bacterium | reverse complement strand
ATGATGCGAAAGCGGTGCGTTACGGCCGTTCGTGCCCACTGAAGCCAGGTCATCGTCGCCAACCGACTCTGACATCCCTGCTTCCCCGATGAGCACGACCCGGCCAACCGGACGGAAGGCTAAGGCCGAACGTCCGCCTCTGGTGTCCGACATCGTTGCTGGAAGCAAACTCATGTACCCCATTCTGCCGGAGCGGCCCGCTGATGCCGCCCAGATCGACAGCCTGCTGGATCTCGCCTTCGGTTCGGATCGCACGCGCAAGACCGTCTATCGGCTGCGCGAGGGCATCGGGCATATCAAGCCGCTCGCCTTCGTCGTGCGCGACGAGGATGGCATCGTCCTGGGTTCGATCCGCTACTGGCCCGTCACCATCGGCGAGGCGGCGACACCGGCGATCATGCTCGGGCCCGTCGCCGTGCATCCGGATTATCAGGGCCAGGGCATCGGCCGTGCGCTGATCCGGCACAGCCTCTATGCCGCCACGCGGCTGAACCACGGTCTGTGCATCCTGGTTGGCGACAAGCCCTATTACGAACCCTTCGGTTTCGTGAATGCCGCCGACCGCGGAATGGAGATGCCGGGCTGGGTCGAGCGCGAGCGGTTCCAGGTGATGGAACTCGCCGCCGGCGCATTGCAGGGCGTGGGCGGCATGGTCGGCAAGCCCGCGAAAGGCAGCGGCCGCAAGAAGGCGGCGGCCTGATCATGGCGCGCACCGTCTTGCCGTTTGGCAATGACGGCCATGTCCTGCTGCTCGACAGCATCGCCGAAATCCTGCCGGAAGACGCCGGCCGGCTGGTGATCTCGGGCAGCCATGCTGGCGTCAGCGCTGCGCAGTTTGCCGTGGCCGTGCCGTTGCGCGGCTGTTTCCTGAATGACGCCGGACTCGGCAAGGACGATGCCGGCATTGCCGGTCTGGCGTTGCTGGCCTATCCGGCGGCAGCCTACAGCCATAACTCGGCGCGCATCGGCGACGCAGCGGATGCTTGGGCGAACGGCAGGCTCACTCATATCAACGAAGCGGGTCGGGCGGTGGGCTGGCGGGCGGGGCTGTCGGTGGAGGGCGCCGCACGGATGCGGCGTTAGAGCCAGTTTCGTCCCGTTCAGGGGCCAGTTTCGTCCCATTCGAGGCCTGTTCCATCCCGTTTCGTCCGGTTTCGTCCCGTTTCGTCCTGTTCTGTCCCGTTGAATCCCGCATAAGTGCTTGGCCTTGTGAGCCAAGCCATTGATTTTCCTGATCCGCGATGTCCAACGGCATCGTTTTGACGGGAAATCCATTCGTAGCGCATACAAAAATATGACCACGTATGTTCTTATTAATGGGAATATTAGCATTTATATAGGCGAGAGACAAGGGCGCGTCCAATCCCGGCACCCGCCGGTAATGAATGGAGACAGCCCTAGCGACTCTCGCGCCGCCACATCAGCAGCATGCCGAGCAGCAGCGCGGTCAGCATCGCCAGCGGCAGCACCAGCGGCGTCAGCGTCAGCCCGGTGACGACATAGTCGTTCTGGCGATAAAGCCCGATCCAGTTGCGGCCGGCCTGGTCCCGCACGGCAGAGCGCGTCGGCTTGTCCACCATGCGGATATCCGGGTCGCCGTCACGCAGCCAGCGCACGCTGCCGTGGCTGGCATCGGCCAGCGGCTTCAGCACGTCCGGCGTGGCGCGCGGATCGGAAAATTCACGCGGATTGATCGCACCCATCGTGGCCACCGTTTCTCGCTCGCCATCGCGCACGCGATAGATGCCCGGCAGTTCAACCGGCAGTCGGCCGCTGGCAATGCCGTCGCCCTGTTCCTCCAGCATCAACTTGGTTTCGCTGCCGTCGGGGCGGATCACCGTCACCGGTTCCTTGCTTTCGCTCAGGCTGCGGCGTTCGACTTCCAGCCGTCCGCCCCTGGCATCGGCGCGCAACGCCTCTTCCTCGAGGTCCGGCTCCTTCATCAGCCAGTGTGCCAGCCGGCGCAGCAGCTCGGCCTGCGGGCCACCGCCCTCATAGCCGCGCGACCACAGCCAGATATGGTCGGAATAGAACTGCGCCACGCGGCCCTTCTCGATGCGGTCGAGCACCAGCAGCGGCTCGCGGTTCGGGCTTTCCAGCACCGGATTGCCGCGCGTGACGTCGACATTGACGACGCGGAACCAGCGGCTCCAGGTCGGCTGGCCGTTTTCGCCCACGGAGCCCGGCAGACCGGCCGTGACGGGGTGGCGCTTGCCGATGGCGCTCAGCTGCGGCGTGAAGGGTTCGGTGCGCATCGTGCCGTTCGGACGGCCGGGCAGGATATCGGAGACCGGCGTGCGATAGATGCTGAGCGGCGTGGCATAGGCCGGGCCGGAGACTTCGAGGAAGGCGCCGCCGCGTTGGACATAGCGGGCGATATTTTCGTAATAAGCGGTCGGCAGAATGCCGCGCCGCCGGTAGCGGTCGAAGATGATCAGGTCGAACTCGTTCAGCTTGATCTCAAACAGTTCGCGGATCGGGAAGGCAATCAGCGACAGTTCGCGGATCGGCGTGCCGTCCTGCTTGTCCGGGGGACGCAGAATGGTGAAATGCACCAGATCGACATTCGGATCGGCCTTCAGCAGATTGCGCCAGACACGCTCGCCCGCATGCACCTCGCCGGTGACCAGCAGAACCCGCAGGCGGTCGCGCACGCCATTCACCGACAGCGCCACACGATTGTTCAGCGGCGTCAGCTCGCCCGGGATCGGCGGCACCTCGAATTCCAGCAGGCTGCGGTCGGCGCGCGACAGCTTGAATGGCACGGTGACATCGCGCCCGATCGGCACCTGCAGCACGCGTTCGCCGACATCCTGCTGGCGGAAACGCAGTTCGGCCATTTCGTTGGGCGCTGCGCCGGTATCGTCGATACGCAGCGTGACGTTCAGTTCCTGATTGACCATGCCGAAGGTCGGTGCATTGCGCACCACCAGCCGGCGGTCGCGCTCGTCCGGCCGGCCGGTCAGCAGCACATGCACCGGTGCGCCGGTCACGTCCTGCGCTGCGGCGATCTCGGCCGGCATGTCGTGCACCTGGCCGTCGGTGACCAGGATGCTGCCGGCCAGGCGATGACGCGGCAGGTCGTTCAGCGCCAGCGTCAGCGCCGAGAACAATCGCGTGCCTTCGTCGCGCTCGGCGGTTTCGGCCGCGGCCTTGCCGGCTTTCACCACGCGCACTTCCAGATTCTCGGTGGCGCCGAGTTTCTCGCGCAGCATGGCTTCGGCCTGCTCGGTCTGGCGCTGGCGTTCGGCGATGCCCTGGCTCGGGCTTTCGTCCAGCACCACCACGGCGATATCGGGCAAAGTGCTGCGGTCTTCCTTGCGCGCGACCGGATTGGCCAGCGTAGTGATCGCCAGTACGGCCACGGCGGCGCGCAGTAGCGTGCCGCGCGCGCGTCGCCACAGGCCAAGGCAGGTCAGCAGCACGGCTACGGCGGCAGCGGCCAGCAGCAGCGGCCAGGGGACCAGCGGGGCGAAATCGAACGTGAGCGCGCTGTTCATCTCAGGCCCGCTCAATTCCCCAGGCGCTCAAGCAGCGCCGGCACGTGGACCTGGTCGGCCTTGTAATTGCCGGTCATCGTGTACACCAGCAGGTTGACGCCGAAGCGATAGGAAAATTCGCGCTGGCGCGGCAGGTTCGGCACCGTGACGGCCAGTGGCCGGCCGTTATTGTCGATCGCCCAGGCAGCGGCGAAGTCATGGCTGCCGATCACAATGGAGGTGACGCCATCCTTGTCGCCGCCGGGATTGCGCTCGACCCAGAGCGTCCCGCCGGAATAGCGCCCGGGGAAATCCTGCATCAGATAGAAGGCCTTGGTCAGCACGTGATCGTCCGGCACCGGCATAAGCGGCGGAATATCCAGCCGCGCCAGCAGCTGACGCAGCTTGTCGGTATTCGGGCTGGCGGCCGTGCCGCTCAGGCCCATCGCCTGATCGCGCGTGTCGAACAGGATCATGCCACCGGTCTTCATGAACAGATCCAGCCGGCGCAGCGCGGCATCGGAAAGCTGAGGCTGTTGCGGCGTGATCGGCCAGTACAGGAAGGGCAGCAGGGAAATGTCGTCGGCTTCCAGATTGACGCCGATTGGCTCCGCCGCCTCGATGGAGGTGCGGCGGTACAGAATTTCGGTCAGGCCATAGAGGCCGGCGCGACTCATCTGATCGACATCTGCCTGTCCGGTGACGACATAGGCGAGCCGCAGGTCGAGCGAGGCCCTGAGCGCAAAGTCGTCGCCGGCAGTGACCGTGCTGCGCCGCGTCTGCGCTTCGCCGGCCCCCGACAGCAGCAGGATGACGACGGCAAGCATCGCGGCGGCCGGACGGCGCCGCAGCGCTGGCAGTAATCCGCGCAGTCCCAGTCCGATCAGCCAGTCGGCGAGGAACAGCAGCAGCGCAGCGCCCAGCAGCCAGGGCAGCAGATGCAGTTCGCGGCTCTGGCCATCCAGCCCCAGCTCGGCGACGCCGGCGGGCCAGTTGGTCACCGGCAGCAGCTTGGTCTCGGCGTTGGCGGTGTTGAGTGCTTGCCGGCTGTCCAGGCGGCCGTACCAGCCCGGCGGATGACGCGGGCCGGGTTTGGTGGTGGCAAGCGCGCGGGGCGCAATCGGCTGCACCGCAGGCCCCGGTTCGACGGCACGGCCGAAGCCATCCAGCACGCCAAGCGGCGGCAGCGGCGTGCCAGCAGCTTCGCCGGTGCCGCTGATGCCCTGGGAGAGATCGATCACCTTGCGCAGCATTTCGACATAGAACCCGCTGAGCGCCAGATCGGACCATAACGTGTTGGCGGTCGTGTGAACCAGGATGAGCCAGCCCTTGCCGCGCTGCGTGGCGGTCGCCAGCGGCGTGCCGTCCTCCAGCCGCAGCCAGGTCTTGTCGCCGAGCTGCGCTTCCGGCTCAGCCAGAACCTGCCGGCTGACCGTCACCTCGCTGCTGCCGCCCAGGCCGAAGAAGGGACTGGATTCCGGCGTCGCCCCCAGTCGCTGCGGCTGCGACCAGGACAGCGCGCCGCCCAGTTGCCGTGAGCCCTGACGCAGCTTCACCGGCAGCAGGCCATCCGTCGCTTCTGCCATGCGCGGGCCGGCAAAGCGCAGCAGCACGCCGCCGTTGTCGATCCACTCTTCCAGCTGGCGGGTTTCGCTCGCCACCACCTGCGCCACGTCGGCCAGCACGATGACGGCGAGTTCCCGCTGCAGCAATTCTCCCACCGGTGCCGAGCGCAGCTCCGCGTAAGGCCCCAGCGCGCGTTCCAGGTAGAACAGGTCTCCCAGCAGCGGCTGGCGCGTTTCCACCGCGCCACCCGTCACCAGCCCGACCGGGCGGCGGCGCCAGCGGTCGTCCAGCAGCTGCACGCTGCCTGCGGTGGGCTGTTCCTCGATTTCGAGGCGGGCGAGCTGATTGCGCAACTCGCTCGGCAGGTCGAGCTTCATCGTTGCGGTTTCCGAACGCGCGGCGAACTGCAAGCGCTCGCGCGCCAGCACGCGGCCCTGATCGGTGACGGCGCGGAGCGTCACGCCTTGTTCGCCGGTTACGTTGGCGCTACGGCGCAATGTGACGGTATCGCCCTGCGCGCTGGTGACCGGCGGCAGCAAAGCCAGCGTGGCATCGTCCGGCGTGGCAATCACGCTGACAGGGCCGAGCCGTTGCAGGAATTCGGCCAGCGTGTAGGTGCTTTCGCCGCTCTCGTCGTCGCGCAGACCGTCGCTGATCCAGACCACGCTGGCAGTCTCGGGCAGGCGCGCCTGCAGCAAAGCCTGCACCAGTGCCGCGCGGTCGCTGAGCCAGGCCTTGGGCTGCAGGCCGGCCACGATCGGCCGCAACTCCGCGGCCGGCATCAGCAGCGAGGGCTGCATCGCCTCACCGTTTGCCGGTGCGGCTGTGGTGATCAGCACGGCGGGCCGCTCGTCGCGTTCGGCGCCCTCCAGCAATTCATCGGCCCGGGCAAGTTTTTCGCGCCAGCGCGGGGCGCCGGTCCAGCCGTCATCGATCACCAGCACCAGCGCCTGGCCGTCGCGCTGTGTCGGCTGCGGATTCAGAATCGGTTCGGCGAGGGCGAGGATCGCCAGGGCCGCGATGACCAGACGCAGCAGCAGCAGCCACCAGGGCGTATGCGCCGGGGTTTCTTCCTTCGGCTGCAGCAGGAGCAGCAGGCGCAGCGGCGGGAAGGTGACCTGCCGGGGCTGCGGCGGCGTGATGCGCAGCAGCCACCACAGCACCGGCAAGCCGATCAGCGCGGCGAGCGCCCAGGGTGTGGCAAAGGCGAGTGCGCCGAGCGACAGCATGATCAGCGCCCCGTCGGCAGGAGGGCGCGTTCGCCCTGCAGGGACTGGTAGAGAGACAGCAGCGCCGTCTGCGGACCCCGGTCGGTGCGATGCTTGATGTGGCGCCAGCCGAGCCGCCGGCAGACCTCGGCCAGTTCCTGCTGGTGTGCCGCGAAAGTCGTGCGCCAGTCATCCCCCATGCTTTCGGCGCGCGGCACCAGAAGGGGGTGCTCACCCTCAAGGCCGAGGAAGCGGGTGCGGCCCTTGTAGGGGAAGTCTTCCTCGGCCGGATCGACCAGGCGCAGAATGGTGCCTTTCACGCCCATATCGGAAATCTGGCGCAGGCGCGCGGCGATGTCCGGTATCGGATAGAGAAAGTCGCCGAGCAGCACGACATGCGCATAGCGCGGCAGCGGCTGGATCGGTGGCAGGCTGGCCTCGGCGGAGTCGAAGCGGGAGCGGATCAGCCGCTCGGCGATGCGCTCCAGCACCATGCGGCCCGATGCCGGGCGCTGCGGATGGCCGAGCAGCGCCACGCGTTCGCCGCCACGCAGCAGCAGGCTGGCCAGCGCGAGCAGCAGGAGGTCGCCACGCTCGTCCTTCTGTTCCATGCCGAGATCGGATTTCCAGCGCATCGAGGGTGAGGGATCGCGCCACAGCCACACGCTCTCGGCGGCTTCCCATTCATTCTCGCGGATGAAGGCGGCCTGGCGCTTGGCGGTCTGGCGCCAGTCGATGCGGGTCAGCGAGTCGCCCTGGCTGTAGCGGCGGAACTGCCAGAATGCATCGCCGGGCCCGACGCGGCGGCGGCCATGCACGCCCTGTTCGACGGTGGCGGCGACGCGTTCGGCGGCCACCAGCAGCGGCGGCAGGAATGCGGCGAAGTGTTCGGCGCGCTGGCGCCGTGCGTTGGCTGTGGGTCCGGTCGCTGCCGTTGCCGCCATGCCGCGCCCGGCTTACCGCAGCGGCGCGGTCAGCTTGGCGATGACGTCGGAGACGGTGACGCCTTCGGCGCGGGCGGCAAATGTCAGCGCCATGCGATGCCGCAGGATCGGGCCGGCCAGCGCCAGCACGTCGTCGATCGACGGCGCGAGGCGGCCCTGCAGCAGCGCGCGGGCACGCACCGCCAGCATCAGCGCCTGGCTGGCGCGCGGACCGGGGCCCCAGGCGACCAGATCGGCCAGGCCCGGCACGTCGCTTTCTTCGGGCCGTCCGGCGCGGACGAGATTCAGGATGGCTTCCACTACGCTCTCGCCGACCGGGATGCGGCGCACCAGACGCTGCGCCGCCATCAGGTCGGCGGCGTTCAGCACGGTGGGGATCGATTCCTCCGTCGCGCCGGTGGTGGCGAACAGCATGCGGCGCTCGGCCACGCGGGCGGGATAGCGCACGTCGATCTGCAGCAGGAAGCGGTCGAGCTGGGCTTCGGGCAGCGGATAGGTGCCTTCCTGTTCCAGCGGGTTCTGCGTTGCCAGCACATGGAAGGGTGCCGGCAGGTCGTGGCGCTGGCCGGCCACGGAGACCTGGCGTTCCTGCATGGCCTGCAGCAGCGCGGACTGCGTGCGCGGGCTGGCGCGGTTGATTTCGTCGGCCATCAGCAACTGGCAGAAGACCGGACCGGGGATGAAGCGGAACGAGCGGCGCCCGGTGTCGCTTTCCTCCAGCACTTCCGAGCCGACGATATCGGCCGGCATCAGATCGGGGGTGAACTGCACCCGGCGGGCATCGAGGCCGAGAACCCTGGCCAGCGTCTCGACCAGCTTGGTCTTCGCCAGGCCCGGAACACCGACCAGCAGGGCATGGCCACCGGCCAGCAGGGTGATCAGGGTTTCCTCGACGACTTCGCCCTGACCGAAGATCACCCGGCCGACCGCATCGCGGGCGGTCACGAGACGGCCGCCGACCCGTTCGATCTCAGGAAGGATATGTTCGGCGGTATCGCTCAAATTGTGCATGGGAATGAGTATATAGTAGAAGCGAAACGAAAGCCTATATGACTCATATGTCTGTCACCGCCTCTAAAGGCCCTAGTCTCAAGGATGTGATCGCCCGGTTCGGCGGCGAGGAGACTTTGCGCAAAAAACCGCCGGTCCATCTTTGGAATCCGCCCTTTTGCGGGCAGATCGACATGCGCATCGCCCGGAACGGGAGCTGGCATTATATGGGGTCGCCGATTCCGCGACCCGCCATGGTCAAGCTGTTTGCCAGTATTCTGCGCCGCGAGCCGGACGACAGTTACGTTCTGGTGACGCCGGCCGAGAAATGCGGCATCCGGGTCGACGACGCGCCCTTCGTTGCCGTCGAGGCCACTGTGGCCGATGCGGAAGGGGGCGGTCGCCTGATCGCCTTCCGCACCAATGTCGACGACGTCGTTCCGCTGGATGCCGGGCATCCGCTGCGGATCAGTGTCAATCCGGCGACCGGCGAACCGTCGCCTTACGTGCTGGTCCGCGACCGGCTTGAGGCGCTGCTCGCGCGGCCGGTCTATTATCAGCTTGTCGAGCTGGCGGAGGAACGCAGCGTCGACGGCAAGGCTGTGCTGGGCGTGCACAGCGCCGGGCAGTTTTTCGTTTTGGGTGACATGCCGTGAATGCTGCCGCACCGCTGATTATCGACAGTACGCCGACCGTGGAACGCCTGCGCGCGCATCTGCAGCCGGTGCCGGCCTTCGATGAGATTCCGCGCGATCACACGCTGGCGCCGAAAGGCGATTTCCAGCTCAATCCCGGCTTCGCGCCGTTTCGTCCCGGCCCGCTGATGCCGGCGGCCGTGCTGGTGCCGGTGGTGGCCTATGACGGCGGCGAGCGCGTGATCCTGACCAGGCGCACCGCGCATCTGTCCAATCATGCGAGCCAGGTCAGCTTCCCGGGCGGGCGCGTCGATGCCGAGGATCCCGACGTGATCGCCACGGCGCTGCGCGAGACCGAGGAAGAGATCGGCCTGGACCGTGCCCATATCAGCGTGCTGGGCGCGCTGGATGCCTACGTCACCGGCACCGGCTTTGCCGTCGTGCCGGTCGTCGGCCTGGTGAAGCCGGGCTTCTCGCTGCAGCTGGCGCAGCACGAGGTGGCCGAGGTCTTTGAGGTTCCGTTCGACTTCCTGATGGATTCGCGCAATCACCAGCGGCACAAAGGCGTATTCAACGGCGTCGAGCGCCAGTGGTGGGCCATGCCGTATCGCGAGTATTACATCTGGGGGGCGACGGCCGGCATGTTGCGCAATCTGCATGATCTGCTGCATGGTCAGACGGCGGGCCAGGAAAGCAACAGGGTGGCCCAGCCATGATGAGCCGCCTGATCGTTCACCTGCTCCCGCTCATTCTGCCCTTCCTGCTTTACGGCCTCTACATCTGGCATGTGAAGCGTAGCGGCAAGGACGGTCCGGAAGCGACGCCGTGGTTCTGGCTGGCCGCCATCGGGCTGGCGCTGATGATCCTCAGCTTCGTGATCTATGGCGCCTTTTTCGGCGACGAGCTGGGCAGCTATGCCCCCGCCCGTTTCGAGGATGGCCGGATCGTGCCGGGGCGCGTCGGCCAATAACCGGCTAGACTGGCGCCATGACCCTGCCTGACAAGATCGTCCCGCCGGACTGGATGACGGCGGCCCCGACCCGCAGTCTGCTGGCGGCGCTGGGTGCCGGCGGCGCCTCCGTGCGATTCGTCGGCGGCTGTGTGCGCGACGCCCTCCTGGGTCTGCGCCCTGCCGATATCGATATCGCCACGCCGGAAACCCCGGACCAGGTGATCCGGCGGCTGGAGAAAGCCAGGCTGAAGGCGGTGCTGACGGGCATCGAGCATGGCACCGTCACCGCCGTGGTGCCGCCCGCTACCTTCCAGATCACCACGCTGCGCCGCGATGTCGCCACCGACGGGCGCCATGCCACGGTTGCCTTCGGCACCGACTGGGCCGAGGACGCCGCGCGGCGCGATTTCACCATCAATGCGCTCTACGCCGATGCCGGGGGGCAGCTTTTCGATTTCACCGACGGCCGCGCCGATCTGGCGGCCGGGATCGTGCGTTTCATCGGCGACCCGGCGCAGCGCGTTGCGGAAGACTATCTGCGGGTGCTGCGCTTTTTCCGCTTCCATGCGCGTTTCGGCAAAGGTGCGCCGGATGCAGCCTCGCTGGCCGCCTGCGCCGATTCGGTGGGCGGCCTCGAACGGCTATCCGGCGAGCGGATCCGTGACGAGCTGCTGAAAATCCTGATCCTGCCGAATGCCGCCGAGGCGCTGGCGCTGATGCAGCAGAGCGGCGTGCTGGGGGCGATCCTGCCGCAGGCGCGACTGGACGCAGCGGCGTTTTCCCGTCTGGTGCGGTTGCAGCTGGCGGTCGCTGCGGCCGGCGGCGCCGACCCGGATCTCTGGCCGCGGCTCGCCCTGTTGCTGGAGGGCAACACTGATGCGGATGCCGTGGCCGACCGGCTGAAACTTTCCAATGCCCAGCGCATGCGGCTGGCGGGCCTGCTGTCGCTGCCGGCTTTCGATGTCCGGATGCTGCAGGACGACTCAGTTTTCCGCCTGGCGCTGTACCGGCTGGGTGCGGAACGCTACCGCGACGCGCTGCTGCTGGCGACCGCCCGTCAGGCCGCGGAGGCGGAGGAGACGAAGGCTGTCGCGCGCGCCGTGGCGACGGCGAGCTGGCGGCGACCGGTCTTTCCACTGCGCGGCGCCGACATCCTCGCCGCCGGTTTCGCGCCGGGGCCGACGGTCAGTGCGCTGCTCAACGAGATTGAATCCTGGTGGGCGGAAGCCGGCTTTGTGCCGGATCGCGAGGCCTGTCTGCGTCGCCTGCGCGACCGGGTGCAGTTCAGCGACAGCGACTAACGCGCTCTAAATAAATATTTGAATTTTCGGGATTTTTATTCGCTGTCGGCGCAGGGCAGGGATGGGGCTGTAGCCGGAGGCGAATGACGTCAGACCCCAGAAAGAGCTTGGGCTCCACGTCGGCGCCGTAAACC
>JAEYSS010000186.1 GCA_023434425.1 Pseudomonadota bacterium | reverse complement strand
GCTGGCTGCAACGGCGCTATCGGTTGCCGGACGGTCTGCTCGATGCGGAAAAGCAGATCGTCGCCCTGAACGGCACGCGCGAAGGCCTGTTCATGGTGGCGCAGGTGGTGATCCCGCCGAAGAAGGGGCCCAGGGGAGAGAAGCCGATCGTGCTGATGCCCAATCCCTTCTACCAGGCCTATGTCGGGGCGGCTGCCGCCTGCGGTGCCGAGCCGTATTTCGTGCCGGCCCTGCCGGAGAACGGCTTCATGCCCGATTTCGCCGGCCTGCCGCGCGAGATCCTCGAACGCACCGCGCTGCTGTATCTCTGCACGCCGGCCAATCCGCAGGGCACGGTGGCGAGCCTGGACTATATGGCGCGCCTGATCGAACTGGCGCGCGAACATGATTTCGTCATCGCCTTCGATGAATGCTATGCCGAGATCTATACCGACGCGCCGCCGCCGGGCGGGCTGGAAGCGGCGATGAAGCTGAGCGGCGGCAAGGCCACGAAAGATGCGCTCAGCAATGTGCTGGTCTTCCACTCGCTGTCCAAGCGCTCCAGCGCGCCGGGCCTGCGCTCGGGTTTCTGCGCCGGCGATCCGCTGATCACCCAGACCTTCATCAAGCTGCGCAATTACGGTTGCGCCGGCCTGATGATGCCGGTGGTCGAGGCCTCCACCGCCCTGTGGAACGACGAGGCGCATGTCGAGGCCAACCGCGAGCTTTACCGCCAGAAATTCGACATGGCGCAGAATGTGCTGGGCAACCGCTTCGGCTTCTACCGGCCGCCGGGCGGCTTCTACCTCTGGCTCGATGTGGGCGACCCCGAGGCGGCCGCGCTCAAACTGTGGCGCGAGGCCGCGATTCGCACCCTGCCGGGTAATTATCTGACCCGGCCGGAAAACGGCGGAGAACAGGCCGGAAAATCCTATCTCCGCATCGCTTTGGTGGCCGATCTGGAGACCACCAGGGTCGCGCTTCAACGCATTGGTAACGTTCTCGGAGCTTAACTAAGCAGGCTAGGGCGAATCGGCCCGGACCGGCGACTCTGTCTGCGCGCCGGTATGGTTAATCTGTGAGGAACGGCATGGCTGCCAGGTCCAAGAAGAAGCGGTCTTTCTTCCCCGAGGGTTTCGACGATTTCCTGCGCCTGCGCGCCCGCGAAGGCGGCGGCATCCTGATCCTCGGTCTCGGTTTCCTGCTGGCGCTGGCGCTGGCCAGCTTCGATCCCGCCGATCCCAATTTCAATCATGCCACGCCCATGGCGCCGCATAACTGGCTCGGCCTGCCTGGCGCCTATGTCTCCGACGTGCTGCTGCAGACGCTCGGCCTCTCGGCCTGGCTGTTCGTGCTGCTGCTGGCCAGCTGGGGCTTCCGCGTCGTCTCGCATCGCGGCCTGCCGCGCTGGTGGCTGAATGTGGCGCTGGTGCCGCTGACGCTCATCCTGTTTGCCGCCTTTGCCGCGGCCCTGCCGGTGCCGGCGACCTGGGCCTTGCGCGCCGGTCTCGGCGGCGTGGTCGGCGATTTCATCCTCTATCACCAGCTGGTGCCCGTCGGCGTGATGTTCGGCATGCCGATCTCGGCGGTGCTGCCGGCCGTGATCTGCTTCGGCCTGGCTGTGCTCAGCTTCTATTTCGCGTCGGGCCTCAGCATGGGCGAATGGCGCAGCATGGGCGCCGGCCTCGGCTTCGGCGCCGCTGCCACGGCGGGTCTGGCGGCGCAGGGCATCTATCAGGGCGGCCGCGTCGCCATGCGCGCCGGCCAGGAGACGCAAGGGTTCTTCGCCCGTCTGAAGGCGGTGTTCACGCGCGACAGCGACGATGACAAGCCGGTGCTGCGCAAGGCCGAGCCGAGCTTCGGCAAGGCGAAGACCAAAGCCGTGGTCGAAGACGACGATTATGTCGATGCGGATGGTTTCGACGACGCCGACGCGGAAGACGACGACATGCCGCGTCTTCCGACCGCGAAGAAGGCCGATGAGGGCCGCGTCACCCGTCGCATCGAAAAGCCCAAAGCCGGCAGCCGCGCGGTGCGCGAGGCGCAGACCACGCTCAATCTGGGCGATGCCGGCGATTTCGAACTGCCGGAACTGTCGCTGCTCAAGCCGCCGCCGGCCGATGCCGGCCGCGAAAAGATCAACGAGGATGCGCTGGAACAGAATGCGCGCATGCTGGAATCCGTGCTGAGCGAATTCGGCGTGCAGGGCGAGATCACCAAGGTGCGCCCCGGTCCGGTCGTCACGCTCTACGAACTCGAACCCGCGCCCGGCACCAAATCCAGCCGCGTGATCGGCCTCAGCGACGATATCGCCCGCTCGATGAGCGCGCTGTCGGCCCGCGTCGCCGTCATCCCCGGCCGCAATGCCATCGGCATCGAACTGCCGAATGCCAAACGCGAGACCGTGTACCTGCGTGAACTGCTGTCTTCGGCCGAGTTCGAAAGCCCGGCGACCAAGCTGGGCCTGGCGCTGGGCAAGGATATCGGCGGGTCTGCGATTATCGCCGACCTGACCAAGATGCCGCATCTGCTCGTCGCCGGCACCACCGGTTCGGGCAAGTCGGTGGCGATCAACACCATGATCCTGTCGCTGCTCTACAAGCTGACGCCGGATCAGTGCCGCTTCATCATGGTCGATCCCAAGATGCTGGAACTCTCCGTCTATGACGGCATCCCGCATCTGCTGGCCCCGGTGGTCACCGAGCCGGGCAAGGCGGTCGTCGCGCTGAAATGGACCGTGCGCGAGATGGAAGACCGCTATCGCAAGATGTCGGAACTCGGCGTGCGCAACATTGCGAGCTACAACGAGCGCCTGGGTCAGGCGCGTGCCAAGGGCGAGACGCTGGGCCGCACCGTGCAGACCGGTTTCGACGAAGGCGGCAAGCCGATCTACGAAGAACGCCCGATCGACCTCAACCCGCTGCCCTTCATCGTCGTGATCGTCGACGAACTGGCCGACCTGATGCTGGTTGCCGGCAAGGATATCGAAGCCGCGATCCAGCGCCTCGCGCAGATGGCGCGGGCCGCCGGCATTCACCTGATCATGGCGACGCAGCGTCCGTCGGTCGATGTCATCACCGGCACGATCAAGGCCAATTTCCCGACGCGTATTTCCTTCCAGGTGACCTCGAAGATCGATAGCCGCACCATCCTGGGCGAGCAGGGCGCCGAGCAGCTGCTGGGCATGGGCGACATGCTGTTCATGCCGGGCGCCGGCCGCATCAGCCGCGTGCACGGGCCGTTTGTGTCGGATGAAGAAGTCGAACGCGTGGTCAAGACGCTGAAGGACCAGGCCGAGCCGGTCTATGTCGAGGCGGTCACGGCCGATGCCGATGGCGGCAAATATGGCGCGCCGGGGTCCGGCGGCGGCGACGGCGGCAGCGAGGAAGACTCGCTCTACGACCAGGCGGTGGCTCTCGTCTGCCGCGAGCGCAAGGCCAGCACCTCCTTCATCCAGCGCCATCTGCAGATCGGCTATAACCGCGCCGCCCGCATCATGGAGCGCATGGAAAAGGAAGGCGTGGTCGGCGGCGCCAACCATGTCGGCAAGCGCGAAGTGCTGGCGCGCAATATCGAGGCGGCGGAGTAGGCGCGGCGCGCAGATCGGAAACGAAAAAAAGCCCGGCGCAGATGCCGGGCTTTTTTATGCTTCGTCATGCCCGGACTTGATCCGGGCATCTCTGTCCATTTTGCACGAGACCCTCGGGTCAGGCCCGAGGGTGACGGCTGTTGTGTTTCTGCAATGTCATGGCCGGGTCTGCCGACCATCCACGTTTATCCCTTTGCAACCGCCAGCGCAGCCTTGCGCGCATTCGCCAGCGCGCGTTTCGACGCGGTTGCATCGCCGCGCAGCGCCCGCGCCAGCAGAAGTCCGCCCACCATCACCGACAGCACCATCTGCGCGCGGTCGTCGCGTTGCTGCCGGGTCGGTGCGTCGATCTGGGCGGCGAACAGCGTCAGCAGCCGCGCGATGCCCGCTTCATACGCCGCCTGCACCACGCCGCCGGCGCGCTGCGCCTCCATGCCGACGCTGGCCATCACGCAGCCCTGCTGCGGCTGGTCGCGATGCGCCTCGGTCAGGTAGGTGTCGATCAGCGCCGCCATTTTCTTTCCCGCTGGCGCTTTCGCGGTGATCTGTTCCAGACGCGTCCGCATATGGGCAAAGGCTGACTCCACCGCCGCCGCGGCCAGTTCGTCCTTGGAGCCGAAATGCCGGTAGAAACCGCCATGGGTCAGGCCGGCCTCGGCCATCACATCGGTGACGCCGGTGTCTGCCAGGCCGCGGCCGCGGATCATGCGTCCGGCGGTCCGCACGATCTGGCGGCGGGTTTCCGCCTTTTCCTCGGCCGAGCGGCGCATGGGTTTCTTTCGCGGCTGCAAAATAAGGCTTGACCGATAGATGATAGCAATCATCTAATTTACCCGGCAAGAGAAATCAGGAGAGCCACATGTCCGCCAGCAAAGATCCGATTGTGATTGCTTCCGCTATCCGCACGCCGCTCGGCCGTTTCGGCGGCGCGCTCGCCTCCGTGGCCGGCAACGAACTCGGCGCCGTGGTGATCAGGGAAGCACTCGCGCGCGCCGGCGTGAAAGGCGAAGAGATCGATGAAGTGCTGATGGGCTGCGTGCTGCCGGCCGGCCAGGGCCAGGCGCCGGCGCGCCAGGCGGCGCGCAAGGCCGGGCTGCCCGATCATGTCGGCGCCGTCACCATCAACAAGGTTTGCGGCTCGGGCATGCGCGCCACCATGCTGGCGCATGACATGCTGCTGGCCGGCTCGGCGACGCTCATGGTGGCCGGCGGCATGGAGAGCATGTCGGGCGCGCCGTATCTGCTGCCGCAGATGCGCTTCGGCCACAAGGCCGGCCATACCAAGGTGATCGACCATATGATGATGGACGGTCTGGAAGACGCCTATGAGCGCGACCGCGCCATGGGCACCTTCGGCGAGCAATGCGCCGAGAAATACGGTTTTACGCGGGCCGAGCAGGATGCCTATGCCATCGAGACGCTGACCCGCGCGCGCAAGGCCGTCGAGAATGGCTGGTTCGATGCCGAGATCGTTTCTGTCACGCCGCAGGCCAAGGGCGCCGAGCCGCTGAGCCGCGACGAGAATCCGCTCAAAGTGAATCCCGAGAAGATCCCGACCCTGAAGGCCGCCTTCAAGGCCAACGGCACGATCACACCGGCCAGCTCCTCAGCCAATGCCGATGGCGCCGCCGCTTTGGTGCTGGCGCGCGAGAGCACCGCGAAAGACAAGGGCCTGCCCATCGTGGCGCGTATTGTCGGTCACAGCGTGCATGCCCAGGCGCCGGACTGGTTCACCACCGCGCCGATCCCGGCGATCCGCAAGCTGCTCGACAAGACCGGCTGGAGCATCGATCAGGTCGATCTGTTCGAGATCAACGAAGCCTTCGCGGCCGTGCCGATGGCAGCGATGCGCGATCTCAATATCGGTCATGACCGGGTCAACCTGCTGGGCGGCGCCTGCGCGCTCGGCCATCCGATCGGCGCGACCGGCGCGCGGATTATCGTCACCTTGCTCAATACACTGCAGCGCTCCGGCGGCAGGCGCGGCATCGCCTCGCTCTGCATCGGCGGAGGCGAGGCGACGGCGATTGCGGTGGAGCTGGCGGCCTAGCCAGCGCCAGCACCTGCCTCTATTCTCCTGCGGTCATTCCCGCAGGAGAATTGCCATGGACGTGCGCGCCGCAGTCGCTTTCGAAGCCAAAAAGCCGCTCAGCATCGAGACGGTGAAGCTGGAAGGCCCCAGGGCCGGCGAAGTGCTGGTCGAGATCCGGGCCACCGGCGTCTGTCACACCGATGCCTATACGCTGTCCGGCCTCGACTCCGAGGGCAAGTTCCCCTGCATCCTCGGCCATGAAGGCGCCGGCGTGGTGGTCGATATCGGCCCGGGCGTTACCAGCGTGAAAAAGGGCGACCATGTCATCCCGCTCTACACGCCGGAATGCCGGCAATGCGACTACTGCCTCAGCCGCAAGACCAATCTCTGCCAGTCGATCCGCATCACCCAGGGTGCCGGCCTGATGCCCGACGGCACCAGCCGCTTCAAATGTCGCGGCGAAACCGTCTGGCATTACATGGGGACCTCGACCTTTGCCAACTACACCGTGCTGCCCGAGATCGCGGTGGCCAAGATCCGCGAGGACGCGCCGTTTGAGAAGGTCTGCTATATCGGCTGCGGCGTCACCACCGGCATCGGCGCGGTGGTCTACACGGCCAAGGTTCAGGCCGGCGCCAATGTGGTGGTCTTCGGCCTCGGCGGTATCGGGCTGAACGTGATCCAGGGCGCGCGCATGGTCGGCGCCGACCGCATCATCGGCGTCGACATCAATCCGGCCCGCAAGGCGATGGCCGAGAAATTCGGCATGACGCATTTCGTCAACCCGAAAGACATGAAGGATGAGGATCTGGTGCCGCATCTGGTCGAGCTGACCAAGGGCGGCGCCGATTTCAGCTTCGAATGCATCGGCAACACCAAAACGATGCGGCAGGCGCTGGAATGCTGCCACAAGGGCTGGGGCGAGAGCATCATCATCGGCGTGGCGCCGTCGGGCGCGGAAATCTCCACGCGTCCGTTCCAGCTGGTCACCGGCCGGGTCTGGAAGGGTTCGGCCTTCGGCGGCGCGCGCGGGCGCAGCGACGTGCCGCAGATCGTCGACTGGTATATGGACGGCAAGATCAATATCGACGACCTGATCACCCATGTCATGCCGCTGGACAAGATCAACGACGCCTTCGACCTGATGCACCGGGGCGAATCGATCCGCTCGGTCGTGACGTTTTGACTCTTTTCGGCTGAGGTTTCACGTGGAGCGCATCAAAAACTGGGCCTGCTTCGGCGGCCAGCAGCAGGTCTGGCGGCACAAATCCGCCATGCTCGGCTGCAGCATGGAAGTTGCCGTCTATCTGCCGCCGCAGGCATCGGACAGCGCGAAGCTGCCGGTGCTGTATTATCTCTCCGGCCTGACCTGCACCTGGGAAAACATGGTCAGCAAGGCCGGCGCGCAGCGTTATGCCGCCGAGCATGGCCTGATTCTGGTGGCACCCGACACGTCGCCGCGCGGGGTCAGTATCCCCGGCGAGGATGACGCGTATGATTTCGGCTCCGGCGCCGGCTTCTATGTCGATGCCACCGAGGCGCCGTGGTCGAAGCATTACCGCATGTACAGCTATGTCACCGAGGAATTGCCGACGCTGATCGCCGAGTCTTTTCCCGTGGAACCGGCGCGCAGCGGCATTTTCGGCCATTCGATGGGCGGCCATGGCGCGCTGGTCTGCGCTTTCCGCAATCCGCAGCGTTACAAGTCGGTCTCGGCCTTCGCGCCGATCGTGGCGCCGAGCCAGGTGCCCTGGGGCGAGAAGGCTTTCACCGGCTATCTCGGCACCGAACGTTCCACGTGGAAAAGCTGGGATGCCACCGCGCTGGCGTCACAGACGGAGTGGCGCCGGCCGGTGCTGATCGACCAGGGCATGGCCGACGAGTTTCTGGAAAAGCAGCTCAAGCCGCAGCTGCTGACCAACGCCGCCGCCGCGGCCGGCATTCCGCTGACCTTGCGCCTGCAGGCCGGCTACGACCACAGCTACTATTTCATCGCCAGCTTCATCGGCGAGCATATCGCGCATCACGCGCAGCAGCTGCGGCGCTAGTCGCCCGGTCAATCGGCTGCGTCGGTTCGTAAGCCGTACGCATCCTGCGGCGCCCGGCTTTCGACGAAATGCAGCAGCATGGCCTGCACGCCATCGTCGCTGATCAGGCGGCGATGGCCGAGCCCGTCGAGGATGCGGAAATCGGCGCGCGGCCAGGCGGCGGCATTCTCCTGGCTGTGCTGCAGCGGCACGGTGCGGTCGTCGCGGCTGTGCAGGATCAGGCCCGGTGCGGCCAGCTGGCGTAACTTCGGCGGCAGATGCAGCGAGTCCAGGCTGCGCCCGACCAGCCGTTCGATACTCGTGAAAACCTGTTGCGTCTGCGCGGCATTCAGCCCGAGCATCTTCATCATGGCGCCGGCAAACAGCCGCGGATGGTTCGGCGCCGCCATGATGGCGAAGCGCTCGGCCCGCAGCCCCATCTCGCTGGCGGCGAGCAGTGTGGCCGTGCCGCCCAGCGAATGCGCGATCACCGCCTGGAACGGCTGTGCCGCCGAGACCGCGCCGATTGTCTCCGCTTCACGTGCAACCGCCGCCAGTCCCGCCGCCATCACCAGGATCGAGGTCAGTTTTGCCGGCGAGCGGCCATGGCCGGGCAGGTCGGGCGCGATGACGCGATAGCCGCGCGCCACCAGCTTGTCGATCAGCAAAGCCCAGCTCAGGTGATCGTCCTCCCAGCCATGCACCAGCAGGATGGCCGGCGTCCTCGGCGCCGTGGGCCCGAAACTCCAGGCCGCGACGGGACCGAAGGCGCTCTCTGCCGCAAAACATGTTTCACGTGAAACATACCGGGAACGGTCGCCGGCCGGCCGACGCCAGGGCCGCAGGAACAGCCGGGCGGCGCGGTCGGCCGCCCAGGCGGGGGCGAAGCGGAAGCCGAGCCGGA
>JAEYSS010000184.1 GCA_023434425.1 Pseudomonadota bacterium | reverse complement strand
GCCGCCGTCCTCGCTGGAGCCGCCGGCACCGCCGCCGCTGCCCGACCTGGATCTGTCGCCTGCGGATGATTTCGCCCCGCCGCTGAGCCCGCCGGCCCCGCGGATCAGCGGTTTCGACGACGACCTGCTGGACAGCGAGCTGGACCGTCCGCCGCTGCATCCGCCGCTGGACGAGCCGGTCGATGGCGGCGGCCTGGACGACGACCCCGACGAGGCGATCAAGCGCCGCCGCGAGCGGCTGGCCGAAGCGGGGCTGCAGCGCGCCCGCAGCCAGGCAAAAAAGCCGTTCTCCTGGGCCTGGCTCGGCTGGCTGCTGCTGTTCGGCCTGATGGGCGGCGTGGTCGGCGGCGGTTACGAGAAGCGGATCGAACTGGTCGCCTTCTATCCGCCGCTCGCCAAGCTGTATGAGCAGCTCGGTATCCCGGTCGAGGCGGCGCAGTGGCTCGGGCTCGAACTGCATAACCTGAAATCCGCCACCGTGCTCGACAGCGGCACCACCAAGGTAACGGTCTCGGGCGATGTGGTGAATGTCGGCGGCACCGAGCGCGCCCTGCCGGCGATCCGCATCGCCATGCGTGGCGCCCAGGGGCAGGATCTCGGCGCCTTCACCGTCAAGCTTGAGCAGAACAGCATCGCCGCCGACGAAAAGCTCAGCTTCAACGTCCAGCTGCCGGCGCCGAAGGATGAGGTCACCGATCTCGAAGTGGCATTCGCCAGCCAGGCCGTGGCGCCTTAACTCGGCGTCAACATGCCGGCGGTTGTGGACATGTGACAATGCACGTTTGCTTTCTTAACCCGTTAGGGTAGGATTTGCGAGCGGCCGGTTCGGGCGGATTCGCCGGCCACGAGCAAGTGAGCCAAGCTGATTCCAGAATAGGTGGCTGTCGCCGGGCAGAACTGCCCTTGCCGTGCGACCGCCGTCGGCGAGGATGGATGGCGCGGATACTGGTCGCGGAACATGAAGTGCCGGTGCGCGAATTCATCCGGCGTGTGCTGGAACAGCGCGGGCATGAGGTGGTCGTGGTCAACGACGGCACCGATGCCGTGGTCAAGCTGGCGCGCCTGCCCTTCGATCTTCTGCTGGCCGATGTGGCGATGCCCAACATGGACGGCGTCGAACTCTCGCTGAAGGTCGCGCGCGATTTTCCCGATCTGCCGATCCTGATGATGTCGAGCGAAACCATCCAGCGCCGCCGCTCGCATGACATCAACAGCATCATGGTGATCCTGCAGAAGCCCTTCACCATGGTTGCGCTCAACGAAGCGGTCGAACGCGCGCTCGGGGTGAGCCAGCCGGCGGATTAGACGGCTGCACGCCTGTTGTCATCCTCGGGCTTGACCCGAGGATCTTTTGCAGTTCCGCCTGAGATCGTCGGATGAAGTCCGGCCACGACGAACGTGTATTGAATGCGTGACTCAAAACAAAACCGCCCATAACCCTTCCACGTCATGCCCGGACTTGATTCGGGCATCCACGTCTTCCTTTGACATGTGAAAAGGCGTGGATGGCCGGGTCAAGCCCGGCCATGACAGATTGGGTCGGCCTGAGATGGTCGGATCAAGTCCGACCATGACGTCCTTGCGATCGGCAATGGACTCAGAACCGCCGCAGCAGGCGATCGAGATAGTCGAGTTCGAGCGGGGCGCGTTCGCGGTTGCCGGCGCGGCGCTGCAGTTCTTCCAGGATGCGCCGCGCGCGTTCGACCGGCGCCAGATCCGGCACCTGGGTCGCTTCGCCGGCATTCTCGTAGCCGGTGGTGTTGCGGCCCAGCGGATCGCGGACCGGATTGCGCCCGTTCTGCCGCGAGTCAGCTTCACGCGCCTGGCCGTCGGGACTGCCGCGCTGCGCCTGCTGCATCTGGTTCAGGCCCTGGCGCAGCTGGTCCATCGCATCGGCCTGGCCCTGCATCGCCTCGCCGGGTTCGCCGCGGCGCAAGGCCTCGCGTGCGTCGCGCATGGCGCGGTCGGCACGGCCAAGCTGCTCGGGCAGCTGCCCGCCGCGCTCGCCCAGCCGGTTTATCATCTCGCCGAGCCGGCGACGCAGTTCCTCCTGCTGGCGTGCATCGGCCTCGTTCTCGCTGCGCTGCTGGCTGCCGGGCTGACCCTCGCCGCGCTGGCCCTGCTGGTTGCGGCGGAAGCTGCGGTCGAGCAACTGCTGCTGCTGGCGCAGCATCTCGCCGAATTCCTGCATCATCTGGCCCTGCTGGCCCTGGCCGCGCTGGCCCCGCTGCCCGCGCTGGTTCTGCCGGCCCTCGGGCATGCGGGCGATACGCCCGTTCTTCAGCGCCTCCATCATGCGCTGCATCTGCTGCAGCATGTCGCGCGCCGCATCGCGGTCGCCCATCTGCGCCATGTCCTGCGCCTGGTCCATCATGTCCTGCAGATCGTCACCGCTCATGGCCTCTTCGTCTTCGCCCAGTTCCTCGGGCTCCTCGCCGCGCGCCAGCCGCTCCATCGCATCCTGCATCAGCTGCTCCAGCATGCGGTTCATCGCTTCCCGCATCTCCTGCATCAGCTTCTGGATCTCGGAATCGTCGGCGTTGCGGTCCAGCGCATCCTGCAGCTTGTCCATCAGCGCCTGGAAATCGCGGTCGGTCTGGGTCTTGCGGCCCTCCTCGATATGCAAAGCGGTCTGCCACATCAGATCCTGCACGGCCGCGACGGAGTCCGGCGAACGGTTCAGGTTCAGCCGTGCCGCCGACATGCGCAGGCCGAGATGCGCGGTGGCATCGTCGCGATAGCGTTCGGGGGCCAGGCTCAACCCGCGCAGCGCCGTCACCACGCGCTGCCACTGGCCGGGCCGGAGCGCCAGGTCGCGGCGCTGTTCCACGATGGCCTTGGCAACGGGATGCGTGAAACGTCGGGCCGGCAGCGTCACCGTCACGGCCTGGCTGCGTGCGGTCTGGCCGAGGGCGTCAGACGCCACCAGCGTCATCCGCACCTGCAGGCCGGCCCAGGGATGTGCGGTGAAATCGAAACTCTGCTTGTCGTGGATCTCGCCCGCACCGGCCGGCGGCGTCGGCCAGTCGAGGTTCACGCTCTGCTCGGCGCCGTCGCGCGTCATCTCGATCTTCACCTGCTGCACGCCGTAATCGTCATGCGCGGTGAAGCCGATTTCCAGTTCGGTGCGCCGGACGGTCTTGGATTCGCCGGCAATCTCGATCTGCGGCGGCAGATCCGGAATCACCTGCAGCGGCCATTCCGCCACGACCTTCTCGCGCCGGACCAGACTCAGCACCGGGGCTGCACCCTGCGTCAGGTCGATGGCAAGATCGATCTCGCCATGACGCTCGTCGATCGGCTGCAGGGCCTGTTCGCTCTTGCCGAATTTCAGCGCAAAGCCGGCAGGCGGGGCAGAGAGACGCAGTTTGAGCAGGCTGCCGGTCGGTACAGAGAGCGGTGCTGCTGCATCGCCCTGCGCCGGCTTGCCGTCGCGGGTGAGGAACAGCGGCGCCCTGCCTGTGTAAGCCGGCGGCGTGATCCAGGCATCCATCGCCAGCACGGTGCCGGGTGCCATCGCGGTGCCGGGATTGAGCGTATCGGCCAGCCGCTGGCGGCGATCCTCGCCCGGGCTGGCCCAGGCCACGATCAGCAGCAGCGCCAGCGCGGCGCGGAAACCCCAGACATCCCGGCGCCACCAGCCCGCTTCCGGCGTGCCGATGCGCACCTGCGTCAGCTGGGCCAGGGCGCGCTGGCGATGCAGCGCCCACAGCGCCCGCGCGATCGGATCCTGCTGCTCGGCCGACAGGGTGTCGGCGGCGGCTTCGAGCGGGCGATGCTGCAGCAGGTTGACGCGTTCCAGCCGGCGCATGGCGGCGGCGCGGTCGGGCCAGCGCAGCTGGCGCAGCTCGCGCCACAGCGCAAAGGCAAACGCGGCGGCAAAACCGGCCAGCGCCAGCCAGTGCAGCCAGACCGGCGTGAAGCGCCAGATATCGAAACCGGCCAGAATGAAAAAGACGGCGACGACGGCAGCGGCCGGCATCAAAGCTGGCCAGAAGCGCTCCCAGAACAGAGCGGCGCGTGCGGTGGTGAGGCGGCGTTCGAGCGGCGTCGTAAAAGCTGCTTTGTCCGGCACCAGGGCGTCCTGGGCCGGCCGGGTCGTGTCGGGTGGAATTACGCCTTCGCCTCGCTGCGCCATGTCGGCTGGATCTCCAGGGCCGTCATGTCTTCGATGCTAGGGCGGCGCCGAACAATGGCAAATTTGTCGCCATCAACCAGAACCTCCGGGGCCAGCGGCCTTGCATTGTAGGTCGAGGCCATGGACGAACTATACGCACCGGCCGACAGGATGGCGAGCAAATCCCCGTTATCGACCGGTGGCATCGGGCGGTCTTCGGCAAAGGTGTCGCCGCTTTCGCAGACCGGGCCGACGATATCGGCCGGCGCCAGTTCAGCTTCCGGATTTGGCGCTTTTACGGGCACGATGCGATGGAACGCCTCATACATCGCCGGGCGAATCAGGTCGTTCATGCCGGCATCGAGGATCAGGAAGGTCTTGCCTTCGGCCGGCTTCACGAAGGTGACGGCGGTCAGCAGCAGCCCGGCATTGCCAACGATGTAGCGGCCCGGTTCCAGTGCGATCTCACAGCCCAGCGGCGCAATGTATTTGCGCACCAGATCGGCATAGGCGCGCGGGTCCGGCGGCGTCTCGTCGTTGTAGGTGATGCCGATGCCGCCGCCCAGATCGATGCGCTGGATATCATGGCCGTCGGCGCGCAGGTCTTTCACCAGTTCGGCCAGCTTGATGAAGGTGGCTTCATAGGGCGCCAGATCGGTCAGCTGGCTGCCGATATGCACATGTACGCCGGTGATCCTGATGCCCGGAAGCTTCGCCGCATGGGCATAGACCTCGCGGGCGCGGGTATAGGAAATGCCGAACTTATTCTCGGCCTTGCCGGTGGTGATCTTCTTGTGCGTCCTGGCATCGACATCGGGATTGATGCGGATCGCCACCGGTGCGCGCACGCCCATGCCGGCCGCCACCGCCGACAGCGCATCGAGTTCGGGTTCGGATTCGACATTGAACTGCGCGATGCCGGTATTGCCGGCCTTCAGCGCCAGCGCCATTTCCTGACGGGTCTTGCCGACGCCGGCGAAGATGATCTTGCCCGGTGCGATGCCGGCCTTCATGGCGATCTGCAATTCGCCGGCCGAGACCACATCGGCGCCGGCACCCAGCGAACCGAGATGACGCAGCAGCGCCATATTGGCATTGGCTTTCATCGCATAGGCGATCAGCACCGGCAGGCCTTTGAAGGCCTCGGCCAGGCTGGTGTAGCGGTCGGTCAGCGCCGCCGTGCTGTAGACATAGACCGGCGTGCCGACCTCAGTGGCGATATGATCCAGCGGCACGTTTTCGGCATGCAGCACGCCGTTGCGATAGGCGAACCAGGGTAATCCGGTCATCGGTGTATCTCAGTAGTAACGGGGATTGCGGTTGCGCTCGCGTTCCAGCGCGCCGGGCCGGTCGATGGCATCCGTCGGATAATCCGGCACATCCTTGCGGCCACAGGCGGCCAAAGTAAGTGTCACAAAGATCGCGAGCATCAAAACTTTCGTCATCCCCGCGAAAGCGGGGATCCAGAACAAGCGTCGATGCTGGATTCCCGCTTTCGCGGGAATGACGACAGAGGATATGCGAGGAGCGATGTCCATCACGCCTTGTCCCGCTTTTTGCTCTCGGCGGCAAGCTGCCTGCGCCAGCGCGCGACCTGCTTCTTCACGTTCGACGGCGCCGTGCCGCCGTAAGACACGCGGCTCTTCACCGAATTCTGCACGCCGAGCACGGCGAAGACATCCTTGGTGATGCGCCTTTCCACGCCCTGCATTTCGGCCAGCGTCAGGGCCTCCAGCGGCTTGTCCTGTGTCTCGGCCAGCCGCACCAGGCTGCCGGCGACGTGATGCGCCTGGCGGAAGGGCATGTCGAGCTTGCGCACGCACCAGTCGGCCAGATCGGTGGCGGTGGTGTAGCCTTCGCCGGCGGCGTCCTGCATGCGCGGCTTATTGGCCTTCAGATCAGCGATCATGCCCGCGGTGGCGGCGATGCAGAGTTCCAGGTTCTCCACCGCGTCGAAGGTGGGCTCCTTGTCTTCCTGCATGTCCTTGCCGTAGGTCATCGGCAGGCCCTTCATGGTGATCAGCAGCGCGTTCAGGCTGCCGACGATCCGGCCAACTTTTCCGCGCACCAGTTCGGCAGCGTCGGGATTGCGCTTCTGCGGCATGATCGACGAGCCGGTGGTGAAGGCATCCGACAGCGTGACAAAGCGGAATTGGGCAGATGTCCAGATGACGATCTCTTCGGCGAGACGCGACAGATGCACGGCGCAGATCGAGGCGGCCGAGAGGAATTCCAGCGCATAGTCGCGGTCGGCCACGGCATCGAGCGAATTGGCCATCGGGCGGGCGAAGCCCAGTTCCTTCGCCGTGCTGTCACGATCTATGGGCAGCGACGTGCCGGCCAGCGCCGCCGCTCCCAGCGGGCTTTCATTCAGGCGCACACGCGCATCCTGCAGGCGCGAGCGGTCGCGGCCCACCATTTCGACATAGGCCATCAGATGGTGGCCGAAGGTTACCGGCTGCGCGGCCTGCAGATGGGTGAAGCCCGGCATCACCGTATCGGCATAGTCTTCGGCGCGGCGCAGCAGGGTGAGCTGCAGATCCTTCAGCCCGGCATCGATCTTGTCGATGGCGTCGCGCACCCAGAGGCGGAAGTCGGTTGCCACCTGGTCGTTGCGCGCGCGCGCGGTGTGCAGCCGGCCGGCCGGCTTGCCGATCAGCTCGGAAAGACGTGCTTCCACATGCATGTGGATGTCTTCGAGTGCGGGATCGATTTTGAACTTGCCGGCCTCGATCTCACGCAGAATTGTCTCCAGTCCGGCCTGGATCTGCTTGCCCTCTGCGGCGGAAATGAGACCCTGCCGCACCAGCATGCGGCAATGCGCCTGCGAGCCGCGGATGTCCTGGCGGTACAGCTTGCGGTCGAAGCCGATCGAGGCGTTGATCTCGGTCATGATTGCCGCCGGGCCTGCGGCAAAGCGTCCGCCCCACATGCTGTTGGCTTGTTTGGCGGGGATCTTCGACTTAGATGATTTCTTCTTGGCGGACATGATCGGGAATGGCTGAAGGTATGAAACGGTTTCTGACGATTGCCTTGCTGGGGGTGGCGCTGGCGCAGACTGCTGCAGCCGTGGAACTTCCCCGTCTCGGCGAGATGCAGAAATTTACCCTCTCGGCCGAGCGGAAGCCAGCCGCAATGGCCGAATTCCTCGATCCGAACGGCCAGCCGGTGACGCTCGACGCCTTCCGCGGCAAGGTCGTGCTGGTCAATCTCTGGGCCACCTGGTGCGTGCCCTGCCGCGAGGAGATGCCGGCGCTCGACCGTCTGCAGGCCAAGCGCGGCGGCAAGGATTTCACCGTCGTGGCGGTGGCGCAGGATCGCGCCGGCCGGTCCAAGGTGGAGATGTTCCTCGGCCAGATCGGCGCCCGCCATCTCGCCTCCTATCTCGACACCAGCATGAAGTCGGGCCGTGCCTGGGGCGCCTATGGTCTGCCGACCAGCCTGCTGATCGACCGTCAGGGCCGCGAGATCGGGCG
>JAEYSS010000175.1 GCA_023434425.1 Pseudomonadota bacterium | reverse complement strand
GGTCCTGCAGGCCGGTGATCTTCACGCTGCCCGGACCGCTGGCGATATTGCCGACCCGGGCGCTCTCCAGATTCAGCGTGAAGACGTCGGCATCGAGCGTCGCAATGCCTTTGCCGTCGGTCATCTTGCTCATGGGCGGCAGATAGTCGACCGCGATGCCCTCGAAGGTGAAATCCAGCCTGATCGCATCGCGACCGAGCCGCGCCCTGCCAGCCACCATGTCAGGCGACAGCTTGGCGGCGATCCGTCCCGCATTCACCTTGCCTCCGGCCAGATGCCCGGTCACCCATTCGCGCGCGTTCTTCGCCATGCCGGGCGGCCAGTAATGCGAGATCCTGTCCGTGGCGAGATCGAAGAACTGGCCCTGGATATCCACGCTGTAACGTTCGCCATCCTGGCGTGTCATCGTACCGCCGAAGGAGGCGCGGAAACCGTCGGCAAAACTCAGGCTCGCCTCGTCCAGGAACAGGATGCCCTTGCCGGCATCGGCATAGCCGCGGAATCTGGCATCCTTGAGCGCGAGCGGCTGCGTCAGCATGTCGGGTACGTTGATCTGGCCCTCGCCGACGCCGAGATCGAAATTGAGGCCGAGCTGCTCGCCGGTGTCGTTCACCGTCAGCGTCAGGCTGCCCGACAGCGGCGCGGCGATGTAGTCGAGCGGCGCGAGTTCCGGCACCACATCGGCGAAATCCGAGGGTTCGACATTGGCGAAATGCACCGTCACGCGGGCGGTACGTTCGGCGACCGTGTAGTCGGCGTCGACATTGAGATCGACGCGGCGGCCGCGCCAGTCGAGGGCGCCGAGCAGCGACGCATAGACATGGCCCTCGCCGCGCTGGAACCCGATCTGCGCCTCCGGCACCACCCAGCGCTGGTTCAGCTTCCAGTCCTCGATCACCAGGCGATCCGCAAAGATCGACACGCTCTGCAACTGGCCGAGCGAATCGTCGGTCGAGGGCGGTCGCGACAGCAGATCGAAAATCGCGCCGAACATCGCCTGTACGGCCTGGTCATCGGCATGCATCGGCGTCGGCGATACCTCGGCCGGCGCTGCGTCGGCAGAGGTTTCCGGCAGGCCGAGCTGGAAGCTGCCCTGCGCATCGCGCACCAGCCGCGCCTCGACGCCACTGGCCCGGATATAGCGCGGCGCGATCACGCCGCGCAGCAGCGCCGGGCCGCTGAGGTCCATGTCCATGGTGGGAACGCGCAGCACGGCACGTTCGCCTTCGGCACGATACTGCGCGTCGATCAGGCGCAGGCGCAGACTCTGGTCGCGGTCCGACCAGGCCAGCACCACATCGGCGACATCGACGCGAAATCCGAGTTGCGGCAGCGCCAGCGCCTCGCTGACATAGGGCCCGAGAAATGCGAGCGAGATCGGCCCCTGGCTGACCCGCCAGACCAGCGCACCGAGCAGGATTGCAGCGGTGGCGGCCACGGCAAGCACCGTGCGCACCACCCACCGACTCCACCGCAATACCACGTCGCGCGCCCTCGCCCTGTCCTACTGCTTGACCCTGCGCCAAGTTTAACCGAACTTCAGCGCCTCTACGAGAGAAACGCCATGCCCGCCAATGGATTGAAGGCAAAATCCGCCAAAAGAAAGGCGGCCGCCCCGGCTCCGCGAAAAGTGACCGGCAAGGCAGCGTCCAAACCCGCGGCGGCGCAGAAAAAGCCGGTCGCGAAACCCAAAGCGTCCGGCCCGACAGCAAAACACCCGCCAGCCAAACGCCCGGCGCCGCCGGCGGTTTCCCTGCCCCGGCCGTTCGACAGCGCGGCCGCCGCCCGCGGATTTGCCGCCTGGCGCGAGCTGCTGGCCGTGCAGGATGACAGGGCAATGGCGAGGCGCGTGGCTGCGCTGTCCGCCAAAACTCCGGGAAAAGATCTGCTGGCCGCCATCTTCGGCAACAGCCCGTTTCTGAGCGACCTCTGCCTGCACGAACCGGGCATCGTGCTGACGCTGCTGGAGGCCGGCCCCGACAAGGCGCTGGCCGCCGCGCTGAACACGCTGAAAACCGCCGCGCGCAGGGCGAAGGCGGCCGAGTATCTGGCCGTGCCGTTGCGGGTTGCGAAACGGCAGGTCGCGCTCAGCATCGCCGCCGCCGATATCACCGGCCAGTGGCCGCTGGAAAAGATCACGGGGAGTTTAAGCGATTTCGCCGCGCTGGCTGTCGATCTCGCCTTCGCCGCCCTGCTGCGCGATGCAGCTGATGCCGGCGATCTGGCGCTGCCAGACAAAAAGAACCCGTGTAAGGGGTCGGGCTATTTCGCGCTGGGCATGGGCAAGCTGGGCGCGCGCGAACTCAATTATTCCTCCGACATCGACCTGATCGTGCTGTTCGATCCGGAAGTGGCAAACTACACCGGCCGCCGTTCGATGCTGGAATGCTTCATCAGGCTCACCCAGCAGCTGGTGCGCCTGCTGCATGACCGCACGGCAGACGGCTATGTCTTCCGCACCGACCTGCGGCTGCGGCCCGATCCGGGCTCCTTCCCCGTGGCGGTCTCGACCCTGGAGGCGGAAAGCTATTACGAAAGCTTCGGCCAGAACTGGGAACGCGCCGCGATGATCAAGGCGCGGCCGATCGCCGGCGACCTGGAGGCCGGCGCGCGGTTCCTGCAGCACCTGACGCCGTATGTCTGGCGCAAGAATCTCGATTACGCCGCCATCGAGGACATCCATTCGATCAAGCGGCAGATCCATGCCCATCGCGGGCATGGCGAGATCGCGGTGGAGGGCCACAACATCAAGGTCGGGCGCGGCGGCATCCGCGAGATCGAATTCTTCGCCCAGACCCAGCAGCTGATTGCCGGCGGGCGCGACACACGGCTACGGTCGCCGGCCACCTGCGAGGCGCTGCGCGCGCTGGTCGCCACCGAACGTCTGTCACCCGAAACCTGCGACGAACTGATCGGGCATTACCGCATCCTGCGCACGGTGGAACACCGCCTGCAGATGATCGACGACGAGCAGACGCATACCCTGCCCGATGACAAAGCGGGCCTGGCGCGGCTCGCCTGTTTTCTCGGCGAGACGGATGCGAAAAGCTTCGCCGAAAAAATTCGCGCCGTGCTGACACGGGTGAAAGACCATTACGACGATCTGTTTGCCGAATCGGCGCCGCTGGGATCGGAAGCCGGCGCGCTGGTCTTCACCGGCACCGACGACGATCCGGCCACGCTCGACACCTTGCGCGGCTTGGGCTTCAGCGATCCGTCAGAAATCGCCGCGATGATCCGCGGCTGGCATTTCGGCCGCTATCGCGCCATGCGCTCGGAACGCGCGCGCGAAAAACTCACCGCGATCATGCCGCAGCTGCTGGAGGCTTTTTCGCGCACCGGCAGCGCCGATGTCGCTTTCAGGCGCTTCGATTATTTCCTCGCCAGCCTGCCTGCCGGCGTGCAGCTGTTTGCGTTGCTGCAGGCCAATCCGGATGTGCTGGATACGCTGGCCGAAGTGCTGGCGGCGGCGCCGCAGCTGGCCGAAGCGCTGGCGCAGAATGCCGCGCTGTTCGACAGCCTGATCGAATATGCCGAACATCCGGCCGCCTTCGACCGCGACAGCCTGACCGCGAGCCTGCAGCGTCAGATGCAGGCGGCGCGCGATTTCCAGGACGTGCTGGACTGGGCGCGGCGCTGGACCACCGAACTGAAACTGCAGGTCGGCATCGGGCTGCTGCGTGGCAACATGGACGGGCAGGCGTCAGGGCTCGCGCTCAGCAGCGTGGCCGATGCCGTGCTGACCGACCTGCTGCGACATGTGACAGCGGAGTTCGTCGCCCAGCATGGCCGCATCGCGAAATCCGCCGTGGCGCTGGTCGGGCTGGGCCGTCTGGGCAGCCAGGAACTGACGCTGGAATCCGACCTCGATCTCGTGCTGGTCTTCGACTGCCCCGAGACGGCCGGGCAATCCGATGGCGTGCGACCGCTGACGCCGGGTCTGTATTTCGCACGCCTGTGCCAGCGGCTGATCGCGGCGATCACGGCAATGACCGGCGAAGGCAAACTGTATGAGATCGACATGCGGTTGCGCCCCTCGGGCGGCGCCGGTCCGATTGCGATCCAGCTGGCGGCCTATGCGGATTACCTGCGCAAGGACGCCTGGACCTGGGAGCATATGGCGCTGACCCGCGCGCGCATTGTGCCGGGGCTGGATCAGTCGAAAGAAGAAGCCGCGCTGATCCGGCAGATCGAAAAGCTGCGCACCGACATCCTCACCATGACGCGCGACCCGAAAAAGCTGCTGGCCGATGTCGCCGTCATGCGCCGCCGCATGGCCGAGCACAAGAAGGTCGAGAATCCCTGGGATCTGAAGCAGGTGCGCGGCGGCCTGGTCGATCTGGAATTTATCGTGCAATACCTGCTGCTGCGCCACGGTCGCGACAAACCGGACATCCTGCTGCAGGCGCCGCTGGCCGCGCTTGAGGCGCTGCGCGCAGCCAAACTGCTGCAGGACGCGCAGGCCCAAACGCTGAACGAGGCCGGCCGGCTTTACGCGACACTGCTGGCGGCGGCGCGGCTGGCCGGGCGCGACGAGGCCGGCGATCCCGAACGCTGGCCACCGGCACTGGCACAGCGCCTGCCCGAACTGGTTGGCGACAAGGACATGGCGGGGCTGACCAGACGCCTGGTGAAGATGCAGACAGCCGTGCATCAGCTGTTCGAGACGCTGGTCGACAAACCGGCCGAGCCCTATCTGTCGCTCGCCGACTCCCTCACTCCCGACAAACAGGCAGGACGATCCGATGGCGAAGCAGACTAAGAAGGCGACCGCGAAGAAGGCTTCGGCCAAGAAACCGCTGGAGGCCGCGCCGGGCCCGCAGGTGGGAGACAAGGCCCCGGCTTTCAGCCTGCCCACCGATGGCGGCGGCAAGATTTCACTCGCCGAGCTGAAGGGCAAACCGGTGGTGCTGTATTTCTACCCGAAGGACGACACATCGGGTTGCACCCGGGAAGCCATCGACTTCAGTGCCGCGAAGGCGAAATTCGACAAGATCGGTGCCGTGGTGATCGGCGTGTCGCGCGACAGCGCCGCGAGCCACGACAAATTCAAGACCAAGCACAAGCTGAAGCTGGCGCTGGGCGCGGACGAGTCGGGCAAGGTGACCGAGTCGTACGGGGTCTGGGTCGAAAAAAGCCTCTACGGCCGGAGGTATATGGGCATCGAACGGGCCACCTTCCTGATCGACCGTGTGGGCAAAATTGCCGCCGTCTGGCGCAAGGTGAAAGTCGATGGCCATGCCGAGGCCGTTCTGAAGGCCGCGCAGGGGGTTTAGAATCAAGCGTTTGCGGCTCTTATCCACACACTGTGGATAACTAGAGAGACATGGGTTAAGTCCGTGTTCGAGCGAGTTTATTTGGAAAGTGTAACGGATTCTTTCTTGCATTAACCAAACCAAATAAGCCCTAATCGGCCTGCCTGCTGCCAGGGTCGAGCAGACAGGCATTTCCGAAAAGTCAAAAACACAATCGGGGGATTGAGTGACGCGACGCGCGAGACGGCAATGGCGGGAATTGCGCGACCGCCTGTTTCCGGAGCGGCAGATCATCTTCCGTAGCCGCGGCGATGTCCGGTACATCGCCCTCTCCACCCGTGCCCAGATCGCCATGGCGACCAGCATCGTCGCCTTCGCCGGCTGGATCGGCTATGCCTCCGTCAACGTCTTCTATCGCGATGCCATGCTGGATGCGCGCGACCGTCGCATCACCGAGCTGAGCTACGCCTACGAGCGGCTCGCCGCCGATTACGAAAAGAGCCAGGAGAATTTCGTCGTCGCCTCGCGCGACCTCGAGGAGCGCTATCGCCGGTTGTACGACATGGCGATGAAGCAGCGCAGCCCCGCCCTGCCGTCTGATACCGCCAGTGCCGGCCAGGCCGGCGCCCAGGGCAGCGTCCCGGGCAGCGCGGCGGCCAAGACCGCCGATCCGAACAAGGCGCCGCGCGCGACCGTGGCCGAACCGCCCAAGGCCCCCGAAGCCAGGGGCGAGGTCAAGGTGGCAACCGCCACGTCGTCACCGTCGTCTTCGGACGACCCGTCCTCGATCGAGGATCTGGAAGGTATGCTGCGTGAGAGCAAGGCCCGGCCGCCGCTGCCGGCCGTGAAGCCACGCGATATCGAAACCCGCATCCTGGCCGTCCGCGGTCAGCAGCGCGAACTGATCGACGATCTCGGCGCCCGCACCGATAAGAGCGTCGCCCTGCTGGAAAAAGCGCTCGGCCGCACCGGCCTGGATATCGCCGCGATGGTGTCGCGCGCTGCCGAGGCCCGCGCCGATGTCGGCGTCGGCGGCCCGCTGCGCGCGCTGAACGTGACGACCCCGAACAGCGGCGCGAATGGCGGTCTGGGCGGCACCGGCATCGCCGTCGCATCCGCCGACCCGCAGGTCGACCGCGACATCAACAATCTGGAAGGCAAGTTCGGCCGCTGGGGCGATCTCCTGGCACTGGCGCAGCGCCTGCCGCTCGATCTGCCGATGGCCGGTGAAGCCGAGGTGTCCTCCACCTATGGCCGCCGCACCGATCCCTTCACCAAGCAGCCGGCCTTCCATGCCGGTATCGATTTCATCGGCCCGAACCGCGCGCCGGTGATTTCGACGGCGCCCGGTGTGGTTGTCTTCGCCGGTCGCAAGGGCCCGTATGGCCGTGCGGTGGAAATCGATCATGGCCTGGGCGTGAAAACGCGCTATGCTCATCTGAGTGCGATCAGCGTACAGGCTGGCGAGACGGTTCCGTTCGGACGCCAGCTCGGCACCATGGGTTCCACCGGTCGCAGCACCGGTCAGCATCTGCATTACGAAATCCTGCTCGATGACGAGCAGATCGATCCCGGCAAATTCATCGAGGCTGGCTATCATGTTTTCAAGCAGCAAGAAAACCAATCCGCCGGCCGCCGCTAAACTGGCGCCGCCCTCCATCCTCAGCGCCGGCCTCACGGTCAACGGCGACCTGAATTCGGATGGCGAGGTGCAGATCGACTGCCTGGTGAATGGCGATGTCACGGCTGCGCGCCTGGCCATCGGCGAGAATGCCAAGGTGGTGGGTGAAGTGGTGGCCGAGCATGTGCTGATCCGCGGCGAAGTGGTCGGCCGCATCCGCGCCAAGTCGGTCGAACTCGACAAGACCGCGAAGGTGCGCGGCGATATCTGGCACGAACTGTTGTCGATTGCCGCCGGCGCCAAGATCGAAGGCCTGTGCAAGTTCGCCGAGAATCCGCGCGATACGGCTGCCAAGCTGAGCGTGGTGGCGAACAGCGAAAGCGCAGATGCCGCCGCGTCGAGCGAAAAGCCGGCCAAGGCCGTGAAGGCCGCCAGCAACACCGATATCGGCGCCCTGCCCGGCCTGGCCCGCGCGACGAGCTGATTTCAGCTTTCTCCGGAATGCAGAACGGCGGCTGAAGAGCCGCCGTTTTTTTTGCCTGTTTGCGTCGTCCTCGGACTTGATCCGAGGACCTTTCTCCGCTTCCCACGAGATGCTCGGGTCAAGCCCGAGCATGACGGTTTGGAAATGTCCGGCGACTAATCCGTCTCGCCCTTGCCGACCTTGGAGGCGAGCTGCGCCGCCATGAAGGCGTCGAGGTCGCCGTCCAGCACGCCCTGGGTGTCGCTGGTTTCCAGCTCGGTGCGCAGATCCTTCACCATCTGATACGGGTGCAGCACATACGAGCGGATCTGGTGGCCCCAGCCGATATCGGTCTTGGCGTCGTTCAGCGCCTGGGCGGCGGCTTCACGTTTCTGCAGCTCGCGCTCGTAGAGCCTCGCCTTCAGCATCTTCATCGCCTCATCGCGGTTGCGATGCTGGCTCTTGTTGATCTGGCAGGCCACCGCGATCCCGGTCGGGATATGCGTGATGCGTACGGCTGAGTCCGTCTTGTTGACATGCTGACCGCCGGCACCCGAGGCGCGATAGGTATCGACGCGCAGATCCTTGTCCAGCACCTCGATTTCGATCGTGTCGTCGACCACCGGATAAGCGCCGACGGACGAGAAGCTGGTATGGCGGCGCGCATTCGAGTCATAGGGCGAGATGCGCACGAGACGGTGCACGCCACTCTCGTTCTTCAGCCAGCCATAGGCATTCGGGCCGATCACCTTGATGGTGGCCGACTTGATGCCGGCTTCCTCGCCTTCGCTCTCTTCCTGGAACTCGACCTTGTAGCCGTGCTGCTCGGCCCAGCGCACATACATGCGCAGCAGCATCGAGGCCCAGTCCTGACTCTCGGTGCCGCCGGCGCCGGCATGGACTTCCAGGAAGCAGTCGTTCATATCGGCTTCGCCCGACAGCAGGCTTTCCAGCCGCGCCTGCGCCACTTCCTTCGACAGGCCCATGATGACGGCCTCGGCCTCGGCCACCACGCTCTGGTCGCCCTCCGCCTCGCCCATCTCGATCAACTCGGCGCTGTCCTGCAGCGCGGCTTCGAGCCGGCGCTGCGTGCCGACAGCGCGATCAAGGCGCGTGCGCTCCCGCATCAGGGCCTGGGCTTCGGCCGGCTTGTTCCAGAGGCTCGGATCCTCCGAGCGGGCGTTCAGCTCTTCGAGCTTCTTGACTGCGTTATCCCAGTCAAAGAGACCTCCTCAGCAGTCCGAGCGACTGCTGGATCTCATCGGCCATCGCCTTGATTTCGGCGCGCATAGCAAATCCTTGGATTACGGGGCGGCGTGTTGCGGCCGGACCATAAGGAAACCGGCCCAGTTCGTCAAATATCGAGGCTAGCCGCGCGCCTCTTTCACCAGCTGGCGCAGCGTGTCCAGCGGAACGGCGCCGGGCACCAGCTGGTCGCCGATCACGAAGCCCGGCGTGCCCTGGATGCCCAGTGTGTCGGCCAGTGCCAGGTTGGCGCGCAGCACCTGCTCCACTTTCGGCGAAGCCATGTCTGTCTTCAGCTTGCCGGTATCCAGGCCGGCCTTGCCAGCCAGCCGGAAAATCTCGGCTTCGGTGATCTGGCCGCGGAATTCCATCATCGCATTGTGGAAGGCAAGATACTTGCCGCCCTTGTCCTGCTCCATGGCGGCCACGGCGGCCCGCGCCGCCACCACGCTTTCCGGACCCAGCACCGGCATTTCCTTCAGCACCAGGCGGACCTTGCTGTCTTCCTTCAGAAGGGTCATCAGGCTGGGCTGCACCTGTTTGCAGTAGCCGCAGCGATAATCGAAGAACTCGACGATGGTGACGTCGCCCTGCGGATTGCCGGCCACATAAGAGACCCCATCCTCGAAAATTGCCTTGCGGTTGGCAACGATCGCCGCCTTCGCAGCCTTGCCAGCCTCGGCTTGCTGCTTGGTCTCAAGCGCGTTCATCGCCTCGATCAGGATTTCCGGATTGCTCACCAGCACCTCACGCACAAGCTGGTGCAGGGCTGCCTTCTGCTCTGCGGTGAATGGCTGCTGCTGCGCCACGACCATCTGCGGCGTGACCAGCAGGGCGGCAAGAAAAGCGAACGAACGAAACAGGCGATGCATGGAGAAAATCCTTTGAAAACCCTGCCGGACTATGCCCGGCACAGATGGAAGGGCCAAGCCACAAGCCCGTGAGAAAGCCGGAAAAAAGCCAGAGAGTCAGAGCCTAGTCGGCGGTCCGGGGGCCGATCTGGAAGCCGGAATTGAAGCGGCTGCCGCCACGGCGGCGTTCCTCGCGCTGGCGATCCTTGGCGACGGCGATGATGTCCTGGGCACGCAACCAGCCGGGCGCGCCTTCTTTCATCAGCCGGCTGGCGCGCTCAGCCTGGCCGATGGCGTCGCGATAGATGCCGCTGATCAGATAGCGTTCCGCCGAAGCGAGCGAAGCCATGCCGATATCGTTGATGCGGCCATAAGCCACCGCCAGCTGCTGCCATGCCGCACTGTTGTCGGGCTCGCTCACCGTCACCTGTTTCAGGATGCCGATGGCCTCGCCCAACTGACTGTTGCCCTCCAGCGCCACCAGCCGCTGGCCGACGCCGAAAGCCAGCAGCGGCTCATTCGGGGCCAGGCGCTGCGCCTCGCGCATCGGCGGCAGCGACTCCGCCACCTTGCCCTGGTTCAGCAGGATGTCGGCCTTCAGTTCGTGGAAAAACGGATCGTTCGGATAGAGCTGGATCAGCGCATCGGTCTCGGATTCCGCGCGCTTGAAATCCAGTGCGCGGAAATAGGCAAAAGCCCGGGCATAGCGGCCGTAGAGCGAGGTGTCGCTCTCGGGATATTTGCGCAGCGTCGCCGGCAGACCGTCGAGATAGCCGATCAGCTTGGCCTGCATGCGCCTGAACCGCTCGGTATTCTCCGGCGAATCCTTTGCATTGCGCGCGGGCGACCGCGACATCCGCGATTCCAGCGCGGCCACGCGTTCCGGCGTCATGGGATGGGTGCGGGCGTAAGGATCCTGGCGGTCATACATCAGAGCGTCCTGGCTGCCGATGATGCGGAGGAATTCGACCAGGCCCGAGGCCGACTGGTTGGTCTGCTCCAGAAAGCCGGCACCGGCCTGGTCGGCGGCCGATTCCTGCGCGCGGGTGAAGGCCAGCAGGTTGCGTTCGGCCACATGCTGGCCGCCCATCACCGCCGCCGTCGCCGCCTCGCCCGATCCCGCCACCGCTGCCGCCGCGCCGAACAGCAGCGACAGGATCATCGCCGTGGAGGCCGTGTCGATGGCATCCGACAGACGGGCCAGATGGCCACCGGAAATATGCCCGATTTCATGGGCCAGAACCCCGATCACCTGGGCCGGCCGCTCGGCCCGGATCAGCAGACCGGTATTGACGAAGATGCGCTGGCCGCCAGCCACGAAGGCATTCAGGACGCGGTCGTTGACCAGGTGGACCGAGATGGCCTCGCTGGACAGTCCGGCCGCCCCGAAGAGTGGCGCGGCATAGGCGCGGATGGTATTTTCGATCTCGGCGTCGCGCACAAGAGAAATACCGCCGCGACGCTGGGCCTCGGCCGCGGTCGGCAGGATCGTGCTCGCGGCCGTCAGCAACATACATCCGGCAGCGACGACGCGGCGGATCGCGACGCGTGGAACCAGAGCACGGCGAATGAGAGAACGGCGCATGGCGAAGTATTGTCCCAGCAAGGCGGGTGACCTCCTGCAGCAGGGTTTAGGTAAGCACGGCCGGAGCATCCGTCAATGCGCCCTGCTCGCGCTGGTGGCATTGCTCGCCACCTCCTGCGGCGGCAACGACAGCGGCGACGGCTGGTTCGGCGCCTCCAAAAGCGCCGGCCAGGTCAATTATATGGCCGGTTTCCGGGGTGGCGTCGCGGCCGACGAACCCCGGGCCGCCATGGTGGCCCGCGATATCCTGCAGAATGGCGGCAGCGCTGCCGATGCGGTGGCAGCCGCAGCCCTGACCTATGCCGTGACCTATCCGAACGGCGCCGGCCTGGGCGGCGGCGGCGTCTGCGTCGCCGCGGATACCACCCTCAAGAAAGCCGAGACCATCGAGTTCCCCTCCATGCTGGGCAAGGAGGGCGGTCCGGTGCCGATTCCGGCACTGATCCGCGGCATCGGACTGCTGCAGGGCAAATATGGCCGCCTGCGCTGGGAAGCCGTCGTGGCGCCGGCGGAACACCTCGCCCGCTTCGGCGAGGGCGCCAGCCGCGCTTTCATCCAGGCCGCCGTCGAGGTGCAGCCCCCGGTCACCAGCACCGCCAGCCTGCGCCCGCTCTTCACCACACCCGCCGGCGGACTGATCGCGCAGGAAGGCGAGCGCCGCGTGCAGCCGGCACTGGCCACCGTGCTGTCGCGCCTGCGCCTGACCGGACCGAGCGAATTCTACAATGGCCAGCTGGCACGGCAGGTTCATGCCGATATCGTTGCCGCTGGCGGCAAGGTCACGCTGGAGGAGCTCGCCTCCTATGCCGTGGCGGTAAACAAACCGATCGAAGTGCCGTTCGAGAATTCCGTCACGCTCTATACACCGAACACCCCGGCCGGCGGTGCAGTGGCGGCGTGGCTGGTCGAACAAAGCTATGACGGTGGCAGCTTCCTGCGGCGTTCGAACCTGTTCAGCAGCGGCGATGCCGTGCGCGACGATGTCTTCGCCGCCAGCCTCGGCCAGGCCTACCGCAGCGATCCCGCCACCCTGCCGATGAACAGCTTCGGCTCGGCCAGCATCGCGGCCATCGACAGCCGCGGCGGCACGGTGGCCTGCGCTTTCACCATGGGCCTGGCCTATGGCTCGCGCCTGGTCGGCCGCGAGACCGGCATCCTGTTTGCTGCACCGCCCGGCGTGGGTGGCGACGAGCGGCCGTATCTGACCGCGATGATCGGCACCATGCCAAAGATCAACCAGGCGGTCTTCGCGGTGGGCGCCGGCGGCGGTGCTCCCGCGGCTGCCGCAGCGGCCTACAGCGTGCTGCACACAGCACTGGGCAAGGACAAGAAGGATCCCACCGTGCCGGGGCTGGCACAGCCCCGCCTGTTCCAGGCCAATCCGCAGTCGCCGCTGCTGGTCGAGCCCGGCACCGATCGCGCGATTTACCAGGCGCTGCAGCAGCGCGGCGTGACGGTGAACGAGATCGGCCGGCTCGGCCGCGTGAACATCGCCTTCTGTGCCGAGGGCGCGCCGCGCGACCTGACCAGTTGCAGCTTCGCCAACGACCGCCGTGGCTTCGGCCTCGCCTTCGGCCGCAACTACTGACGCCCGTGATGACTCCGAAGCCATCGAAACGGGGACAGATCGATCCCTTCTTCGTCATGGAAGTGATGAAGGCGGCAGCCTTGCGCGAAGCCGCCGGCGGTGACGTCATCCATATGGAAGTCGGCCAGCCCTCGACGCCGGCGCCGCGCAGGGCCATCGAAGCCGCAACGGCCGCGATGCAGCGCGATCCGCTCGGCTATACGCTGGCGCTCGGGATTCCCGAATTGCGCCTGGCGATCTCGCGTCATTACCGCAGCTATTACGGCCTCGATGTGCCGCCCGAACGCATCATCGTCACCACCGGGTCTTCGACCGGCTTCCAGCTGGCCTTCCTGTCGGCTTTCGATGCCGGCGACAAGGTGGCGCTGGGCGAGCCGGCCTATCCGGCCTATCGCAACATCCTCAAGGCACTCGACCTGGTGCCGGCGATGATCGTCACCGAACCCGAGACGCGCTTCCAGCCGACGCCGGCGCTGATCAACGCACAGGCCGGCGATGCCAAGGGCGTGCTGGTCGCCAGCCCGGCCAATCCGACCGGCACCATGCTGGGCGATGCCGAGCTGAAGGCGCTGGTCGATGACTGTGCCGCGAAGGGCCGCTGGCTGATCGTCGACGAGATCTATCATGGCATCACCTATCACGGCCGCGCCCAGTCGGTGCTGGCGCTCACCGACCAGGCCATCGTGATCAACAGCTTCAGCAAATACTTCTCGATGACCGGCTGGCGGCTCGGCTGGATGGTGGTGCCGGAAAGCCTGCTGCGGCCGATCGAATGCCTGACGCAGAATTTCTACATCTCGGCGCCCGGCATCAGCCAGGTCGCCGGCGTCGCGGCGCTGGAGGCTTATGACGAACTGGAAGCCAATGTCGCGCGCTATGCGAAGAACCGCGAGATCCTGCTGAACGAACTGCCGCTGGCCGGCTTCGATCGCCTGGCCCCTGCCGATGGCGCCTTCTACATCTATGCCGATATCAGCCGCTTCACCAACGACGCGAACGAGTTCTGCAAACGCATGCTGGCCGAGACCGGCATTGCAGCCACGCCGGGCTTCGACTTCGACCGGGGCCGCGGCCACTATTTCATGCGCTACTCTTTCGCCGGCAGCACCGAGCGCATGATCGAGGCGGCGAAGCGGCTGAAAAGCTGGGCGAAGTGACGGCCCAATAAACGTCGCCGCCCTCGCTCCACAAATCGTCACCCTCGGCCTTGCGCCGAAGGTCCATCCCATGGTCATCGCATGCGGGATAGGGCAGATGGATCCTCGGGACGAGCCCGAGGATGACGTTCTATATTTTGAACCGGAACGCCACGAACTCGCCTTCGAAACGCCCGCCGACGACAGCGCCGCAGCGTACCACCGACTGCACGACGATGCGCGCACGGCCTCGGCGCAGCAGCATCTTCGTGAAGAGCGGCCAGGTCGATGCGTCGGCCAGCGTTGCCGTGGCGGTGAAATCACCTTCGATGGGCGCGTCGTAATCCATGCGGTTGGACTGGATCACCAGTCGGGTCTGCAGGCCTTCGCCCTTGAGGCGCAGATTGACCAGCGACCAGGCCGAGAGGATTGCCAGCGTCGAGACGCTGCCGCCGAAAGCCGTGCTGCGGTGATTGATATTGGGTGCCAGCGGCGCCGCCAGAGTCACGGAGTCGGACGATGCCGAGACGACGGCAACCTGCATCGCCGCCGACAGCGGGATATGCGCATGCAGGTAAGATAGGAGGTCTTGTGTGGCGTCGTTCGTCATCGCCACATACTCTACTTGCCATGCGCGGGCCCAAGAAGAGTTTCCTGGCCGGGCATCCACGTCTTTTCCCTGCCTCATAAACGTGGATGGCTGGGTCAAGCCCGGCCATGACACATTCCTAAATCGGATGATTGCTCTTACGCCGTGGCGGCCAAGGCCTTTGCCATATGCACCAACTCGCGGCCCTCGAAGGTTTCCGAGCCGGTCTCGGCATAGCCGAGATGGGCGTAGAGCTTGCGGTTCTCGGTGAACAGCGCGTTGGTATAGAGCCGCACCTGCTGCAGCCCGCGTTGCAGCGCCTGCGCCTCGGCGAAATCGAGCAGCCGGCGACCCAGCCCGGTGCCCTGCTGGGTCGGGTCGACCGCGACGCTCCAGATCAGCAGATGATCGCTCGCCGTGCGCAGCACCAGCGCACCCGCCAGGCCATCCTCCACGCCATCGACCACCCAGACCTCGTACTCCTGCAGCAGGCCGGCGGCCGTTTCGGCCATCGGCTGCGGCTCGGCACCGATCAGGGGCACGTATTTGACATAGGCACGCTTCTGCAGGGCGCCGAGGCGCGGGGGGGGCGGGGGGGGAGGGCGGCGGCGGGGGG
>JAEYSS010000093.1 GCA_023434425.1 Pseudomonadota bacterium | reverse complement strand
CGCACCGAGGACAGATCGGCGCCATCCGCGGGCACTTCGGTGATGGCCGCGATTGAGGTCGGTACGCCACCGACGATGGTGACGCCGAAAGCTTCGACGATATTCCAATAGGTCGCGATCACCCCCTTGTCGCGCAGACCATAGGGCGATGGCACGATCATATGGCCGCCAGCTGCCAGAACCGAGAGGCCCGCCGTGATGGTGCCGCCGACATGGAACAGCGGAAACCCGTTGATGACAACGTCGAGTTCGTCAAGCCCATGGACCTGGGCAAAACTCCAGGCGGCATGGATCTGATTGCCATGTGTCAGTTGAACCAGCTTCGGACGGCCTGTAGTGCCCCCTGTATGGAACAATGCACAGACCGTATCCCGGCCAGCCGTGTTGTCGAAATCTAGACCATCGTCACCGTAACCTGCCTGTTCTGCCTGGAAATCCAGCTGCCCAGGCGCAACAACGCCGGATGCACCCAGCACGACGATATTGCGCAGGCCGGGCACCAGCGCGATCACATCCATCGCCTTGCGCCAGACCTGAGCATCGAGTTCCTGCGCCGGGATCACCAGGGTGGTGGCGCCTTCGGCCGCCAGCAAATCGGCGATGACGGGCGCATTCAGCAGGTAGTTGATCGTGCTGGCCACACCGCTGGTCTGCGCGCCATGGAGCGCTTCGACCAGGCCCGGCACGATCGGCGTCAGGAATGCTACAGCGCCCCCGTCGTCGCGCCCGAGTCGGTGGAAGAAGTTGGCGGCACGAATAATAGCCCGATACAGCTCGGCATGCGTCAGGGTGGCGGAACGCCCAGCATAACCGCCAGCGGCAATCGTGGTCAGCGCCGGTCGCAAGGGATGCAATTCCGCCGTGGCGCGGAACAGGTCGATCAGGCTGCGAGCAGGAACCAGCACGTCATAGGGCATCGCCTCAATGGCTTCGATATCGGCAATCGAGGTGATGGTCCGGATCGCTCTGGTCGTTCTCATATTCAACTCCGGACGGTTCAATGCACCGCCGCATACATGATGGTTTCCTCATCCGCCTGCCCGCCGGTGAATTCCTCGACGATCCGGCCCTGGCGCGATACCAGAATACGGTCCGACAGATGCAGGATTTCCGGCAGATAGGAGGAAATCACCATCACCGCCATACCTTCGTCGGCAAGACGATTGATCAGCTGGTGAATCTCCGCAATGGCGCCGACATCGACACCTCTGGTCGGCTCGTCGAAGATGATCAGCTTGGGCTGCTGCACCAGCGCCTTGCCGACCACGACCTTCTGCTGGTTGCCGCCCGACAATTCGATGACGCGGGCATCGGAATTGATCACCTTGACGTTCAGGGTCTTCGTCCATGTTTCGGCCAGCTGCCGCATCTCCGACATGCTGACAAGGCGCGACTTACTTTGCCCACCAGCCATGGCGGCGATATAGATGTTCTCGGCCACCGACATTGTTTCGAAGAAGCCTTCCAGCTTGCGGTCTTCGGTGACGTAGATGATACCGTCCCGGATGGCGGGTCGCGGCACCCGGTAGCGTACCGGACGGTCCTCCAGCCGAATCTGCCCGCCATGGAAGAAGTCTCGTTTCATGATGCCGGCGATCACCTTGGCGGTCTCCGTGCGGCCCGAGCCGATCAGGCCGAAGATGCCTGTGATCTGGCCGGAGAAAAGCGAGAAGGTATTATTGCGTACCATCGTGCCCATCGACAGGTTCTGCACGCTCAGCACCTTGCGGCCGGCCGGCCGGGTGCGATGGCGGCCCGCCTTACCGTAAAGCTCGTCCGACAGAGTGCGACCGACCATGGCGCGCACGATGCGGTCGCGGTCGAAACTGTCGGTCCGGTCGGTGATGACATGCTCGCCGTCGCGCAGGATGGTGATGCGGTCGGAGATCTGAAGTGCTTCCTCCAGCGCGTGCGAGATGAAAATGATCGAGACCCCTCGGGCCTGCAGCCGCTTCACCAGCGCGAAGAAGTGATGCTTTTCTTCGGGGGTGAGCGTGCCGGTCGGCTCGTCGAAAATGATCACCTGGGCCTTGTGATGCACCGCGCGGGCGATTTCCACCATCTGCTTCTGGCCGGCGCCGAGACTGGAAACCAGCGCCGTCGGATCGACCGGGAAGTTCAGCGACTGCAGAAACTGCTGCGCCGCGATGTAGATTCCGCGCAGGCGATTGAACCACCTGGCATCGCCGAGATACAGGTTCTGGGCCACCGTCAGCGACGGCACCAGGCTGGTTTCCTGATATACCATGGCAATGCCCTTGTTCAGTGCGTCGGACGGACCGCGCAGTTCCATTACCTGCCCCTCAAGCAGGATGTCGCCAGCGGTCGGCGCGACCACGCCAGCCAGCATCTTGGTCAGCGTCGACTTGCCGGCGCCATTTTCGCCGAGCAGGGCATGCACCTCACCTTGCTCGAGCGTGAAGGAGACGTCCTTCACGGCCGGAACGCCACGATATTCCTTGGTGCCATTTCTGAGTTCCAGAATCGCCGCCATGACCGGGCCTGCCTTTACGAACCGAGATCGAGCCGGACGACGACGCCGTCGCCGCGCGAGGCTGCATAGAGCGAATTACCATAGATGGCGGCGCCGGTGATCCCATGCGTCGCACCATCGGCGCGGCTCTGGAAGCTGTCAGTGGGTTGGCCATTTTCATCCAGCAGAACGACCATGCCAAAGGACAAAGTCGGCGCCCAGGGCTTCAGGATGCCGAGATGCTTGACGCCCCCACCCTGCAGCGGTTCGTAGAAAGATCGTCCACTGCGGTAGCTCGGCGCGACCCAATAGCGCGGATCGACCTCCGCCATCATTCGGCGCCTGTACTGATCTTCGCGCAGGATAAACTCCACCAGTTGATTCCGTGGCGCGAACATGGTCATGACATAACCCGCATCGGGCCGGCGCGCGATATGACCCGGATAGCCCGGCAAGTCGGTCTGAATCACCTTCCGCATCACACCAGTCGCTTTGTCCAGCAGGACGATCCGGTGCTTCCAGCTTTCCGCGACGATCAGGCCCCCGGAAGCCAGCGCCAGACCGGCGGGAAAGGCCATGCCGGCAGCGATGCGATGCTGGCCGCCGCCGCGCAGGTCCACGCGCCAGACGGATCCGGAGGCATTCCGCTCCAGCAGGTCACGCTGCCACGCGGAGGCTGGATTCTCCGCCGAGCCATGACAGACATAGAGCGCGCCATCGCTCTCAATCATCGCCGTAGGGCAGCGCATGTCGACCTGGGCCGGGATTTCGACGCCGTCGAACTCCCCACCGACGACAGCGATGCGCCCGTCATCCAGGCCGATGGCGATGCCGCCGGCCACCGGGGCGATGCAACTGATCTCCGCCGCAACCCGGTGCAGGATTTTACCGGGACCGCCGAGCAGATGCAGTTCGCTGCCCGAGCTGACCACCAGACCCTCGCTGCACACAGCAAGTCCGCCGGGTGCGTGGACCGTGATGCGTTCCGCTGCATCGTCGAGTCGCCGGTTTGGCCGCAATGCGCCGTCCAGCGCCGGAACCGTGATTGCGCTGTCACCGCGACCGAGGAAGGAATCCAAAGCCCGGGTGAAGAAGAAAGTCATTTTCCATCCCCCCAGTAGGACTGCGGCCCGGTCCACTGCGGATCGGCATCAGGCAGCGGCAGCCGGCCAATGCGGTTGTTGAAAATGCCGCCGATATAAAGATGCCCGCGATGTTCCCGCATGGAGGTGATCATCGGATGGTTCTGGCCGCCGAGATCCCACAGCACATCGAGGATGCGGCCGCTTTCATCGAAGCGGACGATGCAGCCGGTGTTGATATTGGGGAACAGCCATTCATCCGGCGCCACGCGGCGCGCCATACGTCGTCGGAAGCCCGGCATCCTGAGCGCCAGGTCCATGCTGGGCGTACGGACGCCGACCAGCGCGAGCCAGTAGGTGCCGTCGGATGCGCGGTTGATGTTGTCGGGATGCCCGGGCAAATCCGGAATCACGGGTTCGACAGCACCCGCCTTGGGGCCGGCGAAATAATAGCGGCTGACGCTGCAGTTCCAGGTCTCGGCGAACAGGAAAGATTCGCCGTCATGGGTCATGCAGATGCCGTTTGGGAAATTCAGATTGCGCAGCACCGTGCGTGTCGTGTCGTTGCGCGGGTCGTAGCAGATGATGCGACCGTTGCCGCGCGATTCCAGGCCGTCGACCGGCCATTCATGCATCTCGTAGCGGATGGTGGCTTCGCTGAAGAAAATCCGGCCGTCCGGCGCGATGTCGAGATCATCGGCGAGCCGCAGCCGCGCATCGTCGATGATCGAAAACGGCGTGCGGTTGGTCTCGTCGGTCAGTTTGCTGATCTGGCGATCCATGCCGATGCGATAGAGCCCCATGCCGCCGATACAGCAGATCAGTGCGCCGTCGCGGGCAAAAGCCATGCCGAGCGGCCGGCCGCCGACATGGGCGAAGACTTCCTGCCGCGTATAGTCGGGCGCAAAGAAACGCACGATGTCGCCGGTGCGGGTGCCCGCATAGATATGGTCGTTTTCATCGAGGATCACGTCTTCGGGCCCGTCGACCTGGTTGAGGCCGACCGGCGACACATCACGCAAGCGGTCATTCAGGGCGTAAGGCGAGGACGAGCCGCGTTCGGTGCCGGGTGCGGCCGGCAGGCTGCGGAAGGCCGGCGACACATAGACCTTGGCCAGTACCTTGTGCCGGTTCTTCAGCCAGCGTACGTCGATGGCGACAGCGGCCAGCAGGATCAGGCCGAGGATCAGCGAATTGGCGCCGCTGCCGGCGCCGACACGCACCAGCCCGTTGATGATGATCATTACGGTGATCGCGCCGAGCACAGCCTTGGCCGCCGAACCGCGGCCGCCGCCCAGGCTGTTGCCGCCCAGGACAGCGGCTGTCAGAACCGTGATCTCCAGCCCGATGCCAACATCCGAGCCGGCACCGCCGAGGCGGGCGGCAAACAGGAAGCCGGCCAGCGCCGCCAGCGTGCCGGACACGACATAGGTCAGGCAGACGGTGCGCCGCACATGAATGCCGACATTGTGCGCCGAGCGCCGCGAACCGCCGACAGCCATCAGATGCCAGCCCGGCCGGGTGCGGCTGAGCACCACATGCACGAAGAGGGCGAGGATGAGGAACAGCGCGAAGCTGAACGGCACCTGGGCGACCTTGCCGTCGCCGATGAAATCCCAGACGGAAGAATCGGGGAAACCGGCCGAGATCTGCACGGCATATTTCAGCAACAGCATGTCGACAACAGAACGCACGATGATCAGCGTCACCAGCGTGGTGAGAAAGGCGCGCAGGCGCAGATAGCCGATCAGCAAGCCATTCACCAGACCGACCGTGGCGCCGACCGCCAGCGTGATGACCAGCGCCGCGCCGACCGGCATACCGAAGATGTTCATCATCGCCAGCGCGGTGATATTGGCCAGAGCCAGCACCGAGCCGACACTGAGATCGATACCGCCCGCCAGCATGACGATGGTCATGGCGATAACCACGATGCCGAACTCGCCAAGCTGCCGCGTCAGCGCGGTCATGCTGCCGAGGCTGAGAAAATCCGGCACGGCCGTGCCGAAGCCGATCAGCACGGCGACGAGCATGGCAAACGGGATCGCGTTGTCGATCCATCTTTTGGCGAGGATTTCGCCAACGATATGGTCTGGCACCAGCCGGTAGCGCCAGTAGGCAATGGTATCTGTGATCGACATCTGCGGACCCGGGAAAGGAATCAGGTTCCGGGGCCAGGCCTGCGGCCCAACCCCGGAATGACACGCGCTACTTCTTGGCCTCAAGGCTCCAGCAGGCGCCGGGCTTCATGTTGTCCTTGGTGATGAAGGTGAGCGGCGAGAACAGCGTGGTCTTGGTCGCGCCCGGCTTCGGCTTGTTCTGGAACAGAGACTGGATGATGTTGGCGATGTCACGCGCCTGGGCCGGCACGTCGTAGCTCACCACCTCCTGGTAGACATCCTTGTTCAGGTTATCGCAGGCGGCCTGATTGCCGCCGCCCTGGGTGATCCAGTGCACTTTCTTGCCGGATTCGCGGATCGCAGCACCGGTGCCGACATCCATCACGTCCCAGAAGCCGACGCCGCCGCACAGATCGGGATGCTGCTGCAGCACGGTCGCCATGATGCTGCGCGCCTTGGTGGCATCCCAGTCGGCGGCCTGGTTGGAAACGATCTTCATCTGCGGATTCTTGGACAGCACATTGTCCAAACCCTTCATCTGATAGGCGCTGGCAGCTGCGGTCAGCACGCCCTGCATGATGGCGATCTTGCCGTTACCGCCATTGGCCGGGCTGCATTTCTCGATCAGGCGGTTGGCGATCCGCTCGCCCATGCCGACATAATCGGCGCCGGCGAATCCGTCAGTCGAATAGCTGGAGCGCATGTTGACCTGGATCACGTAGATCCCGGCTTCTTCGGCGCGCTTGAGCAGGCGGGCATAGGACTGCACATCGGGATTATGCACCACGATGGCATCTGGCTTCTCGGCGATCAGCGAGGTGATTGCCTGCGCGCCGGCATCGGTGCTCCAGTTCGGGTCGCGGATATCAAATTTCACGCCAAGCGGTTCAAGCGCGGTGCGGATGCCGGCGGCCCATCCTTCAGTGAGATCGAAGCCCATGGCAATCGGGACAAAAACCACCCGCTTGCCCTTGAAGGCCGCGTAATGCCCTGCCCGCGCCGGATCGTCGATCCCCTGTGCAGTGGCAATGGAACTGGTCGACATGATTGCGGCTGCCGTCAGCAGGGCCGTGATGATCTTCATGATTTCCTCCTGTTGAGTTTTCTTATGTAAAATCTTCAGATGTCGCCCTGTTGCGCGGTCTGCTCGTCCCGGGGATTGATGATGGTGTCGGCGACGATGGCCGCGAGAAGAATCAGGCTCTTGATGACGTTCTGGACCGTGTACTGGATATCCATGATCGTCATGCCATTGATCAGAACGCCAATCAGAAGCGTGCCGACGATGACGTTGCGCACCCCGCCCTTGCCGCCCGACAGGCCGATGCCGCCCAGCACGACGACGAGGATGACGTCGTAGACAAAGGTGGAATTGGCCACCCGGATATTCATGCTGGCCACCGAAGTCGCGGTGACAAGGCCAGCCACAAAACCGATCAGGCCCGATAGTACATACTGCATGACGATGACAGGTCGTACCGGAATGCCGGTGATGCGTGCCGCCAGCAGGTTGTCGCCGATGGCGCGCACATAGCGGCCAGATTTGACATAGCGCAGGAATAGCGCGCCCAGCAGACAGACGCCGCCGAAGATCAGTACGGGTACCGGGATGCCCATGAAGGATCCACTGCCGATCCAGACGATCGAACGCGCGGCATCCGGCAGATAGACGACATCCAGCGTGATCAGGAAATAACGGCCGAAGCCGTAGATGAAGGTGCCCATCGCCAGCGTGGCAAAGATCGCCGGGATTTCTACATAGGCCACAAGAATCCCAGTGATGACCCCCGCCAGCAGGCAGAAGCCCAGTCCCAGCAGCAGCGCGACGCCCAGCGGCATGCCGTTGGTGACAAGATTGAGTGTCCAGGCCAGCGAAACCGCCATCACGGCGACCAGCGATAAATCGATGCCACGCCCGATCACCACGAGGGCCATGGCCACGCCGAGTATTCCGAGAACCGAGACGCTGCGCACAAGTGCCAGGAGATTCTGGGATGTCAGAAAACCCGGTAGGGAAATGGCGAAGGCTGCCGTGAGGACAAGTGCCAGCACCAGCACGATGCGCTCCTGGGTCAGATTGGCCGCGCGGAGCATGTGTTGTTGTCCTCCCAATCATTTCTGCGGCTTTCCTATCACTCCCGGATGCGACACTTCTTTTCCATACGCGCAAGAAACTTGCACGACCGCGCACTGACGATGCGCAAAGGCGATTTCTTGTTGCCCGTCATCCTGGAATGGCAAAGAATGCGGACGTTCCGCCGTTCAAGTCTGAACGAGAAGAAAGCAGTCGCCGGCATAGCCCGGTAGGCCGCAGCCACTGGACGGCGCGGGAGGACATCATGGATCTGGTATTCTCGACCGATACACTGGATCGCGCCAAACGCTACGCCGCCTGGCGCGACGCGATCTGCGACGTTTACGTTCACGTCAACGTCAAGGCCGACGATCCGGACAACTACGACGGATTCATCCGTGAAACCCAGTTCGGCAATGTCGCGCTGACAGACTGCCTGCTGTCGCAGCAGCATATCTCGCGGCACAAGTCCCATCTGTCGAAGCTGGACAAGGATTGCTACTATGTGCAGTTCATCCAGATCGGCAGCATCAACGTGCTGCAGTCCGGCGCCGCGTTCCATACCTCGGCTGGGCTGGGCGCCCTCTTCTGCGCGTCCGAACCCTATGATTTGCAATGCATGGGCAAGGTGCGCTCCTATTATCTGGAGATTCCGCGCGAGGCCTTCGGCAGCCGCTTCGCCAATGGCCAGGCACCGCTGGCGGCCACAATGAGCACCGGCGGCGGGCTGGGGCGTATCGCCGTCGAATTCTGCTCGATGCTCGCCAGCCAGGGAACCGGTCTGGAGACAGGCATTCGGGCCCGCCTCGGCGAGGAGCTGATGGATGTACTGGCGCTGGCCTTCGAGTCCGCGCATCGCGACGAGCCGATGACGGAACAGGTGGTGCAAAAGGCGCGCCTGCGGTCGGTCAAGGCGTGGATCGAGGATCATCTCTGCGACCCGGGCTTAAGCCCGGAACTGATCGCGAGGAGCAACGGCATTTCGCTGCGCTACCTGCATGCGCTATTCCGGCTGGAAGGCCAGTCAGTGTCGAACTGGGTCTGGAACCGCCGGATCGAACTGGGCCACGACATGCTGCTGCGCTCGGATCACAATGCCCGCTCGCTGACCGAGATCGCCTACCGCATCGGCTTCAGCAGTTCGTCGCATTTCAGCACCATGTTCCGGCGCCGCTTCGGCATCAGGCCGTCCGACGTCGGCCGGGGCAGATCCTCGTGAATGGAGATTCACCCGCTCCGATTACCACTGCAGCC
>JAEYSS010000084.1 GCA_023434425.1 Pseudomonadota bacterium | reverse complement strand
GCTGTTCAACACGCTGTCGTCCGTGTTGCGCGGCACCGGCAATATGAATGCGCCGTCCGTCGTGGCGCTGGTTGCGGCGGCGTTGCAGATCGCGATTGGCGGCATACTGGGGCTCGGTTTGGGTCCGGTGCCGCAACTCGGCGTCATCGGTATTGGCTTGGGGCAGGTGATCGCCTTCGGCCTCGGCACGATCTATCTCTTCTTCCATCTGCGTCGGCCCGATGCGCGACTGCGACTCAGCCTTGCCGGTTTCCATGTAGACCGCACGATGTTTGCCGACATCCTGCGCGTCGGTGCTCTGGCCAGTCTGTCGTCGCTGCAGACAGTGCTTACTGTGCTGATCTTCACCGGTCTTGTGGCGCGGTTCGGCACCATCGCGCTGGCCGGTTACGGTATCGGCGCGCGACTCGAATTCCTGCTGGTGCCGATTGCCTTCTCGGTCGGTGTCGCCAGCGTGCCGATGGTTGGCATGGCGATTGGCGCGAAAGACATCCTGCGCGCGCGCAAAGTTGCCTGGACGGCGGGCAGCGTGGCGGCCGCCGGGCTCGGGATCGTCGGGCTGGTCGTTGTGCTGGCGCCGGATCTGTGGTCGAGGCTCTTCACCAGCGACGAAGCGGTGATCGCGGCGGCGCGGCAGTATCTTACCGCGGCCGGTTTCGGCTTCCCGTTCTTCGGCTTCGGGCTCTGCCTGTATTTCGCCTCACAGGGTGCGGGCAAGGTGCTCGGACCCGTTCTGGGTGGCACGATCAGGCTGATTATCGTAGCGCTCGGCGGCTGGTGGCTGACGACGAGCGCCGCGCCGGTCTGGGCGCTGTTCGCGCTGGCCGGTGGCGCCATGATTGTCTATGGCATTGCCACCGGCCTGATGGTGAAGGCGACCCGCTGGTACTAGAGCGTCTTGCCGAGTTTGTCGGCGACGTCGGCGGGAATGAAGCCGGCTTCGCGCACCGCTTTGCGAAGTTCGTTTTCCGACACACCGAGGCGCTCGGTCCAGTATTCCACTTCGCTGTCGTCGCTCAGATTGACGCGACTGTGCTTCTTCAGGATTTTCGCGCGCGCCTTATCGGCTGTTTTCGCTCCGGCCTCGCTGCGCAGCGATGGCGTGGACGCGGTCGGCTGGGTTAGTGCGACCGGGTCGCTGGCTGGAAAACTGTCGCGCAGTGCCGCGTCCAGTTCTTCTTCCTTGTCAATGTCGTCGCGATCCTCGCGTCGCGCTTCCGTGATCTGCTCCTTGTGCGGAGCGCGGTCGATCTTCTTGCCGCTCTTGGCAGTCATGATTGGCCTCCTTGCTGGCTCCCAAGGAAAACAGCCGGCGCGCTGCCAAGTTCCGGAATTTGTGCGGAACTAACAGCAGGGCTGGATCGTCTGAAATCCGGGGTAAATTCAACGGGCCGGGCAATCCGCATGAAACTCTTCGAATGTCTGGCCTGTGGCCAGCCGTTGTATTTCGAGAACACCACCTGTGAGAGTTGCGGGCGCCGACTCGGCTTCCTGCCCGACGCCGGCGTGCTCAGCGCCCTGGAACCTGCGCAGCGTAACGATGGTATTGAGGCCTGGCAGGCACTGGCTGCACCCGAACGGTCATATCGCTTTTGCTGCAATGCTGCACATGATGCCTGCAACTGGCTGGTGCCGGCGGAAGCAAATGGGGCGGCAGTCGATCCGGAGCCATACTGCATGGCTTGTGCGCATAACCGCACAGTGCCGGACCTGTCAGTTCCAGCCAATGCTGTAAACTGGCGCCGCATCGAAAGTGCCAAGCATCGCCTGTTCCATGGACTACTGCGCCTCGACCTGCCGCATGAAAACCGCGATGAGGATCCCGAGGAGGGGCTGGCCTTCGACTTTCTTGCCGATCCGCCGGATCCGAAAGCGCCGCGCATCATCACCGGACATGACAACGGGCTGATCACTATCAATCTGGTGGAAGCCGACGACGCCGAGCGCGAACGCATCCGTGTGCAGATGCATGAGCCCTATCGGACGCTGCTTGGACATTTCCGGCATGAGGTCGGGCATTACTATTGGGAGCGGCTGGTCCGCCGCGCCGGCGATAACAGTGAGACGATGGCGACCTTTCGCAACCTCTTCGGCGATGAACGGCAGGATTACAGCGAGGCGCTGAAAAAGCACTACGAGGCCGGTCCGCCCGCAGGCTGGCAGGAGAGGTATGTCAGCGCCTATGCCGGAGTGCATCCCTGGGAGGATTTTGCCGAAACCTGGGCGCATTATATGCACATCGTCGATACGCTGGAGACCGCGGCCGCTTTTGGCCTGCGCGTCAGGCCGCGTATCAGTCGCGGCGAAGAACTCGGCGTGCGCGTCGATTTCGATCCCTATCATGCCGAGACCGTCGAACAGCTGATCGAAGCTTTCCTGCCGGTCACCTTTGCGGTGAACAGTCTGAACCGCTCGATGGGGCAGCAGGATTTCTACCCTTTCGTGCTGAGTCCCGCGGCAATTTCCAAGCTCGATTTCATTCACCAGCTTTGCCGCCAGGCCCGCGAAGGATTGCCGCAGCTACCTGGATGCGGCCTGCATCAGGCCGCACCCCTGCAGCAGGCCAGTCAGCCGCAGATCGAGGCGGTCGCTGAGGAAGACGTGACCGAGCAGACCGCCGCGCTGCTGAACGTGGCGTCGCAGCTGGCGCTCGATCCTGTGTCCTGATGGGCGTCTTCGGGCGGATTTACACGCGGTCACGCCGGAAGCGCGCCGCCGCCCACCTTCACCCGCTGCAGCAGACGCCCCATGAAGGTCTCGCACAGGCCGATCTGACTGAGTTCGATGAACTCGTTGGGTTTGTGCGCCTGTTCGATATTGCCCGGGCCGCAGACGATGGTGGGAATGCCCAGTTCGGAGAACAGGCCGGCCTCGGTGCCGAAGGCGACTTTCTGCACGCGGTTCGCACCGGTCAGCGCCTTGGCCAGTTCGACCACGCCGGCACGGTCGTCGGTTGAGAGGCCGGGGAATTCCGAGATCTGTGTGAAGGCGAAGCCGCAGGCCGGATCGACAGCCTTCAGTTCCGGCTCCAGCTTGTTCCTGGCGTAGGCCACCACCTCGGCATAAAGCGCGTCCACGTCGTCCTGCGGCAGGTAGCGGATTTCCCACAGGAAGCTGCAATCCTTTGGCACGATGTTCAATGCCGTGCCGCCATTCACCGTGCCGGTATGCAAAGAGGTATAGGGCGGGGCGAATTCGGGGTCGAAGGGACCGTGGTCGCGCTTCCTGCGCGCCAGCCCCTTGATGAAGGCGATCAGTTCGGCGGCGGCTTCCACCGCATTGGCACCCTGATGGGTCAGCGAGGAATGGCATTCGAAGCCACGCACATCGACGCGCCAGCTTTTCTTGCCTTTGTGCTGGGCGATGACCTGCATCTCGGTCGGTTCGCCCACGATGCAGGCCCTGGGTTTCACCGGCATCTCGCGCAGCACCTCGATCAGGCGCTTGGCGCCCAGACAGCCGACCTCTTCGTCATAGGTGAAGGCATAGTGGATCGGGGTTTCCAGTTTGGCGTCAAGGAATTTCGGCGCATAGCTGAGCGCCACGGCGACAAAGCTCTTCATGTCCGATGTGCCGCGACCAAACAGCTTGCCGTCTTTCTCGGTGATCCTGAACGGATCGGTGTCCCAGTCCTGGCCGTCGATCGGCACCACGTCGGTATGGCCCGACAGCACGATGCCGGGCTTGTCCTGCGGCCCGAGCGTGGCATAGAGGTTGGCCTTCTTGCCGGTGGCATCGTGAACCAGCGTGGCATCGACGCCCAGCGATTTCAGGTGGTCGCGGATCCAGTGGATCAGGTCGAGATTGGAATCGCGGCTCACCGTCGGCATTTCGATCAGCTGCTTGACCATCGCGAGGGCTTCGGGGGAGGGCTTGGTCATGGGAATTACCTTTATAACCTAGTGTGTCATGCCCGGACTTGATCCGGGCATCCACGAGTTTTCTTTAACGGCTACGGTGCAAGACGTGGGTGGCCGGGTCAAGCCCGGCCGCGACAAAGAAGGAGTGTTCAGGACGACTGCAAACTCTTGATCTGGGCATCGAGGTCGTCTGCGATGAAGGACTGCACGATTTCATCGATGCTGGCATCGACGGTGAAGCCCATTGCCGTGGCGCGTTCCGATGCTGTGGCGCCCGGCCAGCCGTCGACAATCCTCTGGATCGCGGCATCTGGCGTCCAGTGGATGGCGCCGACCTTGCGATTGGCGCCCTTCAGCGACGGGGCGGCGCGTTCCACCGCGGCCGCCATTTCTCCTGCAGTCACACGGATGCCGGAGAGCAGCAGGGCGCGATCCTTGCCGAACTTTTCTGCCGGCAGGTCATGCGCGCGAATGAACGCGTCAATGGTATGGCGCGGCGACAGGCAGGCCATCGGGCTGTCGGGACGCACCGGGCAGATGGCATCCACACCCGACAGCGGCTCGCGGATCATCGAACTGGCCCAGGTCGAGGCGGCCTTATTGGGCTTGCCCGGTCGCACCATGATGGTGGGCAGCCGGATGCTGCGGCCATCGACAAAGCCTTTGCGGCTGTAATCGTTGATCAGCAATTCGCCGCTCAGCTTCTGAACCCCGTAGGACGTGGTCGGCCGCTGCGCGGTCTGGTCGGTGACGGTCTTGGGCAGGTCATCACCGCCATAGACGGCAACCGACGACGCAAAGACGATGCGGGGCGTATGGGTGGTGATGGCGCGGCAGGCCTCCAGCACATGGCGGGTGCCTTCGAGATTGACGCGGTAGCCGCCCTCGAAATCAGCTTCAGCACCGGCGGAGACGATGGCCGCCAGATGGAAAACCGAGTGGGTGTTGTGACCGATCAGGCGCAGCACATCGGCATGATCGCCGATGTCGCCTGCCACGGCCGTAATGCGTTCATCCCGCGGACCGGGCGCCACAACGGCATCGAACAGTGTGATACTGGAAATCGCTTCCGGTTTGCCGCTGGGCCCGATCAGGCTGCCGCGCTTGAGCAACTCGGCTGCGAGTTTCTGGCCGATAAAGCCGGCGCCACCGGTAATGACGACATTGAGCATGGATGACCCCAGAAAGACATTCGGGAGCGCCCACGCTAACCAGCCTGCCACGCTGAAACAAGCGGTGCAGGCTGGTCGTCAATGGTTCGGTCTGGTCTCAGTCCCGTGGGGGAGGGGGCGGCATCTCGCCCCGCATATGCTTGGGACCGTGGCGCAGCATGCGGTCGGCGAATTCCCGGCGCTGCTCCGGCGTCATGGCATCGGCTGCCGCCAGCATTCCCGCCTGCATGCCGGCCTGAAGCTGGTCAAGCCGGCGACGGTGTTCGTCCAGCACTGCGGCCAGGCGGTTGTGGTCGTAGGGCTCGGCTCCCAGCGCCAGCGAAAGGTCGCGCCGCATCTGGTGGTGCGAGATGTTGCCGCCCTTGCGGCTTTCCTCGAAGGCCTGGCGGAAAGCCTGGGCGGCATTGTCGGGCAGGCGGCGCGCCACCTGGTCCTCGATCTGCCAGCCGCGGCGCTCGGCAAATTCGCGGTATTTGATGAAACGGGCGGCGCCGAAACCGGCGAAACCCAGGTTGATTGCCACCGAAGCGATCAGCGCAATGGCAAGCCAGCGGTTTATCTTCGATTTGACCGGGGGGGGCGGTGTGACGGGGGCGGACATAGCGTCAGTCCTCACTCAGGAACGGTGTGGCGGATGCAATCTGCACGGTGACGAGATCGGTATCCTGCGCATCAAGGCCGATATTGGCGAAGCCGGCGCTCACGCCGATGGCCAGCGCCACTGCAAAAGCGGCAAATTGCGGCAGGCGGCGACCGGTGGGAAACAGCAACGCCAGCGCTTCGATCACCTGGGCCCGCCAGTCTGTGGCCGGTGCGGCAAGCGCCGCCGGCAGGGTGGCCACCTGGCTCAGTACGCGCTGGCGCAGTGCTTCGCTCGGCTCGATTTCGGGCAGGGCGGTGCGCAGCAGCAAAGCGTCTACCGCGGCGGCGCGACGCTGGGCCTCGCGGGCATCGGACCGGGCGGCCAGCATTGCCGTCGCGGCGGCCTGTTCATGTTGCGGCCAGCGATCCAGGTCGGCGCCATAGGCATCGAGCAGATCGATAAAACGGTCCATGTTCATGGCGCTCACTCCTTCGGGCCCAGCGCGGCGCGCAGATCGTCGCGCAGGGAGCGCTTGGCACGGATCAGCAGGGATTCAAGTGCACCGACGGTGATATTCAGTGCCCTGGCGGCATCGATATTGCTCTCGCCTTCCCAGAAGCAGAGCAGGATGGCAGCGCGCTGGCGTTCGGGAAGTTTTTGCAATGCGAACGCGACGTGGTCGCTGGTTTCGCCGGCGAGCCGGTCTTCGAATGGCGTGGCACGATCCTGGTCGATGATCTCCGGCTGGTCGTCCAGCGCCGCCATGCCCGGCTTGCGTTTGCGGTCGATGCACAGGTTGACCACCACGCGGTTGAGCCAGGTCTTGAAGCTCGCGCCGCCATCGGCGCGCCAGCGCGCGGCATGCTGCCAGACTCGCAGGAAGGCATCCTGCGCCACTTCTTCGGCATCGCCGCGGTTGTACAGCACGCGATACGCCACAGTGACGGCATGGCGCAGGTATTTGTCGACCAGCAGGCGATAGGCTGCATGGTCGCCGCTGGCGACACGATGCATCAGGGCGGTATCGACGTCGCTCATGCTGCCGCTGACCGGATGAGTGTCCAGACGGGGCAGGGTAAGTGAGGCGAACATACGGTGATGTCCTGCACGTGATTGGTCTCAATACCCCTATACGGCGTCATGGCGGGATTCCTGCGCGGCAAAAGCGGCAGAATTCGGACCAAATGGGCTGGGGTGGGCCGCCGAGGGCCCGGGGCAGGCTCAGGCCTTGCCTGCCGCCTCCAGGGCCTTCAGTTCCTCGGTCAGGCGGGCGATTTCCGCACCGACGGCTTTGGCCATGTCCGGGGCGTCCCAGTCGCGATACTGGCCCTGCCTGTAGGCCAGGGCATTGCGATAATAGAGATAGGCGTTCAGCCGGCAGCGCACATAGTTGTTCTGCGTCTTGATCACCTTGCCCGGGCTGCCCACCACCACCGAATTATCGGGGATCACGGTGCCTTCCTTCAGGAAGGTATGACCGCCGATGATGCAGTTGTTGCCGATCACGCAACCATCCATGATGGTGGAGCCGATGCCGATCAGGCAGTTGTCGCCGATCGTGCAGCCGTGAATCGTGCAGTGATGCGTGACCGAGCAGTGCGCACCTACGTAAGTGCCGGTCTGGCTGCCCACGTGCAGCATCGAGAAATCCTGGATGTTGGTATAGGCGCCAACGACGATCTCGTAATTCTCGGCGCGGGCGGCCACGTTGATCCAGACCGAGCTGCCTTCTTCCAGCCGCACCTTGCCGTAAATCTGCGCCGTCTCGTGGATATAGGCGGGATTGTTCAGCACCACGTCTGGTCCATGCACGGGCATCGTATCCTCCATCTCTGCCCGGTGACCTTAGCCAACCGGGCGGGATGGAGAAAGAGGCGCGCCGCGGCTGGTCCGGCGGCGCGCATCCCCGGCGTGGCAATTACTTGGTGGCGTCCTTGAGGTAGGCGATCAGGTCGGCGATCTCGCTTTCCTTCTTGATGCCCGGGAACACCATCTTGTTGCCCTTGATATAGCCCTTCGGGTCGGCGAGGTATTTGGCGATGGTTTCGTCATTCCAGGTGACGCCGGAATTCTTCATCGCATCGGAATACTTGAAGCCCTCGGCGGTCCCGGCCTTGCGGCCGAACAGGCCCTTCAGCGACGGGCCGACGGCGTGCTTGCCTGCCTCCAGCTGGTGGCAGGCGCGGCATTTGGCAAAAGCCTTCTTGCCGTCATCCGGGTTGCCGGCGGCATGCGCACTGCCGACGGCCAAGCTCAGGGACAGCAGGGCGAGGGCGGAAAAGACGACTCGCGACATCTGGGAACTCCTTGAAGCGACGGTTTTATGCGTCTGGCTGGTCGAATTACGATTCGGATCAGACCGGAAAGGTGGCCTGCCGGGAAAATAGCACAGCGACTCGCATGATCAACAGTGGCGGCTTGTCGCATTTACCACCGCTTAACAGAGCGGCTGCTTAACTGCCCCGCGTGAGTGCAGGAGAGCGGTTCAGATGAATATGATGGCCAATCCGGGTACGGTCCGGCTGCAGGCGATGTTGGCAGCGGCCGGCGAAGTGCTGAAGATCCAGCAGGATCTGGCGGCCAAGCGCAGCAATCTGGTGGCCGAATTGCTGCGCGGCGAGGAGGATTTCTTCGAGCAGCAGCATTATCCTGCCGGCGACGTTTTCGATCCGCAGACGGGCGCGCAGTATTATTATCATGCCCATCGGAACGATGGCCGTGAGCATGGCCACTTTCATATCTTTCAGCGACCGCAATTCCTCGGCGAGCAATTCGAGCCGGCGAAGTATGTGAAGACCGGTGTCGGCCGCTGCTCGCCGAAGCACAAGGTGGGCGAACACTGGCCGCGTGGCGAAAGGGCGCTTGCCCATATCGTTGGCGTGGCCATGGACCATTACGGCCAGCCGATCAGGCTTTTCACCGTCAATCGCTGGGTTACCGACGAGACCTGGTTTGCCGCGCGCGACGTGATCGGCATGCTGGAGCGCTTTGAGCTGCGCCATGCCTGGCCATCGCCCAATGTAAACCGCTGGCTCAATGGCCTGCTGCGCCTGTTCCAGCCGGAGATCATCGACCTGATCCGCCGGCGTGACGATGCAGTGGAGGCGCGCGGCCGGGCCAATCCGCGCGGCGATGCCCTGGAAGATCGCAGTCTGGAAGTTACCGCTTCGGTCGATATTTCGGTCGAGCGGCGCCTGCGTCAGCTGCGTCGCTCACTCGCTGCCTGAGGCGGGTCAGGGCAAGTAGCCTAGTCCACGCCATTCGGCGTAGGATTTGCGAAAGCCGTGGAAGGACTCCCACACCTTCTTGAATTCCGGGTTGGCAGCGCTTTCTTCCTTCACCACCTGAATCCATGAGGCTTTCAGCGCATCCATCACCGGCTTGGGCAGGGTGTGCACCTTGACGCCGCGCTGGCGGATTTCCTGCAGCGCCTGAATCTGCTGCACTTCGCCTTCAGCCAGGCTTTCGCGGATATTGTCGCCGCAGGCATTGCTGATCATGGCGCGCTGTGCGTCGCTCATGCCGTCCCAAACCTTCATGTTGATCAACATGGTGATCAGCGAACTCTGCTGGTGCCAGCCGGGGAAGTAGTAATGGTTGGCGGCCTTCTCGAAGCCGTAGCGGACATCGACGAAGGGCAGGGAGAATTCAGCCGCATCAATATGGCCGCTCTGCAGCGCGTGGAAGGTGTCGCCGCCATTCAGGGCCACGGTCTCGACGCCCAACCGGCTGATCACCTTGGCACCGATGCCCATGAAGCGCATCCGCAGGCCCTTGAGGTCTTCTACGGTATTGACCTCCCGGCGGAACCAGCCGCCTGACTCGGGCGGCAGCACGGTGCAGACAATCGGCTTGATGTTAAAGCGCGAGAAGGTGGCGTCCATCAGTTCCTGGCCGCCGCCATAGGCCAGCCAGGCAAGATATTCGCTCGCCGAAGGGCCGAACGGCACGGTGGAAAACAGCCACAGCACGGAATCGCGCTGCACGAAGAAATTCGGCGACGACCACACGGCATCGATCTCGCCGCTCGACACCTTGTCGAATAGCTCGGCGTTCGGCGCCAGTACATTGGGCTCAAACAGCTTGATGTCGATATTCCCGTCGGAAGCGGTTTGCAGTTTCCCGACCGTCGTCACTGCCATCGTGCCGATTTGCGGTGCAGACGTGGGCGCCGCGCTGGCCATGCGTAGGGTGATGCGAGTGCCTGGCGCCTCGACGACCGCGGGGTTGGCCGTCTGCGCGGCCTCGGGCTCCTTGATCGCGCGCGCTTCAGGAGACTGCGTCGCGCGGTCAAGCGAGACTGCACCGATGCCGATGAGAATGCCCAGAACCAATGCGAGGCCAGCAACTGTGACCAGACGCGCCAAGACAGCAATCCTTCGTTTCTGCGGCGGACCCACCCACCGTTTCTGCCGGGGCACAATAGGAGCAAGCCTATGGGCCGTCTACGTATTCAGCTGGTAACCGAAAACTCCGAAAGCTCGCTCGGTGCGGGTTGTCTTGACCTTAGTTACAACTGCAACTAACCTCCACGCAAGGCAAAAAAAGCCATCCACCATCGTCTGGGAGGACGCATCGTGCCAGCCAAACTGACCCGCCTGATCGCTAAATGGGCGCCCGCTGCATTTGCTGTTTCGCTCTTCGCAACTGCAGCATTGCCGGTGGGGGCGCAAGAGATCGAACTGAAGCTGAGCCACTTTCTGCCCCCCGGCCATGGCATGCACCGGGACTGGTTCGTGCCCTGGGGCGAGGAACTGGCGAAGCGCACCAACGGCAAGGTGAAGCTGACGGTTTTCCCGGCCGGCAGCGCCTTTGGCAATCCGGCACGTCAGCTGGAGCAGGCGACCAGTGGCGTGGTTGATATCGCACATGGTCTGCGCGGCGTGCCCGCCGGCCGCTTCAACCGCATGGGCATTATAGAATTTCCCTTCCTGGTCGAGACGGCTAATGCCGCCAGCCGCACGCTCTGGGAGATGTATCCCAAGCATTTCGCCGGGGAGTTCCCCGATACGGTGAAGGTTCTGGGTCTGCATGCGCATAACGCCGGCCTGATTCATACACGCGACAAACAGGTCAAGACGATGGACGACCTGAAGGGGCTGCGCATACGTTCGCCGAGCCCGCAGATCAACGCCATGCTGCAGCAGCTGGGTGCCACGCCGGTCGGCCTTCCGCCGGGCGAGGTGTATGAAAACCTGCAGCGCGGCGTGATTGACGGCGCGGTCTTCCCCTGGGATCCGATCAATTCCTTCCGCCTGTTCGAGGTGACCAAATATCACCTTGACGCTC
>JAEYSS010000030.1 GCA_023434425.1 Pseudomonadota bacterium | reverse complement strand
TTCTTCCCGATGGGCAGCTTCCTCAACGGCGTCGACCTGCTGCTGAATGCCGTGCAGGTGGCGATCATCGGCCGCCGCGGCGACGCCGCCACCGATGCGCTGGTGGCCGCCGCCTACAAGGTCTCGGTGCCGAACCGCGTGCTGCTGGTGTCGGCGCCCGATGCGGCGCTGCCGGAGACGCATCCGGCCAGCGGCAAGACGCAGATCGACGGCAAACCGACGGCTTACGTCTGCCTCGGGCCCACCTGCGGCCTGCCGGTGACGACGCCGGCGGAACTGGCGTCGTCGCTCAGGGCGACGCGGGCGGTGTGACTCTCTGGTCGTCGTTCCCGCGAAAGCGGGAACCCAGTCCGGGCGATAGACTGGATCCCCGCTTTCGCGGGGACGACGAAAGTTTTCTTACACCGCCGCCAGTAACCGCTGAGTTCTGCTTGCCGGCACCGGCACAGCTGATAAAGTAATACTATCAAAAACAGCGGTATTACGACAGGTGCATCATGGCGACGACTTTGACCAGCAAGGGCCAGGTCACGATCCCCAAGCCGGTGCGAGACCGTCTCGGATTGAAACCCGGCAACCGTGTGGAGTTCGAACTCACGCAGGATGGACGCGTCACTGTGAAGGCGGCCGGCAAGCCGCAACGCAGCGCCTTCGCCAAGCTGCGCGGCAGCAACAAGGCCAAGCTGAGCACCGACCAGATCATGGCGCTGACCCGCGGCTGATCCGGGAGCTGACTGAACCTTGATCCTGGTCGATACCAATATCCTGCTTGACCTCGTCACGGACGATCCGACCTGGGCGGCCTGGTCGCAGCAGCAGCTCGAAGCGGCCAGTCTGCAGGACCGGCTGGTGATCAATCCGGTGATCTACGCCGAACTCTCCGTCGGATATCAGCGCATCGAGGATCTCGATGCCATGCTCGATACGGCGAGCATCGCCCTGGAATCAATGCCGCGGTCCGCGCTGTTTCTGGCCGGCAAGGCCTTCCAGAATTACCGCCGGACCGGCGGCACCAAGTCCGGAGTCCTGCCGGACTTTTTCATTGGCGCCCACGCCGCGGTGGCGCAGGCGGGTCTGCTGACGCGCGACCGGACCAGGTATGCGCGCTATTTTCCCAGCCTGCGCCTGATCGCCCCTTAGGTCACGCCGCCGCCAGCGGCTGTTGCCCCTTCCGGCCCCGGATCAGCAGCGACAGGCCGGCGGCGATCACCGCCGTCACGCCGGCAATGATGAAGGCCTGCAGGTAGTCGCCCTGCTGCACGCGCATCCAGCCGGCGAAGAAGGCGGCAGAGGCCGCGCCGAGCTGATGCCCCGCCGCGATCCAGCCGAACACCACCGGCGCATCGCGCTCGCCGAAGGCTTCGGTGGCGAGCCGCACGGTCGGCGGCACGGTGGCGATCCAGTCGAGTCCGTAGAAGACCGCGAAGACCGACAGGCTGACCAGCGAGAAATCGGTATAGGGCAGATAGACCAGCGAGAGACCGCGCAGGCCGTAATACATGAACAGTAATTTACGCGGATCGTAGCGGTCGGTAAGCCAGCCCGACGCCGTCGTGCCGAACAGGTCGAAGAAACCCATCAGTGCCAGCACGCCGGCGGCTGTCGTGACGGCCAGGCCCATATCGCCGCAGAACGACAGCAGATGCGTGCCGACCAGGCCGTTGGTGGTGAAGCCGCAGATCCAGAAAGTGGCGAACAGGAACCAGAAGTCGGCTTTCTTCGAGGCGCGGCCCAATGCTGCCACGGCGAAGACCAGCGGGTTCTGCGCCGGCGCGGTTGCAGGTTGCGCGGCTTCGGTGGCGCCATAGGGGATCAGGCCCATATCGCTCGGCCGCTCCGGCAGCAGCCACCAGACCAGCGGGATCAGTGCAGCGGCGGCCAGAGCAACTGTCCAGGTCACGGTTTCCCAGCCACCGATCTCCGACAGCATGGACAGCAGCGGAATGAAGATCAGTGTGCCGGTCGCGGTGCTGGCGGTCAGCAGACCCATGACCAGACCGCGATTGGTGGCGAACCAGCGGTTGGCCACGGTGGCGCCCATCACCAGCGCGATGGCGCCGGACCCTAAGCCGGTCAGCACGCCCCAGGTGGCGATCAGGTGCCAGGCCTCGCTCATCAGGGTGGAGAGCATGGTGGCGCCCGACATCAGCACCAGCGCACAGAGCAGCGTGCGGCGGATGCCGAAACTCTGCATCAGGGCGGCGGCAAACGGCCCGACCAGGCCGTAGAGGAAAATGCCGATCGCGGCGGCCAGCGAAGTGGTGTCGCGGCTCCAGCCGAAGGACTTTTCCCACGGCACCAGCAGCACGCTGGGGGTGGAGCGCAGCCCCGCCGCCGCCAGCAGGCAGAGGAAAATCACGGCGACGACCAGGAACGCATAGTTCTGGCCAAGACGGGCGGGGCGTGCTATGTTCATGTGACTGACCGGTACGTTAAATGAGGCTTTTACATACGTACCGGTCGGTAACATTGTCAAGCCCGATCTGGACCCCGCCGTCATGGCCCGCAAAAACCAGGACATCCCGGCCCGCGACGCCGCCCCCTCCGATACCGCACATCCGTTCGGTAGTCGGACAACGCTGCCCGTCCATGCCCAGACCGGCCAGCCGCGTGCCGCCGACAAGATCCGTCACACCGCCCGCCAGCTGTTCTATGCCGAGGGCATCCGCGCCGTCGGCGTCGACGAGATCGTCACCAAGGCCGGCGTCACCAAGCCGAGCCTGTACCGTGCCTTCCCGTCGAAGGACGAACTGGCCGCCGCCTACCTGCGCGACTACGACGCCGAATTCTGGCAGCGTTTCGAGGCGCGGCTGGATGCGGCAGGGCGCGACGATCCGCGCGCCGGCCTGATGGATTTCCTGCAGAATCTCGGCGACCGCTCCAGTGCCGCGAACTACCGCGGCTGCGGCCTGTCGAACACCGCCGTCGAATATCCCGACGACCATCATCCGGCCCGCAAGGTGTCGGAGGATCACAAGCGCAAGCTGCGGCTGCGGCTGGCCGAACTCGCCGCCGATATGGGCGCCGACGATCCGAAACAGCTCGGCGACAGTCTCATGCTGCTGATCGAGGGCGCCTTCGTGACGGGGCAGATCTTCCATGCCGGCGGCGGCCCGGCGCGCGTGCTGGTCGATGCCGCCGCGCGGATGATCGACAGCCACGTGAAGAAATAGCTGCCTCGCCTCTGCCAGATTCCGGCAGCAGTCACGCTTCGGTGATGGATCGGCACTGGATTGCCGCGCCGGTCGGCCCAATCTGGCGAGGACGGCGGGGGCGCAAAAACCGGAACCACGGTCCGGCGCTGGCGTTAACTATTGCCATGCGCGGAGTAACGGGGAGATCCACGAAGATGAGCGGACTACCAAATGTCTTTGAGGAGATCGGCCCCGAAGATCTCGGCCAGCGCGGCCTGACAGGCGCGGAGGCCGATGCCGCCGCGATCTACGACGCCGATGGCCTGTCCGAACCGCCGCTGCGCACGGTGACACTGACCATGGCGCCGCGTGCCGCCGCCGGTACCGCGCACAGCCAGTCGGCGCGCGCCGCCCTGCTGGACGGTTATCGCACCGTGCGGCAGCTGACCGAAAAACTGGTCGAGCCGCTGACGCCGGAAGACCAGATGCTGCAGTCGATGGACGATGCCAGCCCGGCGAAATGGCATCGCGCGCATACCAGCTGGTTTTTCGAAACCTTCCTGCTGCAGCCGCATCAGCCCGGCTACTGCGTGTTCGACGAACACTTCAACTACCTGTTCAATTCCTATTACGAGGCGGTCGGCGAGCGGCATCCGCGGCCCGAACGCGGCATCCTGAGCCGTCCCACCGCCGACACCGTCACGCAGTATCGCCGCTATGTCGATGCCGCGATGGAAGAGCTGATCGCCCGCATCGACGACGACCAGCTGTCGCAGATTGCGCCGCTGCTGGCGCTCGGCCTGGCGCATGAGCAGCAGCACCAGGAACTGATCCTCACCGATATCAAACACGCCTTCTCGCGCAATCCGGTCTCACTGGCATACCAGCCGGCGCAGGGGTTCGCGCGCGACATGCCGCCGCCGCTCGATTTCACCAGCTTCGCCGGCGGCATCGTCGAGATCGGCCATGACGGCCATGGCTTCGCCTTCGACAACGAAGGCCCGCGCCATCGCGTGCTGCTCAATCCCTATCGCATCGCCACGCGGCCGATCACCTGCGGCGAGTATCTGCTGTTCATGGAAGACGGCGGCTACCGTCAGCCTGATCTCTGGCTCTCCGACGGCTGGGCCATCGTGCAGCGCGAGGGCTGGCAGGCGCCGCTCTACTGGTCGCAGGATACAAAGCGCGAAGGTGCCTGGCAGATCTTCACGCTGAACGGCAAACGCGCCCTCGATCCGGCCGAGCCGGTCTGCCATGTCTCCTTCTACGAGGCGGCCGCCTTTGCCGCCTGGGCCGGCAAGCGTCTGCCCACCGAAGCCGAATGGGAGCATGCGGCGCAGAGCGGCCGCTGCGAGGCCCGCGGCGGTTTCCTGGATCGCGCGCATCCGCATCCGCGCCCGGCCAGCGCGCCGCCCGGCCGGCTGCAGATGTTCGGCGAAGTCTGGGAATGGACGCGCTCGGGCTACGACCCCTATCCGGGCTTCAAACCGGCCGCCGGCGCCATCGGCGAATACAACGGCAAATTCATGTGCAGCCAGATCGTGCTGCGCGGCGGCTCCTGTGCCACGCCGCCGGGCCATGTCCGCGCCAGCTACCGCAATTTCTTCCCGCCGGCCGCGCGCTGGCAGTTTTCCGGTATCCGTCTCGCGGAGGATGCATGAACACCGTCGTTTCCCTGCGGCGCGAGGAGCGCCCCGGTCCGCATCGTCCCAGCGATTTCAGCCGCGATGTGCAGACCGGCCTGAGCGCCGCCGTGAAAACCCTGCCGGCCAAGTATTTCTACGACCGCACCGGCTCGGAACTCTTCGAGCAGATCTGCCGCCTGCCGGAATATTATCCGACCCGCACGGAGAAGAAGATCCTGCGCGATCATGCGCGCGAGATCGCCGCCATCATCGGCCCGGATGTGGAAGTGGTGGAATTCGGCGCCGGCGCCGCCGAGAAGGTCCGGCTGCTGCTCGATGCGCTGGACCGCCCGGCCGGCTATCTGCCGATCGACATTTCCGGCCCGCATCTGTCGGAAGCGGTGGCGCCGCTGCGCCACGCCTATCCCGATCTCGCCATCCGAGTCGTGGCGGGCGATTTCACGAAACAGCTGCCGCTGCCGGCCCCGCTGCCGCAGGCGCGCGCCCGCGTGGGATTCTTCCCGGGTTCCACCATCGGCAATTTCACGCCCGATGAAGCGCTGGGCTTCCTGCGCAATGCCGCCGCCATGCTGCGCACAGGCGGAAGTGCGGGGGCCGGCCTGCTGATCGGCGTCGACATGGTGAAGGATCCCGCCATCCTGCATGCGGCCTACAACGATTCCGCCGGCGTGACCGCCGCCTTCAATCTCAACCTGCTGCAGCGGATCAATCGCGAACTGAACGCCGATTTCGATCTCGATTCCTTCGACCACTATGCCTTTTACAATCCCGGACCGCAGCGGATCGAAATGCACCTGGTCAGCAGCAAGGCGCAGACGGTGCATGTCTGCGACCAGCGCTACGCGTTTGCAGCGGGCGAGTCGATCCACACCGAGAATTCCTGCAAATACACGCCGGCCCGCTTCCGCCTGCTGGCGGAAAAGGCCGGTTTCCGTCCGGCCGCGATGTGGACCGACGCCGACAGCCTGTTCAGCCTGCACTGGCTGGCGCTGCCGCAGGCCTGATCACTGCTGCTGGCTGAGGAAGACGCGGAAGCGCAGCAGAGCGAAGGCGAAGGCCGCCGCGCCCATCGCCAGGATCGCCAGCAGTTCGGGCCAGACGGTTTCCAGTCCGGCGCCGCGCGTCAGGATCGCCTGGGTCAGCGCCACGTAATGCTTGGTCGGCAGCAGCTGCACGGCGGTCTGCAGCCAGTCCGGCATGGCCTCCAGCGGCGTCAGCGCGCCGGACAGCAGCTGCATCGGCATCTGCACCAGGATGAACAGCAGCGCGAACTGCGCCATCGACCGCGCCAAGGTGGCGAGGAAAATCCCCAGCGCCGCGGCGAAGAACAGATAGACCGCGGTGGCGAAATAGAACAGCAGCAGCGAGCCGGCGACGCGCAGGCCAAGGATGCCCTGCAGGATCGCGTAGAGCGACAGCAGCGACATGACGAGGATCACGCCGCCATTGGCGATGATCTTGGACAGCATGATCTCGCCAGCCTGCACCGGCATGACCAGCAGATGCTCCAGCGTGCCATGCTCGCGCTCGCGCATCAGGGCGGCGCCGGTCAGCAGGATGGCCAGCATGTTGATCACCTGCAGCAAGGCCATCGCGCCGGTGAACCAGGTCGATTCCAGCGTCTGGTTGAAGGCGACGCGCAGTTTCAGCTCCACCGCCGGGGCGGCCGCGGCAGCATCGCGGCGCAGGAAGCGGCCGATCTCGTCGCTGACGATGGCCTGGATGTAGTTGCCGCCGATGCCGGCCTGCATCATCGCCGTGGCATCGATCAGCAGCTGGATCTCCGGCTTGCGGCCGGCCAGCAGATCGGCCTGGAAATCCGGCGGGATGTCGAGCACGAAGGTGAAGCGCGCCTGGTCCATGGCGCGGTCCACCGCATCCGGGGCGAGCGCCACCGGGCGCTGGAAGCGCGGCGGCTGGAAGGCGTCGGCGATGCGATGCGACAGCGTCGACCGGTCCTCGTCCACGATGCCGATCGAGGCGCGCACCAGGTCATGCGAGGTGCCGGTGGCCTGCGCATAGACCATCAGCGTGCAGGCATAGAGCATGAAGACGAACAGCACGCGATCGCGCAGCAGGCTGGTGATTTCCTTGCCGCAGAGCCGCAGGATGGTGCGCAGGCGCGGCATGGTCAGACCTCCTGCTTGCGCAGAAACAGCCAGGCCAGCGCCAGCAGCACCGGCCAGAAGGCGGCGGTGGCGGCGAGGAAGGGCAGCAGGTCGGCGAAGCCCAGCCCCTTGGTGAAGGCGCCGACGCTGGTGCGCAGGAAATAGGTGGCCGGGAACAATGCGCCGATCAGCCGCGCGCCGCCCTCCAGGGTCGAGACCGGCTGCGTCAGGCCGCCGAAATGCACCGTCGGCATGATGGTCAGCACTGCGGTGCCGAACAGGGCGGCGACCTGGCTGCGCGTGAAGCAGGAGGTCAGCAGGCCGATGCCGGTGCTGGCCAGCACGTAAAGCAGGCTGCCGAGCAGCAGGCCGAGCAGGCTGCCTTTCAGCGGCACGCCGAAGACGAAAAGCGCCATGGCGGTCAGCAGCAGCACATTCACATAGGCGAGCGCCACATAGGGCAGCTGCTTGCCGAGCAGGAATTCCAGCTTGCGCACCGGCGTCACGTAAAGATTGGTGATCGAGCCGCGTTCGCGTTCCGCCACCACGCCCAGCGTCGCCAGGATGGCGGGGATCAGCATCAGCATGATGGCGAACAGCGCCGGCACCATGGCGTCGAGGCTACGGAAGGCCTGGTTGTAGCGGAAGCGCATGGCCAGACTCGCCGCCGGCGTCACCGTCGCGCCCTGCTGCTGCGCCACCTCGGCCAGAAAGCCGGCATGGGCGCCCTCGACATAGCCGGTGATCGTCTCGGCGCGGAACGGCATGCCGCCGTCGACCCAGACCGAAACTTCCGTCGGCCGGCCGCGCCGCAGATCGGCGCCGAAATCGGGCGGGATTTCGATGGCGAGCGCCACGCTGTTGGCGCGCAGCCGCTGCAGCAGCGCAGGGCCATCGCCGGCATCCGCACCGCGTTCGAAATAGGTCGAGCCGGAATAGGCCTCGAGATAGGCGCGGCTTTCCGGCGTCCGGTCGTGATCCAGCGCTGCGAAACCGACCCGGTCGACATCGAAGGTGATGCCGTAGCCGAACAGCAGCATCAGCATCGCCGTGCCGAACAGCGCGAAAGCCAGCCGGATCGGGTCGCGCAGCAGTTCGATGCTTTCGCGCCAGGCATAGGCGCGGAACCGCCGCGGCGAGAACCAGCCGCGTGCCGCGCTGGCGGTCGCCGTGCCCTGCGCAGGCGCGGTGGCGGCTGCGATGGCGGCCGTTGCCGGCGCGACGGCGCGGCCGCCCTGCTCCATATAGGCGATGAAAGCCTCTTCCAGCGTGGCCGCCCCGCGCGCGGCCTGCAATTCGGCCGGCGTGCCGGTGGCCAGCACGCGGCCGGCATGCATGAAGGCGATGCGGTCGCAGCGCAGCGCTTCCGCCATGTAATGCGTCGAGATGAAGATCGTGACGCCCTGCTCGCGCGACAGCCGCACCAGTTCGCGCCAGAAGCCTTCGCGCGCCACCGGATCGACGCCCGAGGTCGGTTCGTCGAGGATCAGGATCTCCGGCTCATGGATGATGGCGACGGCGAGCGACAGGCGCTGGCGCAGGCCCGCCGGCAGCATCTCGGCCACCGTGTCGAGATGCGGCGTGAGATCGAAATAGTCGGCCAGCAGGCGGCTGCGCGCCTTCGCCTTCGCATCGTCCAGGCCATACAGCGCGGCATGCAGCGTCAGATTCTGCCGCAGCGTCAGTTCGCCATAGAGCGAGAAGCTCTGCGCCATGTAGCCGATACGCCGGCGCAGATCGAAATCGCCAGCCGCCACCGGCCGGCCGAACAGGAAACCCTCGCCTTCCGAGGCCGGCAGCAGGCCGGTCAGCATTTTCATCGTCGTGGTCTTGCCGCAGCCATTCGAGCCGAGAAAGCCGAAAATCTCGCCGCGGCGGATCGCCAGATCGACATGGTCCACGGCGGTGAAATCGCCAAAGCGCCGCGTCAGGCCGCGCGCCTCGATCACCACTTCCGAGGCACCGTCCAGTGCGGCCGGCGGCGGCGGCTGGCCATCCAGCCCGCCGCGCCGCTCGGGCGGCAGCAGATGGATAAAGGCCTGCTCCAGGCTGTCATGGCCGCTCTGGCGTTTCAGATCGGCCGGGCTGCCCTGCGCCAGGATGCGGCCGCGATCCAGCATGATCACTTCGGGAAAGCGCTCGGCCTCATCCATCGTCGAGGTGGCGACCAGCAGGGAAAGCTGCGGTCGCTGCTGCCGGATCGCGTCGATCAGATCCCAGAACTGCCGGCGCGACAGCGGATCGACGCCGGTGGTCGGCTCGTCCAGGATCATCAGGTCGGGATCGTGCACCAGCGCACAGCACAGGCCGAGCTTCTGCTTCATGCCGCCCGACAGTTTGTGCATCGGCCGGCCGGCAAAGGGCGTCAGCCCGGTGGCGTCCAGCAGGATGGGCAGGCGGCGTTTCAGTTCGGCGCTGTCGAGGCCGAACAGGCGCGCGAAGAAGCCGATATTCTCGGCCACGGTGAGATTGGGATAGAGATTGCGGCCCAGCCCCTGCGGCATATAGGCGATGCGCGGCTGCACCGCCTCGCGCTGGCGCGTCGCGGCGAAATCCGCACCCAGCGCCAGAATACGGCCCTGCTGCAGCCGCTTGGCGCCGGCCGCCAGCGCCAGCAGGGTGGATTTGCCGACGCTGTCGGGCCCGAGCAGCGCCAGCGCGCCGCCCGGCGCAAGGTCGAAACTCACATCCTCCAGCGCCACGGTCCTGCCGTAGCGATGGCTCAGCCCGGCGATCTGCAACCCGCCTGCCATCGCGGCGCCGTCAGCGCTGTGCGGCGGTGAGATCGGAGTCGAGCCAGGCCGGCCAGACGGCCTGCGGGTCGAGCCGCACATAGGCCATGCCGGTCAGGCCGGTTTTCACCTGCTCCAGATGCTGACGCACCAGCGCCGGCGGCACGCGGGCCTTGATGCGGAACATCATGCGTTCGCGCTCGCTGCGCGTCTCGACCTGCTTGGGCGTGAACTGCGCGCGCGCCGCCACGAAGGAGATCTGCGCCGGCACCGCACGGCCGGGCGCGGCATCCAGCAGCAGCCGCGCCTCGCCGCCGATCGCCGCGCGCCCCGCCGCCTCGGCGGGCAGGAAGAAGGTCATGTAGACATCCGAGAGATCGAGCAGCGTCGCCACCTTGCCGCCGGCCGCCAGCACCTCGCCGGCTTCGGCCAGCCGGAACAGGATGCGGCCCGCCTTCGGCGCGGTCAGCGTGCCGTCCTGCAGCAGGTCGCGGATCCGCTCCGCTTCGGCCTCGGTGACACGGATCGCGGCTTCGGCGCTGCCGCGCCGGCTTTCCGCCGCTGCGACGGCCGCCTCTGCGGTGCGACGCAGGCTGCGCTGCTGATCCACTTTCTGTTCGGAGACGAAATTCTTGCCGAGCAGCACGAGGCTGCGCTGCAGTTCCTTGTCGGCCAGGGCCAGTTCGCTCTGGCGCTGGCGAATTTCCGCCAGAACCTGATCGCGCTGCTGCTGCGCCTGCAGGATCGCCGCCTCGGCCGAGCGAAGCTGGGCCGCAAGTTCGCGGGTATCGAGCAGGGCGATCACCTGGCCGGCCTGCACCAGATCGCCCTCATCGACGCGCAGCTCCAGCAGCCGCGCGGCATATTTTGTGGCGATGTCGATCTCGTTGGCCTCGATGCGGCCATTGCCGGCGGCAAAGCCCGGTGGCAGCGCGGCATTGCGATGCTGCAGATACCACCAGCCAGCGCCGGCCGCAGCCGCAACACTCAAGAGAACTAACAGAATTTTACGCATCGCCTGTCCCGGTCACCGGCCGCGACTGTGCCGGCTCGCGGGCAATCTGCGACGGCGCGCCACAACCGGCATTGCGATAAATCAATCGGCAGCGGGTCGATGAAGTCGGGAACGTAATCGGAAAGTAACGCGCCGGCGATGGGCCGAGCCTATAGGGTCTCGCCATGCTCATGACCCGCCGCGTCCTCACCTCGTCCGACCTGCCACGCATTTCCGATGGCAGCTGGCGCGTCGTCCGCGCCGCCGAGCGCGGCAACGACTGGCATCCGCAGGTCCGCGAGCTGCTGTATTACTGGATGCGCAAATGCAATGCCGAGGGGCATCTGCCGTCGCGCCAGGATGTCGACCGCATCGAACTGGCCGAACTGCTGCCGCAGATGTGGATGCTGGATGTGCAGCGCAATCCCTGGCGCTTCCGCTACCGCATGGCCGGCTGCGACTTCGCCCGGGCCATCGGCCGCACCATCGGCAACGACTGGTATGACGAGTTGCGGCCGCTCGCCTGGGCCGCCAACCGCACCCGCCTGATCACCACCGTGCGCGACGGCATGGCCACCTGGCGCCGCGGCCCCGTGCCGGTGGAAGACGACAATTTCGAATTCAACGGCTGGCGCGAGGTGGAAAACCTCATGCTGCCGCTCGCCGCCGATGGCATCAACATCGACACCATTCTGGGCATCAGTCTGCCCGTCCGTCCCGTCGACCTGTGGGACGAAGCGCCGCTCGCGGCGCAGTAGAGGCTTTCACCCGATCCGTTGCCGGGGGTGGCAAGCCGCGGCCGGTATCGCATCCCTGAGGCAGGCGATGCGATGCCGGCCCGGCACCCGGCCCGACACGGGCTAAGCCGGCGCAGTCTCCGTCGCTGTCAGATCCGTCTCGTCGCGATGGCGCGTTTCCGATCCGCCGGAGATGTCGGGCGGACGCCCCTTCGCTGCGGGCAGCAGCTCAGGCTGCTTCACCACGCCATCGCGCAGGCCGTATCCCCTCCAGGCGATGTCGCTGATGGTGGCGTGCGCCATATGCAATCGGCCGTTACTGCCCGCGGATCTCCTTCGCGGCCCGCACCAGGATATCGATGATGCGGCGCTGTTCCTCGGGCGAGGCCTCCTCCGTCTCCTGCAGCACGGCGCGCAGGTTGCGGCGCGCGGCTTTCATCGAGGAAGACGGATCGGCAGGGCGGCGTGTGACATCGCCCTCGTCGTCGGCCGGCATCTCGTCGCCGCTGCGGAAAAAGCGCTTTGCCCTGGCGATGCGCGCGCCGATCCTGGCGAGCTGCGCCATCATGGTGTCGGCCTGCACGCGATGCTCGGCCAGATAGGCGCGGCCCGGCGGCGTCAGGCTGTAGAGCTTCTTGCTGCCCTCGGCCGCGACGCTGGTATGGCCGATCTCTTCCAGATAGGTCAGCGCCGGATAGATCACGCCGGGGCTGGGCGCGTAGAAGCCCGAAGTATGCTCCTCCAGCGCCTTGATGATCTCGTAGCCATGGCGCGGGCGCTCTTCGAGCAGGACGAGAATCAGCAGCTGCAGGTCGGCGGCCGAGACCACGCGGCTGGCACGGAAGCCATGCCCGCCCAGACCGTCCTCGCCGGCCGAGAATAACGCGGCAGCCAGCCGGCCGCGGAAATGCCGGCGCCCGCCGCCCATGGCATGGCGGTGCATACAGCGATGATCGCGCAAGGCCTTGAGAATATAGGGAAAATCTACATGTTCACTCATACGACTGTCTCCTTTGACATATCGTAAGATATACTTTGCGATACTGGAGTCAAGCCGTTTTCCACAGGGGGACGGTGGGAAGCGATGTCGGGAAAGGCTGGTGCCCGCTGCCGGACTCGAACCGGCACGGCCTTGCGGCCTCGGGATTTTAAGTCCCGTGCGTCTACCAATTCCGCCAAGCGGGCAGGCGGGTTCTGTCTACGGGCGACCAGTCGCAGCGTCAATCGGCGGACCGTCAATTGTCCCGCAGCAATCCGAGGCTGGACGATCCGGCGGCGCCATCGACAGAATGGCGCATGCCGTCTGCTGATTCCGTTATCGCCGCCTTCCGCGACCAGGCCAACTCCTGCCGTACGCTGGGCTCGCCCTTCACCGGCGCGCTGCTCGACCTCGCCGCAGAACGGCTGAACGCAAAGGCATCGTGGACAGAGGCGATATTGAACTGGCCGGGCGATCCGCGCGCCGATGCGCTGCCGCTGCGGCTGGCCGGCGCATTGCAGCGCGCCGTGCTGGATGGCGATGCGGCGCTCGCCGCCTGTTATGCCGCCGGCGAGATCGCCACCGCCGATCTCGATGCCGCGCTCACGCGCCATGCCGCCCTGCTCGCGCAGTATCTGCAAAGCCCGCCGCAGACCAACGACCCGCAGCGTTCGGCGGTTCTGCTCGGCGGCTTTCTCAAACTGGCGCAGCTCTGTTCCGGACTGCCGCTGCAGTGCTGCGAGATCGGTGCCAGTGCCGGGCTCAATCTCAGCTGGGATGCCTATGCCTACGATTTCGGCAGCTGGCAGCATGGCGAGCCGCAGACCGCGCCGCTGCTGCTGCGCTGCCGCTGGGCCGGTGTGCAGCCGCCCACGCTGCGCCCGCGTGTGGTTGCGCGGGCCGGCTGCGATGTCGCGCCGCTGGATGCGCGCAACAGCACCGACCGTCAGCGTCTGCTGTCCTATATCTGGGCCGGCCAGCCCGAGCGGCTGGCGCGGGTGACGCTGGCGCTCGATCACGCCGCGGCCCGCGATATCGACGTCCACCCCAGTCCTGCCGACGCGTTCCTCGCCGCGCAGCTGCAGCAGCGGCGCACAGACTCGGTCTTCGTGCTCTATCACTCGATCGTCTGGCAATATATCGCAGCGCCCGAGCAGCAGCGTATCGCGGCGACGATGCAGGCCGCCGGCAAGTCAGCCACCGCGCAAAGCCCGGTCGCCTGGCTGCGGTTCGAACCCGGCCGGGCCACAGACGGCGCCGATCTCACCCTGACGCTGTGGGACGGCCGCGATCCGGCCGGCCAGGATCTGCGCCTGGGGACAGGCGACTATCACGGCCGCTGGATGCGCTGGGAGAGTGACTGAGTTTCTGCTGAGCGCCAGATACTGACAGCTGCGGCCGCAGATTCATCCACCGCCCCATCGCTTTTTCGCAAAGCCGGTCCTATCTTGCGCCGCATGGATCCCAAGGTGTTCACCAATATCGCCCGCTCGATCGCCGATGCCTCGCTCAACGGGCATTCGGAAGGCGAAATCCTCGG
>JAEYSS010000196.1 GCA_023434425.1 Pseudomonadota bacterium | reverse complement strand
TCGCTGCGATGACGCCGCAGGCCTTCATCCAGCCTTACTATACGCAGGTCGGCTTCAGTCCCGATGGCGGCTGGACCGCCATGCTGCCGGCACGTATCGGCGTGCAGCGCGCCCGTGAGATTCAATTGTTGAACCAGCGCGTTTCAGCGCAGGAAGCGCTGCAGCTCGGCCTTGCCGCCGCCTGCGTCGAAGCGGAAGCGCTGGATGCCACCATCGAAGGCTGGCTGGAAAAACTGAAGACCATGCAGCCCGGCAGCATCGCCAGCACCAAGGCCCTGCTGGTCGACGATTACGCTGCCGGCCTCGAGGCCGAGTTGCGCAACTTCCTGACGCTGATCGACGGCGAGGAAGCCGAGGCCGGCATGACCCGCTTCCTGAACAGGAGCACCTGACTGCCATGCAGACCGTGTTCGACATTGCGGCCCGCCGCGCCGAGCTGACCCCGGACAAGATCGCCTTCACGGAGATTGAGAGCGGGCGCAGCCTCAGCTATGCCGGGCTCAACGACCGCGCCTGCCGCTTTGCGGCCTGGCTGCAGGGTCAGGGCATCAGCCATGGCGACCGCGTCGCCGTCCTGTGCCTCAACACCACCGGCTTTTTCGAAATCCTGTTCGCCTGCGGCAAGCTTGGCGCCATCCTGGTACCGCTGAACTGGCGACAGCCAGCGCCGGAATTGCTGCCGGTCGCACAGGATGCCGCGCCCAAACTGCTGATCCACGATGCCGAGAATGCAGCTGTTGCTGCCGCGCTGAACCTGCCGCTGCTATCACTGTCCGCGTTTGAGCAGGCGGTGACCGCGACCGTACCGGGCAGCTTCGACACGGCATGGCCGACGGATCGCATCTGGTACATGCTCTATACGTCGGGCACCACCGGCAAACCCAAAGCGGTGATCCAGACGCCGGGCATGGCCTATGCCAATGCGATCAATATCGGTCAGGCCACCGACCTGACCTCGGCAGACACCACGCTCAACTACCTGCCGCTGTTTCATACCGCCGGCATCAACCTGCATACCCTGCCGGTGCTGATCTTCGGCGGCAGCGTACGGGTGCAGAAGAAATTCGAAATCGATCCGGTGATGGCGGCTTTGCAGAACGGTGACTGCACGGCATTCCTCGGCGTCCCGGCGATCTACCAAGCGCTCAGCCTGCACAAGGATTTCGCCACGGCGGACTTCAGCAAAGTGCGCAGCTGGAGCTGCGGCGGCGCGCCGCTGCCGATCACGCTGATCGAGCTCTTCGCCAGACGCGGCGTGCTGGTCTGCAATGGCATGGGCATGACCGAGACCGGGCCGACCGTATTCCTGATGGACCGCGCCCATGCCGAGGCCAAGATCGGCTCGGTGGGCAAGCCGCAGATCCTGGCCGAAGTACGCGTGGTGGACGACCGCGACCACCCCCTGCCCGCCGATCATGCCGGCGAATTGCAGATCCGTGGTCCCGGCGTCACGCCGGGCTACTGGAACAACGAGAGCGCCACGAAGGCCGCTTTCACCAAGGACGGCTGGCTGCGCACCGGCGACGTGGCGCGCCGCGATGCAGATGGTTATTACTACATCGTCGACCGTATCAAGGACATGTTCATATCGGGCGGCGAAAACGTCTATCCCGCCGAAGTCGAGATCGTGATCTATCGCTTCCCCGGCGTGCTGGAATGCGCCGTGATCGGCGTGCCGGACGAGAAATGGGGCGAGGTCGGCTGCGCCTATGTGTTGCCGCAGCCCGGCGGAAATGTCGATGCCGATGCACTGCGCGCCTATTGCCGCGAAAATCTCGCGGCCTACAAGGTGCCCAAACACATCCGCATCATCGAGGATTTCCCACGCACCGCCGCCGGCAAGGTGCAGAAACATATCCTGCGCAGCCGATTCTCAGAGACCTCGCCATGATCAGTATCGAACGCAGCCTCAGCCAGGCCGATTTCGACGCCTTTGCCGCCGTCAGCGGTGACAACAACCCGATCCATGTCGATCCGGATTTCTCGGCGCGGACACGCTTCGGCCGCACCGTCAGCCACGGCATGCTGCTCTATACCGTGCTGTGGGGGCTAGTGCAGAAGCATTATCCCGGCGCGCGACAGGTCAGCCAGACGCTGATGTTTCCCAACCCGACCTATGCCGGAGACCCGCATCGCTTCACCCTGAACGAGATCGCCGCCGCCGATGGCCACATCGTGCTGTCGACCCAGGTGATGCGCGTCGCCGATGGCGCGCTCACGCTCGATGGCCAGACGGAGATCGGGTTGCCATGAGCGAAGCCAACAGTCACAAAGGCATGCGGGTTGGCGACCATGTCGAAACCCGCCGCAGCTATACATCGGCCGACATTACAGCCTTCCATGCGTTGGCCGGCGACAGCGGCGCTGCCACCAATGCCGTGCCCGAGCCGCTGGTCGGCGCGTTATTTTCCTACCTGCTTGGCGTCGAACTACCTGGCTTCGGGACCAATTACCTGAAGCAGGAACTGCAGTTCGAACGACCGGTACCAGTTGACCTACCGCTCATTGCGCGGGTCGAAATCACCCGCCTGCGCCCGGACAAGCATCTGGTCGATCTCGCAACCACCTGTCGGGATGAGAGCGGCACCGTCTATTGCCGTGGCCGAGCCCTGGTGCTGGCGAAGGATGTTGGGGCCTGAGGGTATGATGCCAGGTGCCACCATGTATGCGGCTGACACAGGCCGTGGCCGGCCGTTGATTTTCCTGCATGGCTGGTCGAGCCATGGCGACTATTTTGGGCCGCAGGTGAAGGCACTGGCCTGCGATTTCCGGCTTGTGACGCCTGACCTGCCCGGCCATCGCCACAGCCCGGCAGCGCCGGAGGCCCTGAATATCCCTGCATTGGCCACGGAGTTGCACAAGCTGATCGTGGCGCGCGGACTCGAACAGCCGGTCCTGGTCGGCTGGTCGATGGGCGCAATGGTGGCTCTTGAGTTCATCGGCCAGTTCGGCGGCGCAGGTCTCGGCGGCCTGGTGATCGAGGACATGACCGTCAAGATCACCAACGAGCCCGGCTGGCGTTTCGGCATCCGCAACGGTTTCGATGCCGTACAGAGTGCAGCCGGCGTCGCGGCGATGCGCGAAGACTGGGCCGGCTACAGCCAGAATGCCATGCCGCGGCTGTTCGCCCGCAGCTACATCCCGGATGCAGCACTTGGCGACTGGATTTCTGCGGAGATCGCGCATAATGACGGCCAGGCCATGGCCGCCCTCTGGCAGTCGATGGCCGAGCAGGATTACCGTGCACTACTGCCCCAGTTGGAATTGCCCGTACTGATTCTGCATGGTGGAGAAAGCCAGCTCTACGAACCCGCGGTCGGCCAGTGGATGGCCGCCAATATTACCGGGGCGCGCCGCTGCTGTTTCGACAATGCCGGACACAGCCCGCATCTCGAAGTTCCCGACGCCTATAACCGCGCATTGGTGGATTTCATCACGTCCCTGTGACCCGCCACGAACTGTAGCCACCGTCACTTGTCTCCGCCCCTGCAAAGGCGGAAGGATCGCCGCTGTCCTGCAGGGAGGGCAAACAGATGGCCGTATGGCTTCATGGCTGGAGGCTGACCGCACTGATCGCGCTGCTGTTGTCGCTGATGACAGTGAGTATTGTGGGCGCTCATGACTTCTCGGTCGACGGAACCCGTATGACGATCCGGGCGACCGCGCGGACGTCTCTGCTGCTGTTCCTGCTGGTCTTCGCCGCTTCAGCGCTGGTCAGGTTACAGCCGAACGACGTCACGCGCTGGCTGCATCGCAATCGCCGCTATCTCGGTGTGTCGTTTGCCGCTTCCCATACTCTGCACGCTTTCGCGATCATCGCATTTGCCGTCGCCGATCCGGTGCTGTTTGGCAGCATGACCAGCACCGGTACATTGGTGATCGGCGGGCTGGCCTATCTGTTCATCATTGCCATGGCCGCCACGTCCTTCGACGGCGCGGTCCGCTGGTTCGGCGCGCGGAACTGGCGCCTTTTGCACTGGTGCGGCAGCTGGTATATCGCGATCTCGTTCATCGTCACCAACGCCAAGCGCACGCCCGGCATGCCCCTCTACTGGCTGGCTGTCACCCTGATGACCGCCGTGATCCTGCTGCGTCTGTTCGACTGGTGGCAGCGGCGGCGCGCCGCACGGACAGCTAGTATGCCGGCCTAGATCGCAGCCTGCGCACCAGCCAGGATGCCAGCGGCCAGAACAGGATCACGAAGGTCAGGACTCCCAGACCGGCAGAGATCGGCCGTTCGAAGAAGACCAGTGGATTGCCGTTCGCTTTGATCATCGACGTGACGAGGTTCTCTTCCAGCATGGTTCCCAGCACGACGCCGAGGATCGCCGGCGCCACCGGGAAGCCGTTTTCCTCCATCACATAGGCCAGCAGACCGAAGACCAGCGTGATCGTGACACCGAAAACGGTGTTGTTGATGGCAAAGGCGCCCACCGCGCAGAATAACAGGATGACCGGCATCAGAATGTTGCCCGGTACCCGCAGGATATTCGTGGCCAGCCGGATCGCCATCCAGCCCAGCGGCACCATGATGATATTGGCGACGATGAAGACCAGGAAAATCGCATAAACGTTTTCCGGGCTGTTCAGGAACAGCGTCGGGCCGGGATTCAGGCCCTTCAGATACAGCACACCGATGGCAATGGCCGTAATGCTGTCGCCGGGAATGCCGAAGACCAGGGCCGGAATCCAAGCTCCGCTCAGCGCACTATTATTGGCAGCCCCGGACTCGACAATGCCCTCGACATGGCCGGTGCCGAATTTCTCGGGCTCCCTGGAGAATTTCTTGCTCAGCGCATAGGACATCCAAGATGCCATGTCGGCGCCTGCTCCCGGCATGATCCCGACGGCCGTACCCAGCACACTGCCGCGCAGGATCTGCTTGGGGTATTTCTTGGTCAACGCCCACATGCCAGCGAAGACATTGCCAAGCCGCTGGACCAGGACGCGCGCCGGCGGATCCGTCTTCACCACGAAGCGCAGGATTTCCGAGATGGCGAACATGCCCACCATCATCGGGATCATGCTGATGCCGCCCATCAGCTCGGTGTTGCCGAAGGTGAAGCGTGGATAACCACCGGGATTCTCCAGCCCGACGCTCCCGACCAGCAGGCCGATCAGCAACGCAATGATGGCTTTCAGCACGCTGTTACTGCCGATGAATACCGCAGCGGAAAGACCGAGGATGACCAGCCAGAAATATTCGAAGGAGGAGAATTTCAACGCGATCTCGGCCAGCGCCGGGGCTGCCACGATCAGCACGGACGTACCGAACAGGCCACCGATGGCCGAGAAGACCAGACCGGCGCCGAGCGCCAGTTCCGACTGGCCCTTCAGGGTCATTTGATAGGCTTCGCCGGTATAGGCCGCCGAGGCTGGCGTACCGGGAATGCGGAGTAATGCGCCGGGAATGTCGCCGGAAAAGATCGCCATCGCCGTGGCCGTGACAATAGCGGCCACCGCAGGCACCGGCGGCATAAAGAAGGTGATGGGCACCAGCAGCGCCGTCGCCATAGTTGCGGTCAGGCCCGGAATGGCACCAACGAACAGGCCAAAGGCCGCCGAGCAAATCATCACCAGCAAGACATAGGGATCGAAGACCAGCCTGGCGGCCGATGCGGCAAGTGTCAGCAGGTCCATCTCGCCGCTCCTACCAGTGCAATCCCTGCAGCAGGCCCCAGGGCAGCGGCACGCGCAGGAATTTGTAGAAAATGGTGTGAATCACCAGCGTCGCGACGATAGCGATCGGCAAGATCAGCATGACGCGCACGCCCAGCGCGTAGAACAGCGCGACCAGGATCAGCGTACCGGTGATGATGAAGCCGAGGAAATTCGAGCAGAAGATATAAAACAGCAACGACGCGATCACGAGCAGGAAGTTGATCACATGCGGCAGCGACTTCATCCAGGCGCCGGCCATGAACAGCGGCATGCGTTCGCCGCGGACGCCACGCCAGATCAGCAGGAGTGAGCAGCCCAGCAGCAGCCCTGCAACCAGCCCCGGGAAAGCCGAGGGGCCGACATTCTGGCCCGGAATCGGCGGATACTGGCCGACGGTGATCAGAACGGCGATCGCGAGAATGGCAAGAACCACCCCGCTCAAGGCATCATGAATTCGCATGGCACCAACCTGCAGACAGAAAAGGCCGGCGCGGCTTTAAGGCCGCGCC
>JAEYSS010000192.1 GCA_023434425.1 Pseudomonadota bacterium | reverse complement strand
CGGCGCGAAGGCGGCGACCGCCGCCATCGTCGGCGGCCAGCACAGCCATGCCGATGGCATCTTCTATGGCGGCCGGCAGGCCTGCTGGTCGCACCGCACGATCAAGGCGATTGCGGCAAAGTATCTGGGCACGGCCAAACGCATCTGCGTGCTGGATTATCACACCGGCCTCGGCCCCTTCGGCTATTCGGAAATGATCTGCCGCCATCCGGTCGACTCGGAGTCGCTGAAACTGGCGCGCGCGTGGTTCGGCGATGCCGTCACCTCGCCGGCCATGGGCCAGTCGGACTCGCCCATCATCGAAGGCAACCTGCGCATGGGCATCGCGCGTTTCTGTGCCCAGGCCACCGTGGTGGCGAGCGCCATCGAGGTCGGCACGCTGAGTTCGGAAGAAGTGCGGCTCTCGGTGATCGCCGACAACTGGCTGCATCTGCGCGGCGATGTCTTCTCGCCGCTCGGCCGCCAGATCAAGGCGCAGATCCGTGCCGCCTTCTATCCCGACAGTGACGAATGGCGCGGGCTGTGCTATCCGCGCGCCGTCGAGATCCAGAAACTGGCACTGGCCGGCCTCGCTGCGACTTAACGGTCTGCGGCTCAACCGGCCGAGTTTACGGCAGGGACCGCGCCGCTTTTCGCCTGCGGCGCGGTATCCCAGCGGCGCAGCAGTTCGTCATAGACGCCGTTGCGCCGGATCGCCGCCAGCCCGCGGTTGAAGGTGATGCAGTCCTCCTGGCGCTGGAAGGCGACGCCATAGAGCGTCGGCGGAAAGAGGTCATGCTCGGCCAGCGGCTGGCCGGTATCCACCCCGGCATCGGGACTGCGCATCATGTGCCGGAAGATGCGGCGTTCGGCCAGCACCACATCGGTGCGGCCGGAAAACAGCGCGCGCACCTGCAGCATCTGGTTGGCCACCTCACGATAGCGTTCGCCATTCTGCGCCAGCGCGCCGACGACGGGCCCCAGCAGCACGGTCGCATTCTGGAAGGCCGTGACGTCCAGCGCCGCCAGGTTGGCTGCGGATGCAATCTTCAGGGTCCGGCTTCGAAGGCTGAAGGCCATGTTGCGATAGGCCAGCACGGTGTCGCTGATACAGCCCGGCAGGTTCATCGCCGGATTGGCCGGCACGAAGGCCTGAATCGAACCGCGGCGAAAATCCTCGGGCAGACGGGCAAAGGAGGTCACCATGGCCCGCGCCCGCATGCCCGCGGCACCGGCGGCCAGCATGACGACGTCATATTCCAGGCCGCTCAGCGTGCCGTCGGCCGCCTGCATCACATAGGGGGCGGTGGTGCGGAAGCCGATGGCGATGTCGGCCTGCGCCATCGCGGCGGGAACCGCGCCGGCAGACAGCAGACAGCCCAGGCAGACTGCGAAGAGGTGGCGAAACGACACGCCAGGATATTAGGATGCCGGTCATGCGCCGTCCATGCACCTTCCCGCGAGCAGATGCCCTGCCGGCCACCGGCCGCGCCGGAGCGCGCGGGTCATGACGCCGTTCGGGGCGCGCATCCGTGCCCTGCGCGAGGCGCGCGGCATTGCGCTCAAGCAGATGGCGGCCGATCTCGGCGTCTCCTCGGCCTATCTCTCCGCGCTCGAACACGGCCATCGCGGCCGGCCCAGCTGGCTGCTGCTGCAACGCATCTGCGGCTATCTCAACATCATCTGGGACGATGCCGAGGAGCTGGCCGAACTTGCCAAACTGTCGCACCCGCGCATCACCATCGATACGGCGGGACTGACGCCGCGGGCCACTTTGCTCGCCAACGAACTGTCGCGCCGCATCGCCGATCTGGACGACACAAGGCTCGACCAGCTGCTGAAACTGCTGCGGGGCTGAGGCACGCTGCGCGGCAAATGCCGCAAAACCGCCGCATTCTGCGGCGTGACAGGCTTGCGGCCATGGCACCAAAGGGACATCCGGACGTTTAGGTCTCCATAAGCGAGGAGATCATCGGTGCAGGCCGCGCGAGTCAGTCATTCAGAAACAGCAAGCCCGCAACCGGCGACGGACTCCGCAAGCGGGCTGCTGCGACCCGGCGCCAATGTCTGGCGCCGCGAGATTGCCGGCCGCGCCACCATGCTGGTGGATGCCGCCGCCTATTTCGGCGCGCTGCGCCAGGCCCTGCGCAATGCACGCCATTCGGTGATCATCACCGGTTGGGATATCGACAGTCGCACGCGGCTGGTCGGGCCCGACGGCAAAACCGGCGACGACCTGCCGGAACAGTTCGGCGCCTTCCTCACCGAACTGGTACATCGACGGCCGCAGCTGTCGATCAAACTACTGCTCTGGGACTATTACTCGGCGGTCTATTCGCTGGAACGCGAACTGATGCCGGCACTGGCGCTGCAATGGAACACGCCGCGTCAGATCGAACTCTGCCTCGACGATGTGCTGCCCATCGGCGCCTCGCATCACCAGAAAATCGTGGTGATCGACGATGCGGTTGCCTTCTCCGGCGGTCTCGACATCACCATCCGGCGCTGGGACAACGCGCAGCACGACCTGCATAATGCGCTGCGCGTCGATCCGGCCGGCAAGCCCTATCCGCCCTTCCATGACGTGCAGATGATGGTGGACGGCGCTGCTGCGGCAGCGCTCGGCCAGCTGGTGCGCGGCCGCTGGTATCGCGTGACGCATGAGCTGCTGACCCCGGCGCCGCCGTATGTCCGCAGCGGCGACCGCGATCCCTGGCCGGTGGCGGTGCAGCCGGATTTCACCGGCGACGTCGCGGTCGGCATCGCCCGCACCGAACCGCGCTATGGCCCCGAGGCCGAGGTGCGCGAGGTCGAAGCGCTGTTCCACGACATGATCGATGCGGCCGACCGCATCCTCTATATCGAGAATCAGTTCCTCACCTGCATGGCGCTGGCGCGCCGGCTGGTCGAGCGGCTGAAGCAGCAGCGCGATCTCGAAGTGCTGATCGTCGCGCCCAAGACGCATCATACCTGGCTGGAACAGCAGAGCATGCTGGCCGGCCGCATCCGCTTCATGCGTCTGATCGAGGAGGCCGGCGTCACCGCGCGCGTGCGCTTCGCCTATCCTTGCCTGAAGAACGACGGCAGCGTGAAGGATCGCGACGCCGAGGTGATGGTGCATTCCAAGGTCATGGTGGTCGACGATCGCCTGCTGCGCGTCGGTTCGGCCAACCTGTGCAACCGCTCGATTGCCGTCGATACCGAATGCGACCTGGTGATCGAAGCCGCCACGCCGGACCAGCGCGCCGCGGTGGCGCGTGCCCGCAACCGCCTGGTCGCCGAACATTGCGGCGCCACGGTCGAAGAGGTCGAACAGCTGCTCGACCAGACCGGCTCGCTGTTCGCCGTGCTCGACGCGCTGAAGGATCGCGAGCACCGGCTCTGCCCGATTCATGACGAGATGCCGAAAGGCTTCGACCTGATCGGGGCCGTCGCCGATCCGGTGCGGCCGCTGGAGGCCGACCGCTACCTGCTGGATCCGGGTAACGAACCGGTACCGCAGCGGCGGATTTCCTCGCTGCTGGTGATCGGCATCTGCGTGGTCGCCGTGATCGCGCTGGTGCTGGCCTGGCGCTACACGCCGCTGTCGGAATGGGCCTCGCCGGAACGGCTGGCCGCGGCCTTCCGCACGGTCGCCGACAGTCCGCTCTCCTTCCCCCTCGTGGTGGGCATATTCGTCGCCGCCGGCTTCATCGCCTTTCCGGTCACGCTGCTGATCGCCGCCACGGCCATTACCTTCGGCACCTGGGAAGGCCTGTCGGTGGCGCTGACCGGCTCGATGGCCAGTGCGCTCAGCACCTATGCCGCCGGTCGCTGGCTCGGCGCCGATCTGCTGCGCCGCGTGATGGGGCCGCGCATCAACCGCGTCGCGCGCAAGGTCAAGAGCAACGGGATTCTCGCTGTCACCACCATGCGGGTGATGCCGACCGCGCCCTTCATGCTGGTCAACCTGGTGGCCGGCGCGACGAAAATCCGGCTGCTCGACTATACGATCGGCACCTTCCTCGGCCTGGCGCCGGGCATCGTCATCATGTCGGTGCTGGGCGGGCGCCTGCTTGAGATGATGACGCGGCCTTCGCTGCTGGATATCGCGCTGATCGTCGGCTTCCTGCTGCTCTGGGCCGGGCTGTCCTACATCATGCAGCTGATCGTCGCGCGTCTGCGGGATAAATTCGGTGCGACAGAATCTCCACAAACCTGACGTTGTCCGCGTCCTGACCTGGAATGTGCATGCCGGCGTCGGCCCCGACGGGGTCTACGACCTGCCGCGCATCGCAGCGCTGGTGCGCCGGCATGAACCCGACATCGTGGCGCTGCAGGAAATCGATTCGCGCGGCCGCAACAGCGATGCCTTTGCCTATATGGCCAGGGCACTCGGCAGTCATGCCGCCGAGGCGCGCACCATCGTGACGCCCGATGGCGACTACGGCCATGTGCTGATCAGCCGCTGGCCGATGACCGAGATCGCCATCCACGATCTCTCGGTCAGCCGGCGCGAACCGCGCCGCGCCATCGAGACGGTGGTGCAGACCCCCTGTGGCCCGCTGCATCTGGCCTCGGTGCATCTGGGCTTGGGCTTTCGCGAACGGCGGCAGCAGGCCGCCATGCTCTCGGCCATCGCCGGCACGGCGCGGCAGACCACGGTGATGCTGGGCGATTTCAACGACTGGTTCGTCTACGGCACGGTGCGCCGCGCGCTCGCCACGGTCATGCCCGGCCGCACCAAGCTGCGCAGCTTTCCGGCGCGCTGGCCGCTGTTCATGCTGGACCGCATCTACTGCCGGCCGCGCCATGCGCTGCTCGACTGCTGGACCGATCCGCTGGCCTGCCGCGTGTCGGACCACCTGCCGGTGATCGCGGATATCCGCATGGAGGAGGCCGAGCCCGGCCCGCAGCCGCTCAGCCTGGCCGAAGCGCGCGCCCAGGCCGAGATCGAGGACGACATCTAAACTCTGCGCGCCGCGCGGGCCACTCTAACGCGCCTTTGGCGCGCGGGCCGCTCTAACGCGCCTTTGGCGCGCGGGGCTGCGCCAGATGCATGCCGCTGTCGATCAGCAGGGTTTCGCCGGTCACGTTCACCGCAGCCGTCAGGAAATACGCAATGCTCTGGGCGATATCTTCCGGCCTGTTCGTCGTGCCGAGGGGCGCGAAGGACTGCCAGGTCTCCTGCGCCGCCCTGTAAGCGGCCTCGCCCATGCCCTGCTGCAGCCATTCGCCCTCAACGAAGCCGGGGCAGACCGCATTGATCCGTACCTCGGGGCCGAGCACGCGGGCCAGGCTGAGCGTCATGCCGTTCAGCGCCGCCTTCGAGGCGACATAGGCAATGGACGAGCCGGTGCCGTAGACGCCGGCGATGGAGGAGACATTCACCACGGCGCCGCGGCGGGCGCGCAGATGTGTCTCGGCGGCGCGCACCATCTGGAAGGGCGCGATGCTGTTGACCGCAAAGATGTCGTGGAAATCCTGCGCCGACAGACCGGCCAGATCGCGATGGGCCACGAACCTGGTCGTGCCGGCATTGTTGACCAGATAATCCAGATGGCCGAAACGCGCGACGGTGTCTGCCACGATGCGGCGGCAGTCGGCATCATCGGCGACATTGCCCTGCACCGGCAGCGCCGTGCCGCCCGCCGCCTGGCAGTCGGCGGCGACCTTCTCGGCGGAGTCACGGCTTTTCGAGAAATTGATCGCCACGCTGCAGCCGCGGCCGGCCAGCAGTTTCGCGGTGGCGGCGCCGATGCCGCTCGAACCGCCGGTGATCAGCGCCACCTGTCCCCTGAGATCGCCCATCGTTTTCTCCCCTGTTACCAGGCAAGAAGACGACGGCCGCCCCGACAGGTCAAGCTACAGGATGTATTTGCTCAGGTCGCTGTTCCTGGCCAGATCGCCGACGCGCTGCTTCACATAAGCCGCATCGATTGTGATCGTCTCGCCGGAATGGTCGGCGGCGGAATAGCTGATCTCCTCCAGCACGCGCTCCAGCACAGTGTGCAGACGGCGGGCGCCGATATTCTCCACGCCCTCGTTCACCTCATAGGCGATCTGCGCCAGCGCGTCGATCGCATCGTCGCTGAAGCTCAGCGTCACCTGCTCGGTGCCCATCAGCGCGGTATACTGTTTCAGCAGGCTGGCTTCCGGCTCGGTCAGGATGCGCTTGAAATCCTCGCGCGTCAGGCCCTTCAGCTCGACGCGGATCGGCAGGCGGCCCTGCAGTTCCGGCAGCAGGTCGCTCGGCTTGGCCAGCGAAAACGCGCCCGAGGCGATGAACAGGATGTGGTCGGTCTTCACCGCGCCGTGTTTGGTGTTCACCGTCGTGCCCTCGATCAGCGGCAGCAGGTCGCGCTGCACGCCTTCGCGGCTCACATCGCCGCCGCCGCGGTATTCGCTGCGGGCGCAGATCTTGTCGATCTCGTCGAGGAAAACGATGCCGTTCTGCTCGACCGCATCGATGGCTTCCTTCACCAGATTGTCCTGATCGACCAGCTTGTCGCTTTCTTCCTGGATCAGCGCCTTCATGGCGTCGCCCACATTGGTCTTGCGCGGCTTGCCGCGCATGCCGCCAAAGGCCTTGCCCAGCATGTCCTGCAGATTGGCCATGCCCATCTGCGCGCCCGGCATGCCGGGAATCTCGAACATCGGCATGCCGCCCGCGCCGGCATCCTTCAGCTCGACCTCCACCTCGCGCTTGTCCAATTCGCCTTCGCGCAGCATCTTGCGGAATTTCTGCCGCGTCTCGACGCTGGCCTTGTCGCCGACCAGCGCGTCGAGCAGGCGTTCCTCCGCTGCCAGCTCGGCGCGCGCCGACACCTCCTTGCGCTTCTTCTCGCGGATCATGGTCAGCGCGCCGTCCAGCAGATCGCGCACGATCTGCTCGACATCGCGGCCGACATAGCCGACCTCGGTGAACTTGGTGGCTTCCACCTTCAGGAAGGGCGCATTGGCCAGCCTGGCGAGGCGGCGCGAGATCTCGGTCTTGCCCACGCCGGTCGGGCCGATCATCAGGATGTTCTTGGGCAGCACCTCGTCGCGCAGCGCTTCCGGCAGCTGCTGGCGGCGCCAGCGGTTGCGCAGCGCGACAGCCACGGCCTTCTTGGCGTCATGCTGGCCGACGATGTAGCGGTCGAGTTCGGAAACGATTTCACGCGGCGAGAAAGAGGTCATGTCAGCTTTTCAACAATGATGTTGCCATTGGTGTAGACGCAGATATCGGCGGCGATCTGCAGGCTTTTGCGCGCGATCGCTTCGGCATCCATGTCGTCGCGGTCGATCAGCGCGCGTGCGGCGGCAAGCGCGTAATTGCCGCCGGAACCGATGCCGATCAGGCCGTCTTCGGGTTCCAGCACATCGCCGGTGCCGGTCAGCACCAGCGAGACGGATTTGTCGGCCACTGCCATCATCGCTTCCAGGCGGCGCAGATAGCGGTCGGTGCGCCAGTCCTTGGCGAGTTCGACGCAGGCGCGCGCCAGCTGGTTCGGATAGCGCTCCAGCTTGGCTTCGAGCCGTTCGAACAGGGTGAAGGCGTCGGCGGTTGCTCCGGCGAAACCGGCCACGACAGAGCCGTCGCCGAGGCGGCGCACCTTGCGCGCATTCGACTTGATCACGGTCTGACCCAGGCTGACCTGGCCATCGCCGGCCAGAACGATCTGGTTGTCCTTCCGGACAGCAATAATTGTCGTCATGATGGGGAAGCCTCGGTATCGGAATGGACAGTCATGTAGGGGCGCGAACCTCTGGCTGCAAGCCGCGCGATTTGCGCCCGTAATGCGACCTGTGACGATGACCACAACCGGCGGTCTATGCAACCGGATCGCGGGGCTGTGCCGCCGGGTTGCGGTCAGCCCCCTCGACTTAGCTCAGGCGCTACCGTAAAATTTGGCGGTCGGCCTGGCAGGCCCGACAGGGGTATTGAATGAATTATCTCATCGACCCGCAAGGGCATTGGTGGCGCTGGCCCTCCGGCACTCTGGCTGAAAAGCTGGGCTATACCGATCCCGATTTCGATCTGGCCGGCTATGCCGCGCGCAATCTCGGCTATGTCTGGCTGGTGGTCGACAAAGAGGTCACGCTGCTGCAGTTCCGCGCCGGCATGGTGAGCGAGGCTGCGGTGACGTCGCTCAAGCCGTATCTGCAGAAGGCGATTGCCAGCCGCCCGGTCGGCCTGGTCTTTTTCGCCAGCGGCTGGCTGGAAGAAGCCTATATCGAGGCCGAGCCGCTGCTCGCACGTCTGGAGGAACTCGCGCCGCTGCGCGAGGCGCGCATGCGCGACCAGTTCATTCGCGTACCGCAGCTGCCTTATGACTGGCTGTTCACCGCACCGCCGGCGCTGACCAGCATTTTCGAATTATGGCGTTTCGAGTCAGGCGAATTCTCGGCGCCGGTGCAGCGTTTTCTGAAGAACAGCGGCCTTGCCGAACGCACCGTGCTGCTGCAGCCGGGCGATGACGGCCAGCTCTATGTCGACAACAGCGGCGCCGGCTTCACCGTCTACGACAACTTTTCCTTCCACCACGGCCAGAGCCGCCGCCGCATCGAGGATCAGCCCGATCGCGCCTATGGCCGCTGGGTGGCGGAGGCCTACCGGCACAGCCTGCAGCATGGTGCGCCGCAGATCGACGACATTGACGCGATCATCGACGAGCCCGGCTACGATGCGCGCCGTCGCCGCTATCAGCGCGTGATCCTGCGCTGGCGCCTGCCTGCCGGCGGCACATTGCTGACTGGCAGTTCGCTGATCAATCAGAACATTTCCATCCCACTGAATGTCGGCAGTGCCCAGCCGCAGCATTGAGGCTGCAGGCCGGGCACTGCTCGCATGTTCTCAGACTCATTCCATTCAGTTGAGCGCGCGCTGTGTGATCTCCGGCTGCCTGGAGATCGTGCGGGCCTCACCGGCACCGTCGAGCAGATCGTCGAAGCGGGCCATGTCGGCCAGCTGTTCGTGGCGATCCATCCAGACCAGCGTGCCATCCAGGCGCAGTTCGGTTTCCGAATTCATCCAGCGGATCCCTGACTCGATGTTGCGATAGCCGTAGGCCGTCGCCACGCCCTTGCTGACCAGCGCATGGCTGACCATGCTGAAGGTGAATTCGCTGTCCCACAGGGTCAGCGCCAGCGCACGGCTGATGCGTGGCAGAATCATCGGCATCAGGCGCTTGCGGTAGTCCGGATGGATCCAGGTTCCGCCGGAATACACGATCCGGCCGCGCAGATGCGATGCGCCCGGCGTTTCGACCAGGCAGTGTTCGCCGGGCTGCTTCTGCTCCGCAGGGCGCGGATAGAACAGCCGCAGGCTGGTCAGGTAGTCCTTCAGCGTTTCGGCGCCGGTGTCGAAGACCCGCGCCGCCTGCGTGGTGACGATGTCGCCCATGTCGTCGCGGCCGATCAGCCAGAAACCGCATTTGCGGTCGATACCGCCATAGGCGCAGTCAAAGCTCGGCGCCAGGCCGTGCCAGCTGCCCTGGTTGCGGGCATTCACTTCGCGCAGCAGTTCGAAATCCGTGCTGAGCGTCAGCGTCACGCCGCGGTCGCGGGCGGCCTTGTCGGCGGTCAGAAAAAAACGGCCCAGCTCTTCGCGGGGGCCGTGCTGCAGGGTGATCTGGTCCGGCAAGCGCCGGAATGCAGTGGTCTGAATACGGGAGTGATAGGTCATGCTTGCCTCCGTGGCTTAGGTTGACGGAGGCAGATTATACACCTGCGGTTAAAGACGCAGCGGGATGGATGCGCTTTGGTTGTAGTCCTTACGGATAAGGAAAACCGCAGCGCAATAAAAAAACCGGGCCGTTACCGGCCCGGTTTGTAGTCACAGCGCGGTTACGGTGCGCTTACGCCTCGACGGCCGGCGGCGCGTCGTCGCCACCTTCCCCGTCTTCAGGCTTGCCGCTGTACGAGGCGGCGGCGGCCTTGATCAGCTGGAAGATGCGGTCACGCACCATCGGGTCGGTGATCTTGCCGAAGTTGCGCACCAGTTCGAGCGCCTGGCGGCGCGACACCGGGCTCTTGTCCTGCTCGATCTCCGACACGACGGCATGTTCGGGCCGCGCGGTCGGCTGCTGCTCGATGCCGGGCATGTCCTCGAAGAAGTAGGACGGCGGCACATTCAGGATCTGGGCGAACTGCTGCAGGCGGCTGGCGCCGATGCGGTTCAGGCCCTTCTCGTATTTCTGAATCTGCTGGAAGCTCAGGCTGACCGAAGCGCCAAGACGTTCCTGGCTGAAACCGGCCAGGGTACGGCAGGCGCGCAGCCGGGCGCCGACATGGGCGTCGTACGGGTTCGGTTTACGCATGGACTTCTCCATCACAAATGAAGCTCCTACAAGTATTCGATGTAGTGTTTTTACCATTAGTTGCCAGCGGCTGCTACCGGGTTGCAAATTTGCAGTTCGGACTAAAGCTGCTGCATTTCCTAGACTTACCGGAATTCGCCGGCGGACAAATCCGCCTTCAGCGAGAATGGTTTACCACCCGGGACAACCATTGCGTCGGCAGGTTTCCGGTGGCGTTTCGCGCTGAGCGCGATGATTCTAAAATTTTGGTAACGCAGGACTGGCGCAGCCGCTTGACCGCCGCGCCGGCTCTGGCGAGGGTGTGCCGGGGAACGCCGGAGACAGGGCTTCACGGCCTGCCAGAACAGGCCGCCAGCCAGCAAGCGCCAGTCGCGCGAAGGAGTCTCCGCATGGATCGCCAGAGCAGCCCGACCACCCCGCCTGACATGCCAGGTGGCCGAACCGGTCGCCGCGCCGTCTGACCCGTATCCTTCCCCGTCCTCCGCAATCCTGTTTCGTCGTCAGTCCGGCCGGTCCGGCCGCAGTTTATGGAGTTCAAGCGATGGCCGTATCCGATTCCGCCCCCGACATTGCGCCCGACGCCACACGGCGTACTCCGCCGCCGCTGGTGGTGTGGTTCGGCCGCCTCGGCATCCGCGCCCGCATCGCGCTCGGCTTCGGTGTCGCGCTTGGGCTGCTGGTGATGGTTGCCGCCGCTGCCGTCTATGGCGTGCAGACCGGTCGCAGCGCTTTCGGCACCTATGATCGCATCACCGGCAACAACCAGCGCCTGGAGCAGTTCGAACGCGACATGCTGGATCTGCGTCGCAACCTGCTGCTGTATATCGAGCGCGACGATCCGCGCGGCCTGCTGGCCACGCGCCGGCTCGAACCGCGGATGACCGAAACCCTCGACGGTCTGGTCTCGGATGTGCGCGATCCGCAGCGGCGTGCGACGCTGGCCGAGGCCGTGCCGCAGCTCAGGAGCGCCTTCGCGAAACTGGCGCAGGCGATCACCGCGCGCAACACGCTGAAAACCATCACCGGCAGCCAGCTCGATGTCTACGGTCCGCGCGCGCGCGACAGCCTGGTGCAGCTGGTGAAGGCTGCCAACAAGAAGCAGGATTTCGCCACCGCCAGCGAGGCCGGCCTGGTGCTCGACGCGTTCTCCGAGATCCGCGTCGCGGCCACCCGCTTCGTCGCCATTGGCGATATGGCGATGGCCAACGAGGCGCGCGGCAAGGTCGGCACCTTCGTCGACATGATCGAAGACCTGAAGACCGTGCTGGATGACGACAGCCTGCAGAAGCTTGCGACCGAATCCGAAGGCTTCGCCAAGCAGTATGAGGCCGGCATTCTCGCCGCCGCCGCCGCGGCCGGCGACATCAACCGGCTGGTCTATCAGGAGATCGAGCAGGAGATCGGCCAGATCGTCGAGAAAATCGAGCAGGTCAAGGCCAGCCAGGCCGAGACGCTGTCGCGCGAACGCGACAACGCCGTTACGGCGTTCGAAACCACCTTCGTCACCGTTCTGGCGGTGTCGGCCGCCGCCCTGCTGACCGGCATCGTGTTCGCCTGGCTGATCGGCCGCAACATCGCCAATCCCATCGCGGCCCTGACGCAGGCGATGGCGGTGCTGGCGCGCGGCGATTTCAGCGCCATCGTGCCGGGTCTGCAGCGCGGCGACGAAATCGGCCGCATGGCAGGCGCTGTCGCGGTGTTCAAGCAGAACGGCACCGAGAACGAACAGCTGCGCCAGGCCGTGGACGACGAGCGGCGCAGCGCCGAGCGCACGCGCGCCGAACAGGAGGCCCTGCTCGATCGTGCCGTCGGCGAGATCGTGGCGGCGGCCGCGGCCGGCGACCTGCAGCAGCGCATCGACACGGCGCCGCTCGATGGCGTCGCCGTGCGGCTGGGCGATGGCATCAACCGCCTGCTCGATGCAATCAACGCTGCGGTCACCGAAGTCGGCGGCGTGCTGGCTGGACTTGCGGCTGGCGATCTCACCCGCCGCGTCGACGGTGCGTATCACGGCGTCTTCGCCAAGCTGCAGGGCGATGTGAATAGCGCGGGCGAAACGCTGGCCGATGCGATGCGCCAGATCGCCCAGAGCGCCAATACCGTCCGCGACGCCTCGGCGGAGATCTCGACGGGCAGCCAGGATCTGGCGCAGCGCACGGAGAGCCAGGCGGCGGCGCTGGAAGAGACCGCGGCGTCGATGCACGAGGTGACGGCGACGGTGAAGCAGAATGCCGACAATGCCCAGGCCGCCAACCAGCTGGCGGTGGCGGCGCGCGATACGGCCGAGAAGGGCGGCAGCGTGGTGGCCGAGGCGGTGACGGCCGTGACGCAGATCGAGGATAGCGCACGCAAGATCGGCGACATTGTCGGGCTGATCGATGAGATCGCCTTCCAGACCAACCTGCTGGCGCTAAACGCTGGTGTTGAAGCGGCACGCGCTGGCGAGGCAGGCAAAGGCTTTGCCGTCGTTGCTCAAGAGGTCCGCGAACTTGCGCAGCGC
>JAEYSS010000248.1 GCA_023434425.1 Pseudomonadota bacterium | reverse complement strand
GGCCAGTTCGGGTTCCATCTGCTGCAGTCGCACATGCTGATGAAGTACTCGAAGAACCAGGACCCCGCGAAGGAGTTCCTGAAGTGGATCCACACCGAGAAGAACTTCGAGAAATGGTTCGTCTCGCAGAAGGGCTTCGCGACGCCCTGCACCGAAAAGTGGGAAGGCCACAAGGTCTGGACCGACGACCCCGTCATGGCGCCGTTCAAGGTCGCAGCCAAGCTCGGCCAGGCGCCGGGCCACGCCGGACCGCCCAATGCCAAGGCGGCGGAAGCGCTGTCGAAGTACATCGTCACCGATATGTACGCCAAGGCCGTTCAGGGCATGCCCGCCGAGGACGCCGTGAAGTGGGCCGACGCCGAACTCAAGAAGATCTACGTCTGATCCCGGCCCTGCAGACGGCGTCCGGATCATGGCTGTGACCGCACTCGCGACCGCGGAGGGCAAGCGTCCCTCCGCCCGGTGGCGACGCCTCGAGGACGAGCGCTGGCTGGCCCTCGCCCTCCTCACGCCGACGGCGGTGCTGCTCGGCCTGTTCATCGCCTACCCGTTCGTCGAGGGCGTGCTGCTGTCGCTCAGCAGCGCCCGCGTCGGCGATCCCGGTCAATTCGTGGGACTGAAGAACTTCCAGAAGATCTGGAACGACAGCATCTTCCACACGACGGTCTGGAACACGTTCTGGTACACGGGCGTGACGACGGTGTTCAAGCTGGCGCTGGGCCTGTGGCGGGCGCTCCTGCTCAACCGGCACTTCAGGGGCAAGGCGATCATCCGCGCCTTCATCCTCCTGCCGTTCATCATCCCGACGGTGCTGTCGACCTTCGCCTGGAAGTGGATGTTCGATCCAACCTTCAGCGTCATCAACTGGACGCTGTTCCAGCTGGGCCTGATCACCACCCGTATCAACTGGCTGGGCGATCCCGATCTCGCCATGACGTCGATCATCGTGATCAACATCTGGCGCGGCGTGCCGTTCTTCGCCATCACCCTGCTGGCCGGCCTGCAGACCATCAGTCCAGAGCTGCACGAGGCCGCGGCCATCGACGGCGCACGGCCCTGGTCGCGCTTCTGGCACGTGACCTGGCCGCTGCTCATGCCGGTCACGCTGGTCGTCGTGCTCTTCTCGGTGATCCAGACCTTCGCCGACTTCCAGCTGGTCTACGTCATGACCGGCGGCGGTCCGGCCAATGCCACCCACCTCTTCGCGACCTATGCCTACCAACTCGGCATCGGTACGGGACTGCTGTCCGAAGGCGCCGCGATCTCGCTCGCGATGTTTCCCTTCCTGTTCATCATCGTGGTGGCGCAGCTCCTGTACATCCGCCGGGTGGAAACCAGATGAGCCGGAGGACCCGCTGATGATCGAAGGCGCATTGTGGCGGCGATGGGTCTTCTACAACATCCCGCTGATCCTGTTCGTGTTCGTCCTGCTGTTCCCGTTCTACTGGATGATCATCACGACCTTCCGGCCGGACGGCGAGCTGTACCGGCCGTGGAATGCGGTCAACTACATGCCGTTCTGGACGAACAATCCGACGATCGAGCACATTCTCTACCTGTTCGAAGAGACCAACTTCATGCGCTGGATGTTCAACACGATGTTCATCGCGCTTGCGTCGACGATAATCTCGCTGTTCTGCGGCGTGCTGGCGGGCTATGCGCTGGCCCGCCTCAACTTTCCCTATGCCGGCGGCCTCGGCACCGCGATCTTCATCACCTACCTCGTGCCGCAGACGCTGCTGTTCATCCCGCTGGCGGAGATCATCCGCAACTTCCAGCTCGGCGACACGCCCTGGTCGCTGATCCTGACCTATCCGACGTTCCTGATCCCGTTCTGCACCTGGCTGATGATGGGCTACTTCAAGGCCATTCCGAAGGAACTGGAGGAGTGCGCGCGCATCGACGGCGCGTCGCGCTGGAAGGCGATGGTCTACATCGTCATCCCGGTCGCCGTGCCCGGCATCCTGTCCTCGGGCATCATCGCCTTCACGCTCTCGTGGAACGAGTTCATCTACGCCCTCGTCTTCCTGTCCTCGCCGGACCAGAAGACCGTGCCCGTCGGCGTCACCTCGGAGCTGATCCGCGGCGATGTCTTCTTCTGGGGCCCATTGATGGCCGGCGCCCTGCTGGGCTCGATCCCGGTGGCGATCGTCTATTCATTCTTCGTCGAACACTACGTCTCGGGCCTGACCGGGTCGGTGAAGGGGTAGCGCGTCATGGCCGAGGTCAGCATCCGCAAGCTAAACAAGATGTTCGACGTCACCCACGTGGTGAAGGACGTCGACCTCGAGATCCGCGACAAGGAGTTCGTCGTGCTGGTGGGACCCTCCGGCTGCGGAAAGACCACGACCTTGCGCATGGTGGCCGGCCTCGAGGCCATCACCTCGGGCCAGATCCTGATCGACGACTCGGTGGTGAACGAGGTGCCGCCGATGGACCGCGACATCGCCAAGGTGTTCCAGAACTACGCGCTCTACCCGCACATGAGCGTCGCCGGCAACATGGCGTTCGGCCTCAAGATGAGGAAGTTCGCCAAGCCGGAGATCGAGACGCGCATCAAACGCGCCGCCGCCATCCTCGGCATCGAGAACCTGCTGGAGCGCAAGCCCCGCCAGCTGTCGGGCGGCCAGCGCCAGAGGGTCGCGCTGGGCCGCGCGATCGTGCGCGATCCCAAGGTCTTCCTGTTCGACGAGCCGCTGTCCAACCTCGATGCCAAGCTGCGGGTGCAGATGCGCACCGAGATCAAGAAGGTGCACCAGACGGTGCGCACC
>JAEYSS010000136.1 GCA_023434425.1 Pseudomonadota bacterium | reverse complement strand
CCGCTGCGCGAGTGGATCGCCGGCTATCTGCAGACGCATGGCATCGAGACCGGCATCGAGCGCATCCTGATCACCTCGGGTGCACAGCAGGCCATCGACTTCCTCGGCCGCGCCCTGATCAATCCGGGCGACAGCGTGGTGGTCACCTCGCCGAGCTATCTCGGTGCGATCCAGGTCTTCAACACCTATCAGCCGAAATTCCTCTCGGTGCCGATGGACGGCGAGGGCGTGCTGCTCGACCAACTCGAAGCCGCCTTCCGACAAAAGCCGAAATTCTTCTACCTCACGCCGGATTTCTGCAATCCGGCCGGCATCACCACCTCGCTGGCGCGCCGGCAGGCCATCCTGCGACTGGCGCATCAGTATGGCGTCGCCATCCTGGAAGATTCGCCCTACGAGGAGCTGCGCTACGAGAATGCGCGCATCCCGAGCTTCGCAGCACTCGAACAGCAGTATCTCGCGCAGCCCGACAGCGACGGCAAACGGCTGGTGGTCTATATCGGCAGCCTGTCGAAGGTGCTGACGCCGGCTTTGCGCATCGGCTGGATCATCGCCGATCCGGCATTGATCAACAAGCTGGTGCTGCTCAAGCAGGCCTCCGACCTGCATTGCAGCACGATCAACCAGATGGTCGCCTGCGACATCGCCAAAGCCTCGCATGCCAGCCAGGTGCAGAAGCTGCGCAAGGCCTACAAGGAACGCCGCGACGTGATGCTGGAGGCGCTGGAGCGCTGCCTGCCCAAGGAGGTGCGCTTCACGCATCCGGATGGCGGCATGTTCATCTGGCTGGAATTCCCCGAAGGCATCGACGGTGCCGAACTGCTGGCCGAAGCCGTGAAGGACATCCATGTCGCCTTCGTGCCCGGCTCGGCTTTCTATGCCACCGATGCGAAGCGCAACACGGCGCGGCTGAGCTTCTCGCTCGGCGAGCCGGCGCGAATCCGCGAGGGCATCGAACGGCTGGCGGCGCTGCTGCAGAACAAGCTGCGCGCCAATCGTGCGGCTTAATCGGGGCGCTGCCTGACCGGTATCGCCCGCAGCACCAGCGTCAGGAGTCCGGCCACTGGCAACAGCCAGAAAGCCGGCGCCCTCATGGTCCACAAGGCGGCGCCGTCGAGGACGCACCAAACCAGCGGCAGAATCAGCAGCAGCCACGGCGCGCGCAGCGCCAGCAGCAGGCCGAGCGTGGCGACCACGGTCGGTCCCGGCATCAGCGCGAAGACCTCGCCCTGCTGCCACGGCCGTCCCAGCATCCAGGGCAGTAGCGGCTGCAGGGCCAGGGCGCAGACCACCAGTGTGAAGCCGACGGCGCGGCTGCGGCTGTCAGCCGGCTGAAGCTCGCGATCGAAGGCATACACCCAGAGCAGCAGGCCCTGCAGGGCGAAGCCATAGGCGACATACTCCGCCGCCCAGTTGATCGTAGCATAGCTTTGGTAGAACCACAGCCAGGCCGTCAGCAGCCAGGCCGCGCCGGCGAACAGCAGCGCCAGCGGCTGGCCGGTGACCACCAGCATGGCGACGCCGGCCATGACGGCGGCCACCTGCCACGGCCACAGAGCCACGTTATGCAGTTCGAACAGCCGATCATAGGTTTCCGGCGAGAACAGCAGGAAATCGGAGAACTGATAGGTGCGCCAGACATACATCTAGAGCGCCTCGATATGGCTGACGATGCGCCGACGCATCGCCTCGTCGGGCAGGGCGCCATGACCGGCGCCCATATTTTCCGCCAGATGGTCGGTGCGCGTCGTCGCCGGGATCACGCAGGTGACATCGGGATGCGCGACAATGAATTTCAGCAGCAGCTGCGCCCAGTTCGCCGCACCGGCCTCGCTGGCCCAGCCGGGAAGCGGGTGACGCTGCACGGACTTGATCAGATCGCCCTGGCGAAATGGCCGGTTGACGATCACGCCGATCTTTCGCTCGCGCGCCAGCGGCAGGATGCGCGGCTCAATCTCGCGATCCAGCACGTTGTAGCTGATCTGGATGAAGTCGATCGGCTGGCTGCGCATGATGCGCTCGATCTCGTCATGGCGGCGGCCTTCGGATGTCGTAATCCCAATATAGCGGATGCGGCTCTCGGCCTTCATGGCGCGCAGCGTTTCCAGATGCGCTTCCCAGCCCAGCAGGTTATGCACCTGCAGCAGATCGAATGTCTCCACGCCCCAGTGGCGTCGGGTGGCCTCGATCTGCTGCGGGCCGCCGCGGCCTGAGGATGTCCAGACCTTCTCGGCCGAGAAAACCTGCTGCTGCGCGCCCAGCTTTTGCAGCGCCTCGCCGATGACGCTCTGCGACGATCCGTACATCGGCGAGGAATCCACCATGCGCCCGCCGGCGCGGAAAAACTCCCGCATGACCGCTATGCTGCCCGCACGCCCGCGCGGATCGTTGCCGACATTGAAGGTGATCCAGCTGCCCAGCCCGATCACCGGCAGCTTCTCGCCGCTGGAGGGAATCTCGCGTGTGATGCCGGCCGGGCGCCCAGAACCCGTGCCGAAAGGCAGTACCGTTGCGGCCAGGCCGGCCAGCAGCGCGCGACGCGAGACGGGGAAGCCTGCCGGCAAGCCTAGTCCCACAGGCTCAGGACATGGCCTTCATCGGGCTTCACGCCGCCGGCCAGCATGCTGCGATAGGTGGCCTCCACGGCGCTGCGGCCGCTGCCGCGGATCACCCTGATCCAGCCTTTCAGCACCGGCACGAAACCGGTCCAGGCGGCGTTCAGGCGGGTTTCCAGCCCGCCGCGGCCCCAGTCCTTGCTGCGCTTGACCACGCGATCCGGCGCGAAGAAGAAGATTGGCTTCGCACCGGGCAGGCCCTTGCCCGGCGGGTTCATCTGGCGATGCGACATCCCGACGGCGCAGCTGTATTTCAGGTGATCGCCGTAATGCTCATGCACCGCGCGACGCACATCGGCGCTGCCGGCGAAATCGACATAGATGGCATCTTCCTTGGGCTGCTGGCCGATCTCGTCATAGGTCACGACACGGTCGTAGCAGCCGAGTCCTTCGACGAAGGCGCGGTTGGAAGGCGAAGTCAGGCCCACTACAGAGGGGCCTTTTTGCTTGTGCAACAGATGCGCCAGGCCGAACGCGGTTTTCGACGAGGCGCTGGAAAGCAGGATGGATTTTGCCCCGAAGTTCTTTTCCTCCGTCAGGAAATCATCGATCAGGAAGGAGGTGATGAAGAGAGGGCGCAGCAGGGCCTGGCAGGCCTCGAAATCTTCAGAGAAGGCCGGATCTGTGGTGATGCGCAGGTAACTGTTATAGGCCGGGGGCAGTTTGCTGCGATGTGGCGCGGCCTCGATGAAGTTGCTGTCAGTCAGCTTGCCCGGCGTCATGACGAGATGCGTCGCCATCGGGAAAAAGCCGAAGATACGCTCGTCTACCGCAATCGCCGGGTGGCGTGAAGCGATCACATCGGCAAAACCCCAGACCGGGATGACGCCCCATTTGGCATCTTCACACGGAAAGAAGCCCCAGTATTCCATCTGCTCGCCCAACTGCGCATAGGTCATGTTGTTGGCGGTCAGCGCGAAACTGTCGATCTTGACCAGAATCTGATCCGCCTGCAGGCCATCGGGATGCAAGGTGAAATCCGCAATGCGGGTTTTGCTCAGATCGTCTTTCTGTACCTGGAACTGTGCGCCCGCCAGGTCGGATTTGGCGGTGGCGGTGAGGATCTGCGACATGGAAACCTCCAGGTGCGGGCTGTGCTGACTGCCAGTCTTATATAGCGTTCAATTTAGAATGCGGATGATAGCCGCAATGTGACAAGGATCGGACAAAATCCGCAGAAAATGCCGGGCGTGCTGAACTATTCGCCGGGTTGACGGATCGTGGGTTCCGCAGGGGCATCGGCTGTTGTGCTCCGCAGCTTGCGGCTGGCCCAGACGCCCAGATCATCCAGATAGGTGAAGATCACCGGCGTGACGATCAGCGTCAGCAGGGTGGACGAGATCAGACCGCCGATCACCGCATGGGCCATGCCTGCGGTTTGCTTGGCACCTTCGCCGATCGCCATGGCCAGCGGCAGCATGCCGAAGATCATCGCCAGGGTGGTCATCATGATCGGGCGAAGGCGGATCTCTCCCGCTTCCAGAATAGCCTCGCTGCGCGACATGCCGTCGCGCCGCGCCTGGTTGACGAAGTCGATCAGCAGAATGGCGTTCTTGGTGACGAGGCCCATCAGCATGATGAAGCCGATCACGGCGAACATGCTGAAGGTCGAACCCCAGGCCCACAGCCCAACCACGACGCCGAACAGCGAGAGCGGCAGCGAGGCCATGATCGCGATGGGCTGCAGGAAACTGGCGAACTGCGAAGCCAGGATCAGATAAATCAGGATCACGGCCAGCAGCAGGGCAGCGGCAGCATAACCGGCCGATTCCTTCATATCCTTCGAGGCGCCGCCGAACCAGAAGCGGTAACCCGGCGGCAGCTTCACCTGTTCCAGCTTCGCCTGGATGGCGCGACTCACTTCGCCGACCGGGCGGCCATCGGTGGTGGCGGTCAACAGAACTTCGCGGGCGAGGTCGCGCCGGTTGATCTGCGTCGAGCCGGTGGAGGGCTGGATTTTCACCACCTGGGCCAGCGCCACCATGCGCGGATTGCCGTCAGCATTGATCTGGCTGGAGGTGATGTAGATGCGTTCGAGATCCGGCATCCCGGTACGGTCGTCGCGCGGCAGCCGCACGAAGACGTCGTAATCTTCCGAATCCGGCGCCTTCCAGGTGCCGGCCTCTTCACCGGCCAGCAGCGGGCGCAGCGTGCCGGCAATCGCCGTGGTGTTGACGCCGAGATCTGCGGCGAGCTGGCGGTCGACTTCCAGCGCCACGGTCGGCTTGTTGGCCTTCAGGCTGGATTCGATATCCACCACGCCCGGCACGGTACGCATCTGCGCCATGGCATCCTGCGACAGACGGTCGAGTTCGGCGATGTCCTGGCCCTTGATTGCGATCATGATCGGCTTGTTCAGGCCGCCGCCCAGATTGGCCTGGCCGATATTGACATTGTCGATGCCGGCGATGCGCGCGATGCGTTCGCGGAAGAACATGCCCATCTGCTGCGGCGAGTATTTACGCTGGTCGATCGGCACGAAACGTACATACAGCGTGCCGACGTTGCGCCGCCCGAAGCTGCCGGCATTGATCGAAGCGAAGGAATAGTCGACTTCGGGGAATTCCTTCAGGGCATCCTGCACCTGGCGGATCTTGGCCTCGGTATAGTCGATGGCAGAACCCGGCGGCGTGGTGATTTCGACCAGAATTTCCGAAAGATCCGGTTCGGGCAGAAATTCCGAGCCGATCCTGCCCGACATCAGAATGCCGATGGTGGCGACAAAGCTGGCCACTGCGATTACCAGCACCAGCCAGCGCAGGCGCAGGCTCCAGGCCAGAATCCGGCGGTAGACGCGGCCGAGCCGTTCCATACCCTTGTCGACCAGGCCGACGATCCGTCCGACGGGGCCGCGCTTGGCGTTGGGCAGGCTGTCCGGGTCATGCCAGACGCTGGAGAGCATCGGATCGAGCGTGAAACTGACGAACAGCGAGATCAGCACGGCCACCGTGACGGTGATGCCGAACTGCAGGAAGAATCGCCCGATGATGCCGTCCATGAAGGCGACCGGCAGGAAGACGGCCACGATGCAGAAGGTGGTGGCCAGCACGGCCAGGCCGATCTCGTTGGTGCCGTCCAGTGCCGCCTGCCTGTGGTTTTTACCCATGGCCACATGGCGCGTGATGTTCTCACGCACGACGATGGCATCGTCGATCAGGATGCCGATGGCCAGCGACAATGCCATCAGGGTCAGCTTGTTCAGCGTGAAGCCGGCTGCGTGAACCGCGGCCAGCGTGCCGATCACGGCAATCGGCAGGGTCAGGCCGGTGATGATGGTGCTGCGCCAGGAATTCAGGAACAGGAAGACGATCAGTACGGTCAATGCCGCGCCTTCGATCAGCGTGCGTTGCACGCCATTCACCGAATTCAGGATGGCGCGACTGTCGTCGCGCATGAACTGGATGGTAATGTCGGAGGGCAGATCGGGCTGCAGTTCCTTGATAGCTGCCTTCAGGCCGGTGATGACCTCCAGCGTATTGGAGCCCTGCACCTTCACGAAGCTGATCGCCAGCTGTCGGTCGCCATTGAACAGCGCCACAGCATCCTTTTCCTCCGAACCGTCCTCCACGGTGGCGATGTCGCCCACCGTGACAGAGGCGCCGCCGCGGCGCGCCACGACGAGTTCGCCCAACCGGCGCGGATCGATCACGCGGCCCTCAATCTGCACGACGAATTCGGTTTGCGGCCGGGTCAGCGTGCCGAGCGGGATCTGCTGGTTTTCGGCCTTCAGCACGCTGATCAGCTGATCCATGCCCACGCCGTAGGACTGCATCTTCTCGGGATTCGGCAGCACGTTGATCCGGCGCTTCAGGCCGCCGACGATATAGGCCTGCCCGACGCCGCGCACGGTTTGCAGCCGTTTCAGCACCACCTGGTCCGCCAGTGTGGTCAGTTCACGCAGGTCGCGGCGCTCGCTGCGGATGGTGATCGAAGCCACCGGCTGGTTGTCGGGCGAGAAGCGTGAAATCTCGGGCATCTTGATTTCGTCGCGGAAGCGCGGCGTCACCAGGGCGATTTTTTCGCGCACGTCCTGCGTGGCGGCGACGGCATTCACCGTCAGTTCGAATTCGATGATGACGGTGGAACGGCCTTCCAGTGAACGCGAGGTCAGCGCGCGCACGCCGCTGATCGTATTGACAGCATCCTCGATCGGGCGGGTCACTTCGCTTTCCACGCTTTCCGGCGTGGCACCCGGGTAGCTGGTATTCACCAGCACGATGGGGAATTCGACGTCGGGGAACTGCTCGACGCTCAGCTTGAAATAGGCGAACAGGCCCACCACCAGCAGGGAGGCCATCATCATGGTCGCGAAGACCGGGTTGTTGACGCTGATACGGGTCAGCCACATGGCGCGGTGTCCCTTCGCGATCAGCGGCCGGCGATGCGCGCGGCCAGCCCGTCATTCAGGCGCAGGCCCGGCGTCGCCACCACGGTTTCGTTCTCGGCCACACCTTCGGCGATACCGATACGGCCGTCGGCGCTGCCCTGCAGGGCAATCTGCACAACCCGACGTTCCAGTTTGTTGTCCTTCAGCACATAGACCACGCGCGCGCCGTTCTCATCGCGCACTGCCTCGCCCGGGATGGCGACGACGCCGCTGGCTTCCGCCAGAACGGCCTCGCCGGCGCCGAACATGCCGCCGCGCAGCACATGCTCCGGATTCTTCAGCAGAACATAGACCGGGATCGAGCGCGAACCGCTCTGTGCGGTCGGGTTGATGCGTTCGACATGGGCATCGAAATTGCGGTCGCCGAAACCTTCGACATGCAGCACCACTTTCTGCCCGATGCGCAACTGCGGCACATCCCGGGCAGGCACCAGGGCCTCGACCTCCATCATGTCGAGATCGGCGATGGAAAAAAGCTTGGTGTCGATGGCGACACGCTCGCCGGGATTGACGAAGCGTTCGGCCACCAGGCCGTCGATGGGGGCATAGATCGCCGTGTCGTTCACGCTCTTGCGTGCGACGGTCAGTTGCTGCTCCAGGGCGGCGACATTGGCGCGCGCGTTGCGCCAGGCGTTTTCAGCTTCGTCCAGCGCGGTCTGCGACTTCACGCCACGCTGCGTCAGGGTGATCGCCTTCTCGCGATTGATCTCGGCCAGTTTCAGGGCAGAGCGGGCGCTTTCCAGATTGCTCTGCTTCTCGCGCATGCGAGCGCCGACATCGCTGGTGTCGAGCCGGGCCAGCAATTGACCCTTCTTTACGCTCTCGCCACGACGCACGGAGATTTCGTTCACCACCGCGGCGACTTCGGCACGCAGCAGGCTCTGGTTGAAGGGCTGGATGGTGCCGTTCAGACGGACCACCTGGCGCAGATCGGTGCGCGTGGCCTGTGCCAGATCGGCGGGCGAGAATTCAAGACCGGTGAATTTCGCGGCTTCCGCAGTGGTGGCGACCTTGGCGGGTTGGCGAGCTTTCATGACATAGACCCCGCCGCCGGCCAGTACCGCCAGCCCCAGCACGCCCAGACCGATCTTCACCACCCGCTTCATCTTTTCCCCCACCGGCGGCGGCGGCCTGCCGGATCGCGCCGTATATATAAGGACGCACGAAACCCGTCCATCCTGCGAGCGTTACCGCAGGGTAACTGTGATTACCGTCACACGGCCTGCGCAGGCAGCCTTTTGCACCAGTGCAGCAATCGTTCCTTCAGCAGGCGCTCGCGCACATAGGCCAGCGGTTCCTCGTCGATCCGCTCCAGTTCCTCGAACTGGAAAGCCTCGGGCCCGTGGGCATGCCAGGCCGCCTGGAGGTCGCGATGGGGGTGGCCGTTCTGACGCAGGCTGAACCAGACCCGGTTCTGGATCTTGGCGAGGTCCGGGGCGCGGCCGGCCCAGCGCTGGCCAGTCGGCCGGCAGAGCAGAGCGTAAATCCCGGCCACGGTCTTGCATTCCTTGTAGGCGGCCAGCGCCGCCTTGCGGTCTTCGGTTTTCATAATCAGCTCCTAATTTCACCCGGATATATCTGGTGGAACATTTGACGCAAGTATTTCATCCGGGTAAATATTAAACATGACAGTCTGTACGGCATTTATCGGCACTGAGCGCCTGGCCCGCGGCCCTTTGACGGCAGTGGCGCTGGCCGTCCGCGCTGCGCTGGCCCGCGACCCTGCCGCCAGCATCCTGACCTTCGACGATGCGACTGGCCGGGTGATCGATCTCGACCTGCGCGGCAGCGAGGCTGATGTGGTGGCGCGCCTGATCCCTCCGCCGGAAGACCAGCCGGCAAGAAGTCGCGGCCGGCCGAAACTCGGTGTTGTGGCGCGCGAGGTGACCCTGCTGCCCCGGCACTGGGAGTGGCTGGCGAAACAGCCCGGCGGCGCCTCACAGGCCCTGCGTCGGCTGGTGGACGACGCCCGCCGGCGCGATGGCGGGCAGAACGAGCAGCGTCTGGCGCAGGAAACGGCCTATCGTTTTCTATCGGCGATGGCGGGTAATCTGCCGGGCTTCGAGGAAGCCACCCGCGCGCTGTTCGCCAACGATGCCGCGCGTTTCGCCCAGCATAGCGCGCCCTGGCCGGCGGATATCCGCGAGCACGCGCAGACGCTGGCCTGGACTGCAGCATGATCGTAATCTTCACCATCGGGCACTCCAATCAGGCGGCAGAACGCTTCGTCGGGCTGTTGCAGCAGCATGGCGTGCGGTTGCTTGTCGATGTGCGTTCGGCACCGGCCTCGCGTTTCGCGCCGCAGTTCAGTCGCGCTGCATTGATGCGTAGCCTGCAGGATGCCGGAATCGAGTATCGCTGGTTCGGACAGACGCTCGGCGGGAAGCCGCGGGCACCGGAACGGGTTTTTGATGGCGGCATTTCCGAGCTGCTGGAGGCAGCCGGCCACCTGCCGACGGCGATCATGTGCGCCGAGCGCGATCCGCGCATGTGCCATCGGACACATCTGGTGACGCCGGCGCTGCTGAAAAATGGCGCAACGGTCACGCATATTCTGGGTGACGGGTCGCTGCTGCCCAATGATGCGCTGCAACAAGGGCCACAGCAAACCAATTTGTTTGATTGATCCCCGCTTGACCTGACGTCGACGTATACGCAGACTTCGCCTTCATAAAAACCCAACGGGAGGAACGTCATGCGCTATCGCGCCATCGCCAGTATTGGAATTCTTGCCGCCAGCGTCGCGGCTTTCGCAGGCGCCGATGCGCAGGCGCAAACCTACAAGCTGATGACCGGTCCGCAGGGCGGCGTCTGGGTGCCGCTCGGTGGCACCATGAAGGCGATGTTCGAGAAAGCCGTCCCGGGCCTGACGGTCCAGACGCTGCCGGGTGCCGGCATCGCCAACGTGAAGGGCGTGCAGGAAGGCAAGGCAGATTTCGGCTTCGGCAACTCGATCTCCACTGTCGATGCCGTCAATGGCCGCCCGCCATTCGGCGAGAAGACCACGAATGTCTGCCAGGTTGCCAATCTCTATCCGCAGTTTTTCCAGGTGGTGGTGACAGCCGATTCCAAGATCGAGAAGATCGAGGACATGAAGGGCAAGTCGATCGCCGTTCAGACCAAGGGCAATACCGCGGAAGCGATTTCAGCCGACATCCTGAAGGCGCATGGCCTGTCCTACGATGCAATGGGCAAGGTCAATTTCATGGCCTCCTACAACGATGCCGCGGCACTGATCAAGGACGGTCATGCCCAGGTCTTCACGCTCGGTACCACCATCCCGGCCTCATCGGTGATGGATCTGGCGACGGCGCGTGATGTCAAGCTGGTGCCCGTCACCGACAAGGGCCTCGCCGAAATGAAAAAGATCAATGCCGGCTATAACAAGGTGATCGTACCGGCGGGCACCTATCCGAAGCAGGACAAGGATGTGCCGGTGATCGGGTATTCCACCCATTTCATCGCTTCCTGCAAGCTGCCGGAAGACAAGGTCTATGCCGTGACCAAGGCTATGGCGACGCAAGTGGCCGACATGGCTGCAGTCAACAAGGCGATGGCCAAGCTGACGGCGAAGGATATGGCGCAGGATATCGGCGTGCCGCTGCATCCGGGTGCTGCAAAATACTATCGCGAAGCCGGCGCGCTGAAGTAACCGTTTGAGGCGACTGACCGGCGTTGCCCCATAGAACGGGCAACGCCGGTGCTTTTTTGCGTATCACGGGGGGCTTTAAAATGGATGGCAGGACCCTGATCGGGCGCGTTGTGGCGCCAATCGGCGTGACGATGGCATTGTATCATATGTGGGTCATCGCCATGGGGCCGCCGCAGGCCATGGTCTTCCGCGGCATCCATCTGGCCTTTGCGCTTGTTCTCGTGCTGCTCATCTATCCGTTGAGTGAAAAGGACGGCCGGCGACGGCTCATCTGGCTCGACGCCCTGATGTTCGCGGTGGCGGCGCTGTCGCTCGGCCATCTGTTCATCAATCTCGACTACTTCATCAACCGCATCATCTACATCGACGACCTCAAGCCGCTTGATGTCGTTGCCAGCGTCGGACTGATCGTGGTGATCCTGGACTGTACCCGCCGCGTGATCGGCTGGGCGCTGCCGATCACTGCGCTGGTATTCATGGGGCATGCGCTGTTCGTCACCAGGGTTGATCCGCTCACCCTGCTCGACCAGCTCTACATGACCACCGAAGGCATTTTCGGCTCCACGCTCGGCGTTTCGGCCGCCTATGTGATGATCTTCGTGCTGTTCGGCGCCTTCATGGAACGCACCGGAACTGGCAAGCTGTTCATGGATTTCGCGCTGGCGCTGACCGGACGACAGGCCGGCGGACCCGGCAAGGTGGCGGTGGTTTCCTCGAGCCTGTTCGGCACCATCTCGGGCTCGGCCGTGGCCAATGTGATGGTCGACGGCCCCATCACCATTCCGCTGATGAAGCGCACCGGCTTCAAGCCGTCATTTGCTGCGGCCGTGGAATCGGTGGCCTCCACCGGCGGCCAGATCATGCCCCCGATCATGGGTGCGGCAGCCTTCGTCATGGCCGAATTTCTCGCCGTACCCTATTCCAGCGTGGTGCTCTGGGCGTTGATTCCGTCGTTACTGTATTATATCGCCTGCTTCGGCGCCGTGCATTTCGAAGCCAAACGCCGTGGCCTGCACGGCCTGCCGGCGCATGAAGTGCCGCAGCTGATGACGGTATTGAAGGAGCGTGGCCATCTGTTCATCCCGGTGGCTGTGATCCTGGGCGGCATGTTTGCCGGTTATTCCGCGCCGCTCTGCGCCCTCGCCGGCACATTGGCCTGCTTCCCCGTGGCACTGCTGCGCGCCAATACGCGCCAGGGCCTGCGTGGCGAAATGGTCTGGGACGCGTTGCAGGATGGTGCGCGGAACACGCTGGCTGTGGCGCTGGCCTGCGCGTGTGCCGGGCTGGTGATCGGCTCGATCACCCTGACCGGCCTGGGCATCACCTTTACCAACTGGGTGGTGGGGCTGGCGCAGAACAGCCTGCTGCTGGCGCTGGTGCTGACTGCCGTAGCCGGCATCATCCTCGGCATGGGCATGCCGACCACGCCGGCCTATATCGTGATGGTGTCGCTGATGGTGCCGGCGATCATGAAGCTGGGGGTGATCGAACCCGCCGCGCATATGTTCGCCTTCTACTTCGCCATCCTGTCTGCGATCACGCCACCCGTGGCGCTCGCGGTTTATGCAGCAGCGAGTCTGGCGAAAGCCAATATATGGGAGGCCGGCTGGGCGGCGGTGCGCACCGGGGCCGCTGGTTTCATCGTGCCTTTCATGTTCGTCTATGAACCGGCACTGCTGGCGATCGGCGAATGGCCCGACATCCTGCATGCCGCGGCCAGTGCGACTGTCGGTTGCCTGGTGCTCGCCGGGGGTCTGTATGGCTATCTGATCCGCCCGGCGCTGATGTGGGAACGCATTCTGCTGGTCGGCGCGGCGTTCTGTCTGATCAAACCGGGCCTGATCACGGACCTGATCGGTATCGGACTGATTGCGGTGGTCTTCATTTCGCAAAAGACGCTGGCGCGCGAACTGAAGATCTCCAGCTGAGGCAGTCCGGCCGGTTTTACGGCCAGACCACCTTGCCCGGGTTGAGAATGTTGTCAGGGTCGAAGGCGCGCTTGATCTTGCGCATCATCTCGATCTCGACCGGCGACTTGTAGTGCACGATCTCGTCGATTTTCATGCGGCCGACGCCATGCTCGGCTGAAATCGAGCCGTTCATGCCGTGCGTGATGTCGTGCACCATCTGATGCACCGGATCCCAGTGCTTGAGAAATTCGGTGCGTTCCCAGCCCACCGGCTGGGACACGTTGAAATGCACATTGCCGTCGCCGATATGGCCGAAACAGACGACGCGGGCGCCCGGCAGATAGGTCTCCACGGCTTTGCTGGCCTGTTCGATGAAGTCCGGCATCTTCGATACCGGCACCGAAATATCGCATTTGATCGAGCCGCCTTCCGGCTTCTGCGAGCTGGACAGCAATTCGCGCAGTTTCCAGAAGGCAGCGCGCTGGGTGTCGGATTGGGCAATGGCGGCATCCAGCACCAGGCCTTTCTCGAAACCCTCGGCCAGGAGCGCTTCCATCGTCGCGCCGATATTGCCGTCGTCGCGGCCGGAACTGAATTCCATCAGCACATACCAGGGATACTTCTCGGCCACCGGGTCCGTGGTGCCGGGATTGTGCCTGAGCGCGAAATCGAGCGACAGCCGCGAGATCAGCTCGAAGCCGGTAACCTGACCGCCGGTGGCAGCTTTGGCCGCGGCCAGCAGCTCGATGGCGGCCGACGGGCTGGGGATCGCCGTAAACGCGGTGGCCATGGCCTTGGGCAGCGGATGCAGTTTCAGCACTGCGGCGGTGATGATGCCCAGCGTGCCTTCGCCACCGATGAACAGGTCTTTCAGGTCGTAGCCGGTATTGTCCTTGCGCAGGCCACGCAGGGCGTTCCAGACCTGCCCGTCGGCCAGCACCACTTCCAGCCCGAGCGCCAGTTCGCGGGTATTGCCATAGCGCAGCACGGCATTGCCACCGGCATTGGTGGAAAGGTTGCCGCCGATGGTGCAGCTGCCTTCCGACCCGATGGAGAGCGGAAACAGCCGGTCGGCTGCACGCGCCGCCTGCTGCACCTGTTGCAGGATGCAGCCGGCCTCGACCGTGATCGTGTCGTTCAGCGGGTCGATGTCGCGGATTTTGTTCATGCGCTGGAGCGACAGGATGATCTCGTCGTTGCTCATGAAGGGAATATTGCCGCCGACCAGGCCGGTATTGCCGCCCTGCGGCACCAGCTTGGTTCGCGTCTCGCGGGCCAGCTTGATGATGGCGACCACTTCCTCGGTATTGGCCGGCCGCAGCAGCATCGGCGAGGCGCCGACATAAAGGTCGCGCTGTTCGCGCAGATGCGGCGCCAGCACGTCAGGATCAGTGACCCAGCCCTTGGGGCCCACGAGATCCTTGAAGCGGTCGAGCAGGGCGGCGGGAAGCGGGGTGGCGAGCGGTGCGTTCATGGCGGTGATTGTAATCTTCCTGCGGCTAACGTCCACGGGCTGCACGGCTCAGGCGGTCGTTGATCGCAACACCGAGGCCCTGCTGTGGAATAGGCATCACGGCAATACCTTCGAGGCCGGGCATCTGGTCGAGCGCATGCAGGCCGGCATAGAGCCGCGCGGCTGCCTCGGCCAAATCGCCGCTTTCGCTCAGGGGATAGACCGTGGCGAACCCGGAGAGTGGCTGGCCGAAGCTGAGCAGGCCTTCCTGACCCTGTGCCGATATCGCATTCAGCCGCACCGGCAAACGGGGTGCGTAATGCTTCAGCAGCATGCCAGGCGATTGCAGCTTCTGGTCTGTCGGCTGTACCAGCTTTTCACCGAGCACCGCCTCGATGGCCTCGGCCGGGATGCCGCCCGGCCGCAGCAATGTCGGCTTCTCGCCGGTCAGCCCGATCACGGTGGATTCCAGCCCCACCTTGCAGGGACCGCCATCCAGCACCGCGATCTCCGGCCCGAGGCTGTCGCGCACATGTTGCGCGGTGCTGGGCGAGACATGGCCCGACCGGTTCGCCGAGGGTGCCGCTACCGGCCGGCCGACGCGGGCCAGCAGGTCGCGGGCGACCGGATGTGCCGGCATGCGCAGGGCCAGCGACTGCAGCCCGGCCGAAACCGCGGGTGCCACGGGACAATCGCCACGGCGTGGCAACACCAGGGTGAGTGCGCCCGGCCAGAAGGCCTCGGCCAGCCGGCGTGCGCGGGCATCCACGGTCACCAGCGCATCGAGCTGGGCGAAATCGGCGATATGGCTGATCAGCGGGTTGAAATCCGGCCGGCCCTTGGCGGCGAAAATCTTTGCCACCGCAGACGCATTGGTGGCATCGGCGGCCAGGCCGTAGACCGTTTCGGTCGGGATCGCCACCACTTCGCCGCGCAGCAGGCGGTCGGCCGCTTCTGAAATCGTCACGTCAACCATAGCAGCTGGAGTCTTAGCCTGCGGGCCTTGGCCTTGCTAGGCGTTCCGGACCATATTATCCCTGCGCCCCAAGAAGAGTTTCTGGGAGCTTTTTGGTCAGGAGACCGAGATGGATTACGTCGCCCCCGTCAAGGATATGCGTTTCACGCTGGAGCATGTCGCCGGCCTGGCCGATCTGGCCCGGTTGCCCGGTCTGGAGAATGCGGAAGCGGAAACCGTGTCGGCCGTGCTGGAAGAGGCGGCCAAGTTCGCCGCCGGCGTCCTGTCCCCGCTGAACCGCGGCGGCGACCAGCATGGCGCCAAGGCCGAAAATGGCGTGGTGCGTACCGCGCCGGGCTTTGCGGCGGCTTACAAGAAGTTTGTCGAGGGCGGCTGGAACGGCATGCCCTTCCCCGAGGAACTCGGCGGCGGCTCGATGCCCTGGGCCGTCACGATGGCGGCACAGGAAATGGTGCAGTCGGCCAATCTGTCCTTCTCGCTCTGCCCGCTGCTGACCCAGGGCGCCATCGACGCGATCATCGCGCATGGCACCGACGAGCAGAAGGCGATGTATCTGCCCAAAATGGTCTCGGGCGAATGGACCGGCTCAATGAACCTGACCGAGCCGCAGGCCGGTTCGGATGTGGGCGCGCTGAAGTCGAAGGCCGTGCCGGTCGGCGACGGCACCTACAGGATCAGCGGCAGCAAGATCTTCATCACCTACGGCGAACACGATATGGCGGATAACATTATCCACCTCGTACTCGCGCGCCTGCCCGATGCACCAGCCGGCACCAAAGGCATCTCGCTGTTCATCGTGCCGAAGGTGCTGGTCAATAAGGATGGCAGCCTCGGCAAGCGCAACGACCTGAGAGTCGTGTCGCTTGAGCACAAGCTCGGGATTCACGCGAGCCCGACCTGCGTGATGAGCTACGGCGACAACGGCGACTGCATCGGCTATCTGCTGGGTGCGGAAAACCAGGGCATGCGCTGCATGTTCACCATGATGAACAATGCGCGGCTTTCGGTCGGCTGCCAGGGCCTGGCAATCGCCGAACGCGCCTACCAGCAGGCACTGGATTATGCCGAGCAGCGCAAGCAGGGCCGTCATCCCGGCATGAATGCCGAGCAGCATGTCGCCATCATCGAACACGCCGACGTGCGCCGCACGCTGATGCTGATGCGCAGCCTGACCGAGGCCTGTCGCGGGCTGATCTATCTGAATGCCGCCGCGATCGATCGCGCGCATCACCATCCCGATGAGGCTGAGCGCAAGGCCTCCAAGGCGCTGGTGGAGTTGCTGACGCCGCTGTCGAAATCCTGGTCCACCGATATCGGCTGCGAAGTGGCCTCGATGGGCGTGCAGACCCATGGCGGCATGGGCTTCATCGAGGAAACCGGCGCCGCCCAGCATTACCGCGACGCCCGCATCCTGCCGATCTATGAAGGCACCAACGGCATTCAGGCCATCGACCTTGTGACGCGCAAGCTGCCGCTGAACGGCGGTGAGACAGTGAAGGCGCTGTTCGCACAGATCGCCGTGGTGGTTGCCGAGACTGGCAAGGCCGGCGAAGGCTTTGCCGGTATCCACGCCAATCTGGATGCTGCGCTGAAGTCGTTGGGCAAGGCCAGCCAGTGGATCGGAGGCCAGCTTGCCGGAAATCCGGAAGCCGCCCTTGCCGGCGCGACGCCATATCTGCGCGCTTTCGCCACCACGGTCGGCGGCTGGCTGCTGGCCAAACAGGCGCTCGCCGCGCAGGCCGAAATCGCGGGCGGTGCGACCGACCCGTATTTCAGTGCGAAAATCGTTTCGGCACGGCTGTTTGCGGATCAGGTTCTGACTGGGGTGGACGGGTTGTGCCGCTCTGCTGCCGAAGGCAGCGCCAGCCTGGCCGAGGTGACGCCGGAGTTATTGCGGGCATAAGTCGTATTCCGCTTCGGCAGTCCGGCATTGACGCTACGTCAGCGCTGGACTTGGCTTGTCTGATCCCTAGCTAAGGATCAGACTGTCCTTTCCTCAGCCCCCAGACATCACAATCAGGCCCAGACCAGTGTCCGATGCATCTGCATCCCAGGAATTAGCCGCCCAGACCAAGGATGTGCCCGGTATCGACGGCACGCCGGTCTCCGATCAGGGCAGCCTGACCTATCCCTTCGACGGCAGGCCTGGCGACGGCGAGGTCATGGAGATGCGACCCGGGGTATTGTGGCTGCGCATGCCGGTGCCGATTCCGGGTCTGGACTACATCAATCTCTGGCTGATCGAAGAAGCCGACGGCTGGATGCTGGTCGATACCGGCTTCAAGTCGTCGAAGCTGCAGAAAATCTGGGATGAAGTGATCGAGCATCATCTCAAGGGCAAGCCGATCACGCGGATCCTGTGCACGCATTTCCACCCCGATCATCTCGGCCTGGCCGGCTGGCTGCAGCAGAAATTCGATGCACCGCTGTGGATGACGCTGGGCGAGTGGAGTTTCGGCCGCATGCTGGCGCTCGAAGAACAGCCCGACGTGCCCGAAGAAGTCATCACCTTCTACGAGCGGATCGGGTTCAGCGAAGAGCAGGTTGCCGCCATCAAGGCACGTGGCTATGGCAATTTTTCCAAGGCGGTGACGCCGATCCCGCGGCACTTCCACCGCATCACGGAAGGCGATGCGATCCGCATCGGCGGGCATGACTGGCATGTAATCGTCGGGCGCGGCCATTCACCCGAGCATGCCTGTCTGTTCAGTCCGGAACTGAACCTGCTGATCTCCGGCGATCAGGTGTTGCCTCGTATCTCGCCCCATATCGGGGTCTATCCGGGCGAGCCCGAGGCCAGGCCGCTGACCCAGTATCTCGACTCCTTTGCCAAATTTTCCGACCTGCCAAATGATGTGCTGGTCCTGCCGGCGCATGGCGACCCGTTCGTCGGACTGCATGTGCGGATCGCAATGCTGCAGCGTCACCACGAGACCAGGCTGGATGCCCTGGTCGCCGCGCTGCAGACCCGGCCGCATACGGTGATCGATACGTTGCCGCTGCTGTTCCGCCGCGACATCAAGGACCATATGACGCTGGCGGCCGGCGAGGCGCTGGCGCACCTGCATCATCTGATGCACCAGGGCCGCATCGTCCGCCATCGCAACGCGTCGGGCGTCTTCGAGTTCAGCCACGGTAACGCTGAGGCCCAGGCGGCACAGTAACAGCGGTGCAGGTCGCTGCGCCACCTTACAATTGCCGCATTCGATCGGCAGGGTTGGCATGATTGCGGCGCAGTGTGCCGCGCTGTCGCTTTTACAGATCGCGAGATCTCCAATGAAATCCGCTTTCATTCTGGCCGCTCTCGGGCTGGGCGTTGCCGTACTGGCCGTCCCCGCCACGAGTTCCGCGCAGGCTTGCAAACAGACTCTGGACCTGGCCCCGAACGGCGGTCCGAAAGTCGTGCAATGCCATGAAGTGACCGACATGCCGCAGAGCACGATCAACGCCATGTGCCGACCGGCCGGCGCTCAGACCCGCACGGTGCCCGAGCAGCTTGAGAAATGCCCGGCTGCGTATGTCGGGCTCTGCACCACGCCGCTGCGCACGATCCAGGCCAATTTGCGTCGCCTGCAGGGATTACCGGCGGAGCCGGACCCGAGCGTGCCGGAAACGGCGATGATCAAGGCCTATTTCTACGAGGGTATGCCGCCCAATGCGTCGGAGACCTGTGCGCGCAGCGGCGGTACCTGGACGACAGCACAGAAGGCGCCGGCCGGGAAACGCTAGCTGCGGGTTTCCACTCCCCCTAGGTGCTTTGTGGGCGTCGGCGCTAAACTGGTGCAAAGCACAGGGGAGGCACGCCAATGACCGAAGTCATCAAAACAGGTTCGCTCAAGGGCAAGACGCTGTTCATCACTGGTGCCAGCCGCGGCATCGGTCTGGCGATCGGCCTGCGCGCCGCGAAAGACGGTGCCAACGTCGCCATCGCCGCCAAGACCACCGATCCGCATCCCAAACTCGCTGGCACCATCTACACGGCGGCAGAGACCATCGAAAAGGCTGGCGGAAGGGCGCTGCCGCTGGTGGTGGATGTGCGCGACGAGGCGGTGGTCGAGGAGGCCGTGGCAAAGACGGTCGAGGCCTTCGGTGGAATTGACATTCTGGTCAACAATGCCTCCGCCATTTCGCTCAGTGGCACGCTGGAAACGCCGATGAAGCGGTATGACCTGATGCATCAGATCAACACGCGCGGCACGTATCTGTGCAGCCAGAAATGCCTGCCACATCTGTTGAAGGCCGAAAACCCGCATATCCTGAACCTGTCGCCGCCCCTGAATATGAAGGAGCACTGGTTCGCGCCGCATGTCGCCTACACGATGGCGAAATTCGGCATGAGCATGTGCGTTCTGGGCATGGCCGGCGAATTCAGGAAAAAGGGCGTGGGCGTGAATGCACTCTGGCCGCGCACCGCCATTGACACGGATGCGATGAACGTGATCACCGGGCCGGAGCTGCGCAAGAAGTGCCGTAAAGTCGAAATCATGTCCGATGCTGCGCATGTCATCCTGACCCGGCCGGCGAGGGAAACCACCGGCAATTTCTTCATCGACGACGACGTGCTGCGCGCCGCCGGCCTCACTGACTTCGCGCGTTATCGCCATCCCGGCACCGCTGAAACGGACCTCATTCCGGACTTCTTCGTTTGAGTGAAACGAATCGGCCGGCGTTGTGAAGCGGCTGTGAGAATTCTGGGATAAGGCTGGACCGAAGGCGCGGAAAGCGTCGTTTTTACTGCATTCCCAAGGGTTTCTTCCTGCCGCTTACAGCGTGGCAGTGGAACCATCACGCCTGCATTCCGTTTTTTCCGCAGAGTGCAGAGCGGTGTGCGAATGCGGGCCGGTCTGCCGAACCGGAGCCATCGGGGCTCCAAGGAGGCGACCATGAACCATCTTGCGAAGAACCGTCTGATGGCAGCGGCTGCAGCCGTTGCCCTGATTGCCGCCAGCGCCTCGCTGGGCGCGTGCGGCCAGTCGAAATCTGATCGCGCGCTGTCGGGCGGTGCCATCGGTGCCGGTGTCGGTGCCGTTGGCGGTGCTCTGACGGGAAATGCCGTGGGCGGCGCCGTGATCGGCGGTGCGGCCGGCGCGGCCACGGGCGCGCTGACCGACGAAGACCAGATCAACCTCGGCAAGCCTGCCTGGCGCTGACCCGCCGGCTTTCCCGCGCGGGCAAAGCTGTTGAGGAGTATCACGGCCGCCGGCCGCTCGGCGTGAGTGGCGGGCGGACCGACCAACCCACGGGATTTCATCGTTCACTCGCCAACCAACCAAAGCAGAAAAGGACAGTATCATGTTAACCCTCTCCCAGTTCTCCCGCAGTCTCGCCGTTGTCGCCATGCTGGGCGGTGCTGTCGCGGTCACCGCCTGCAGTTCCACCTCCAAGCAGGAATCGACCGGTGAATATGTCGATTCAGCTGCCATCACCACAAAGGTGAAGGCAGAACTGATCCGCGATCCGGTCACCAAGGCGGGCCAGATCAGCGTCGAGACCTTCAAGGATACCGTGCAGCTGAGTGGCTTCGTGGACTCGGCGGCGTCGAAGTCTCGCGCCGAACAGATCGCCCGCAACGTGCAGGGCGTGCGGGCCGTGCGTAACGACCTGGTCGTGAAGTAAGGCACGCGCGATGCCGATGGGGCGCGTGCTGGGCGTGGTCGCGCTGATTGCCGGCGCAATCCTGCTCTACTTCGGCCTGAATGCCTCGGATGCTCCGATGGAGCAGTTGAACGAGACCTTCACCGGCAGCTACAGCGACCGGACCATGTGGTATCTGGTCGGTGGTGCGGCCACTGCCTGCGGTGGGCTTGTCCTGCTGCTTCTCGGCCGCAAGGCCTGACAGTCCGACGGCGCCGGGTTTCCTCCGGCGCCGTCACACCTCTAGCCTGCCATCATCCCGCCACCCGACCTGGAGGCCAAAATGGGCATCGGTACGATTCTGCTTATTATCCTGATCATCCTGCTGATCGGTGCGGTGCCGAGTTGGCCGTACAGCAGCGGCTGGGGCTATTACCCCAGCGGCGGTATCGGCATCGTCCTGATCATCGTGATTATTTTACTGCTGATGGGACGCATCTAGCGGTCCTGATCAGCAGCCCTTGAATGCCAGCGCCCGGCTGAAAAGCCGGGCGCCTTTTATGGCACTCTGTCCTGCGTCTCGCTCGCAATGGCCTCGTGATGCCGGATCACTTCCTTGACGATGAAGGCGAGGAATTTCTCGGCAAAATCCGGATCCAGCTTGGCCGCTTCGGCCAGCTGACGCAGCTGGGTAATCTGCCGCGCCTCGCGCGCCGGATCAGCCGGCGGCAGCTTCTCGGTGGCCTTCAGGCGACCGACCTGCTGGGTGCATTTGAACCGTTCGGCCAGCAGATGGATCAGGGCGGCATCGATATTGTCGATACTGTCGCGCAGGCGCAGCAATTCGGGATGCACGGTCGTGGTCGCGTCGGAAGCCATGGATGATCCTGCCGGGAAAGTCGAAGCACAAGGCAGCCATGATGCGGTGACTGCGGCAGCGGTCAAGCCCGGCCCCTGCGAAAAAAACGCCCCCGCCGGACTGGCGGAGGCGTTGATATGGTCCGGCGGGTGGTTCCCGCGCGGCAAAGACTCAGAATTTGTAGCCGAAGCCGACGCCGACGACCCAGGGGTCGAGGTCGGTATCGGCACGAATGACAGTGCCGGCATTGGTGGTGACGGTGACGTCGGTGTTGAGGAATATCTTTTTCACGTCGGCATTGAAGTACCAGCTGTTGCCCAGGCTGTAATCGAAGCCGGCCTGAAAGGCGTAACCCCAGGCATTCTCGTATTTCACATTGCGCAGCCCGGCGGCCACGTCCTTATTATAGAACACCGCATAGGTGACGCCGGCGCCGACATACGGGCTGATGACCGACTTCGGCGCGAAGTGATATTGCAGCGTCAGGGTCGGCGGCAGCAGCCAGACGTCGCCGAGGTCGACATTGCCGGAACTGCTTCCATTGACGGCCATCTGATGCTTGGTGGTGGCGGCGATCAGTTCCGCAGCAATGTTATCGGTCAGGAAATACGAGAAATCGACTTCGCCGGTCCATTCGTTGCTGGCCTTAACCTCGCCGCCGATCACAGTCACCGTAGAGCTTTCATCGGGAAGTAGGCCGATCAGGCGGCCGCGCACCATGATATCGCCGGCCTTTTTGCCATCCTGTGCAGCAGCATCCAGGGCCGCGCCGCCCAGGATCAGGGAGGCACCCAAAGCTATTGCAAGAATTTTCGCGATACGCATATCCGCTCCGTTTCTCTGCGGCATGGCCGCGACAGTCGCAGTCACCGTGGCTGCGATACGGGGGAACCTGCCTCCGGTCGGGAGCGGGAGCGTTGACAGAAATCAATGTTGGTCCGGCTGGACCGGACCTGCGACATCATGGCGCAATATCGGGTCGTTACGACATATGCATGTCGACTTTGTATCGCTCTGTTTCCCCGTCGTCGATCCGATCAACACCGATCACCGTGACGTCTTCGCGCGTTGTCAGCGCCGGCAACTGGGCCAGGAGATGGGCATGCGCATAAATCGCGTTCGGCAGTCCGTCGAAGGCGATGCCGATCGCTGTCATGTGGCAGTCGAAGCAGTAGCCGGCCTTCAGGTAGTCATGTGCCGAGGCGAGGTCGTGGAACAGGATGCCGGCGGTCCTGTCGATGGCGGCCTGCCGTATCTGCGCCGTTGTCATGTCCTGGCCGTCGATCCGGAAGGGGCGGCGATAGGCCTGGAAGAACGTCCAGGCCAGCAGCAGGGCGGCCTTGGTCTTGCCGCCACCTGCCGGGCCGGACAGGAACAGGAATTGCGGCCGCGCCAGCCGGCTCTGAAGCTGCCGGATCTGGTCGATGCTGAAACCGAAATCGGGGAGAGACTGGAGAGTGTGCTGGGACATCCTGAACCCGGAGCGGGTGAACAGGGTTAGTACTAGCAGCGGTAGTCTTTACAGGAGTTTAAATCTGGTAACCTTGCCGACCGGACGGGCAGGTCAGGCGGCCTGCCGGCGGAGCCCCAGGCGCTGCCAGACGTCCAGCAGCGCGCTGATCAGCGCCTGCATCATGGCATCGGTATGCACCGGGGTCGGCGTGATGCGCAGGCGCTCGGTGTCGCGCGGCACCGTCGGATAGTTGATCGGCTGGATGTAGATGCCGTGATCGGCCAGCAGCAGGTCGGACGCGGCCTTGCACAATGCGGCATCGCCCACCATCACCGGCACAATATGGCTCTGGTTGACCAGCACAGGCAGGCCGGCGTTCAGCAGCATGCGCCGCAGGGTGGCGGCGCGCTCCTGGTGCCGGGCACGCTCGACCTGGCTGCGCTTAAGATAGCGCACGCTGGCCGCGGCGGCGGCGGCGATGGCCGGCGGCATGGCGGTGGAGAAGATGAAGCCCGGGGCATAGGAGCGCACGGCATCGATCATTTTGGTGCTGCCGGCGATATATCCGCCCACCACGCCGAAGGCCTTGCCCAGCGTGCCCTGGATGATGTGCAGGCGATGCATGGCGCCGTCGCGTTCGGCGACGCCGCCGCCGTGCTCGCCATAGAGGCCGACGGCATGTACTTCGTCCAGATAGGTCATGGCGCCGTATTTGTCGGCGAGGTCGCAGATCGCGTGGATGGGAGCGATGTCCCCGTCCATCGAATAGACGCTTTCGAAGGCGATCAGCTTCGGCCGGTCGGCCGGAATCGCCTTCAGCAGTTCTTCCAGATGCGCAACGTCGTTATGCCGCCAGATCTGACGCTCGCAGCCGGCCTGGCGAATACCCTCAATCATCGAGTTGTGATTGTCGGCATCGGACAGGATCACGCAGCCGGGCATCAGCTTGGCCAGCGTCGACAGCGATGTCTGATTGGCGATGTAGCCTGACATGAAGGCGAGTGCGGCCTGTTTGCCATGCAGGTCGGCCAGTTCGCGTTCGAGTTCGACGATCGCATGGCTGTTGCCGGAAATGTTGCGCGTGCCGCCGGCGCCGGCGCCGAATTCGCGGGCTGCCTGCTGCATGGCTTCGATCACCACGGGATTCTGACCCATGGCAAGATAATCGTTCGAACACCACATGGTGATCTTTGCAGGCCCGATACCGCTGTGGTTATCGGCCACGGGGAAGCTGCCGCAGTTCCGGGCGAGTTCTGTGAACACCCGGTAGCGCTTCTCGCTATGCAGTCTTTCGACTGCCTGGCTGAAGAGGGCTTCGTAATCCATGGGGCCTAACGTTACGTCCTTGCTGGTGGCCGGATATTATGCCTGAGCGGACCGGCTGGCTAGACCCTCTGCCTGGGGGCGGGCGCGGCGAGGGGTCGCAGGCGGCGACCTCACCGGACTACTACTGCGCTGCAAAAACGCCGATCGACATTGATCCAGGTCATCATTTCGGCCGGACCATGCGAAACATGGTCTCCGGCGTGGCCTCGAAATAATCGGCCAGATATCCCGAGCGCATGATGGGGCGGGCAGCACCTGCATCGAAGAGCCCGTTCTTGATGTATCTTCTGTTGATGTGCACGCCGACCACCTGGCCCAGCGCCATCCAGGCCTGCAGCGGACGGCCGTCCAGATCATGCTGCTGGATAACCTGCAGCAATTTGCATTCCAGGGCCGTGGGGCTTTCCGCCACGCGCGGCACCGCCACATTGCGGCAGGGTGCCGGCGTGACGCCGGCCAGCACAAATTCGTCCACATCGGTATCGACCGTGGCCGACGTCCTGTTCATCGCCTCGGCCAGCGGACGCGTGGCCAGATTGGCGACGAACTCGCCCGTTTCCTGCGCGTTGCGGATGCTGTCTTTCCAGCCGGTGCTGCCGAAAGCCACGATGGGCGGCTTGTCGTGAAAGGCATTGAAATAGCTGTAAGGCGCAAGATTGACGCGACCCTGCGCGTCGCGAGAGGAAATCCAGCCGATCGGGCGCGGGCCGACGATCGCCTTGAAGGGGTCATGCGCCAGGCCATGGCCCCTGGCAGGGTCGTAGTAGTGAAAATCGTCGCTGACAGTCGTCTCGTTCGGCATCGTGACTCTCGTTTGCGGTCCGGCGGCGTGTCGCAGCCGGATGATATCGATGATAAAGTGGGGCAAACCAGCGCCGTCGTCCACCGGCGCGGGTCATACAATCCCCGGAGCTTGCCCAGGCGGGCGCGCGATGCCTTACGACCTTAATCGACTGGAGCTACTTGTCGTCGAGTCCGATGCGGATGTTGCATCGACCTGGCGCCGGCTGCTGGCCACTCTTCGGATCAAGCCGCCCAATATCGTGACGGATACCGAGCAGGCCTGGACCTTGCTGAAAGGTGCTCCGCAGGCCGGTGGCAGCGTGGCGGGCATGCGTATCGACGCGGTCATCGTTCGCTGGGAGCTCGCGGGCGAGGACGGGCTTGACCTTGTTACCCGCCTGCGGCGCGATCCGGAATCGCCAGCCCCATTCCAGCCGGTTGCGATCATCACCGGCGTGGTGACGCGGGAACGTATCCGTCGTGCGCTGGATGCGGGGGTCAACGAGGTTCTGGCGCTGCCGCTTGCACCGAAAACGGTCGAAAGCCGGCTGCGCGAAATGGTCGAGCGTCCGCGCAAATTCATTCGGGATGGAGGCTATTTCGGGCCTGACCGGCGGCGACAGGTACGAGGAGATTATGCGGGTCCGTTCCGCCGCGTTGCAGACCGGGCCGCGCGCTAGTCGAAGCTGCGCTCGGCGACGCCTTTGAGTGCGTCCAGAATTTCGCGGCCGAGCTCGCCGGCCGGACCCTGGATGCGGTTGTCGACTACCGTCCGCATGGCTTCGACATGGGCGTCGATCACCGCCCGATCGACCTTCTTGCGCTCGATGGCGCGTTCGGCATAGCGGCAGAGCAACTGACCGATATCGGTAATCAGGTGGTAACCGAAGGTGCTGCCTTGACCCTTGATGTCATGAGCGACGCCGTAGACTTCGCGCAATGCTTCGGCATTGTGGCCGTCGGTGACGCCCGCGATGGCAGCATCCAGCCGCTTCAGATCGTCATTCACCCAGCCGATATACTTTTCGGACAGCCCCGCCACTGCCGCCTGGGCATTGGCGACCGCAACCCCGAATTCCTGGTTGGAACCGGTATTGGAAGGCTTGCCGTTACTCTGCGTCATGGTCGGCCGGCATCGTGTTGAGAATGATTCTAGTTGGTCGGATATAAGGGGGGCGGCAGGGCCGCAAAGTCTAGGTTATCAACTGGTAACCTCTTCGTTCGAACAGGCTACTCCGCCGGCTCGGCCTTGCCGCCCTCTACGTCGGGGGTCTTCTCCAGCTCGCTGAGCTTGCGGGCGATGAAGCCGGCCGGCTTGGTGAAGCGGGCCAGCAGCAGGTAGAGCACCGGAACCACAAACAGGCTTAGCAGTGTTGCGAAAGACATGCCGCCGACAATCACCCAGCCCAGCGCCGCGCGCGACTCGGCGCCAGCGCCATGCGCCAGTGCCAGAGGGACCGCGCCGAAGATGGTGGCGATGGTGGTCATCAGAATCGGGCGAAGCCGCACGGTGGAGGAATTGACCACAGCTTCGGCGATGCTCTGACCCTCGTCGCGCAGCTGATTGGCAAACTCGACAATCAGGATCGCGTTCTTCGCGATCAGTCCGATCAGCATGATGATGCCGATCTGGCTGTACACATTCAGCGTTTGCCCGGCCAGCAGCAGGGCGCCCAGGGCGCCGGTCACGGCAAGCGGAACCGAGAAAATGATGATTGTGGGGTGGATCCAGCTTTCAAACTGAGCCGCCAGAACCAGGAACACCACGATCAGCGCCAACGCGAAGGTCAGGTAGATCGCGGCAGAGGAATCCTTGAATTCGCGGCTCTGGCCGGCATAGCTGATGCGCGCCTCCGGCGGCAGCACCTCGGCAGCCACCCCGTCGAGATAGTCGAGTGCCTGGCCAATGGTGTAGCCACTGGCAAGCGACGCGGTAATCGTAACGGACCGCAGCCGGTCCGTGCGGTTCAGCTCACGGGCATTCGCCCCTTCCTTGATGCTGACCAGACTCGACAGCGGTACCAGCTTTCCGTTCGAACCCCCGGCCCGAACGTAAAGGGTATTCAGGTCACTGGGGGTAATGCGCTGCTCGGCAGGAGCCTGGACCAGAACCTTGTACTGCTTGCCCTCGCGCTGAAAATTGGTCACTTCGCGAGAGCCCAGCATGGTTTCCAGGGTGCGACCGATCGTTTCCACGGGAACGCCGAGGTCGGCGGCACGGTCGCGGTCGATCTCGACCTGGATTTCAGGCCGCGTGGGCTTGTAGGTCTTGTCGACGTTGATCAGGCTCGGATTCTGCAGGGCGCGCTCCAGCACGCGTTCCGCCCATTCATCCAGCACCGGATAGGTGGGACCGCCGATGACGAACTGCACGGGCGCCTGACCGCCGGGCAGGCCCAGGCTGGGCGGGTTGATCGCAAAGGCTCGTACGCCGGTAATGGCGAGCAGTTTCGGGAAGATCTCCTTCACCAGATCCTGTTGCTTCGCCTTGCGGTCCGACCAGTCCTTCAGGCGGACCACCATGAAGGCGGCGTTCACCGGCGAGGGGCGACCGCCCCAGGCGGGTGCAATGAACGACTGCACGACGGTGGCATCGCCACGTTCGACATAGGGCCGCAGCGCCTCCTCGACCTTGATGATGTTGTTGCGCGTATATTCGTAACTGGAGCCTTCCGGGCCGGTGACCGAAACGAAGAAGACGCCACGGTCCTCTGTCGGCGCGAATTCCCGCGGCAGCGCTGCGAACATCAGATAGGCGGCAACGGAAACCACGCCGCCGATCGCCAGAACCAGAACCGGCGCGCCGAGGGCGCGATGCAGGAGGCGGCCATAGGTGTTCGACATGCCGACGAAGAACTTCTCGGTCACATGGTAGAACCAGCCTTCTTCCTTGGCGTCGTGCAGCAGCTTCGAACACATCATCGGCGTCAGCGTCAGCGCGACGAAGCCGGAGAACACGACCGAAGCCGCCACCGAGATGCCGAACTCGCGGAACAGCCGGCCGGTATTGCCTTCCATCAGCGAGATCGGCACGAAGACGGCGATCAGCACCACTGTGGTTGCGATCACCGCGAAACCGATCTGGCGTGCGCCACGCAGACTTGCCAGCAGCGGCGGCTCGCCCAGTTCGATGCGGCGGTGAATATTCTCCAGCACCACGATGGCGTCGTCGACCACAAGGCCGATGGCCAGCACCAGGGCCAGCAGGGTCAGCACATTGATCGAATACCCAAGCGCTCCGATGATGATGAAGGAGCCGATCACCGACACCGGAATGGCGACGGCGGGAATAAGGGTGGCGCGCCAGGATCGCAGGAAGAGGAAAATCACGCCGATCACCAGGCCGAGCGCGACCATCAACGCATGAAAGACTTCATAGATCGACTGGCTGATGAACTTCGACTGGTCGTAACTCACCTCCATGCGCACGCCGGTCGGCAGGCTGCTCTGCAGACGCTCGACCGCCTTGTTCACGCCGCTGGAAATTTCCATGGCGTTGGCCTTGGACTGGCGGATAATCCCGAGGCCAATCGCGGTGGTGCCATTGACACGCTGTTCGGTGCGATCGTCCTCGGCGCCAAGCTCCACCTTGGCAACCTCACCCAGACGCAGCAGATAGCCGTCCTGCTCGCGCAGCACGATGTTGCGGAACTGCTGGGCGGTGCGCAGGCCTGATTCTGCGCGCACGGTGAACTCCCGCATGCTGCTTTCGACGCGGCCGGACGGCAGTTCGACATTCTGCCGGCGGATCGCCTCTTCGACATCCTGCACGGTCACGTTGCGGGCAGCCATTGCCATGCGGTCGAGATAGACGCGCATGGAGTAGCGCCGCGCGCCATAGATATTTACCGAGGCCACCCCGTCGATGATCGACATCTGATCCAGCAGGTAGCGGTCGGCATAGTCGGTCAGCTCCAGCAGATTGAGCCGGTCGCTGAACATCGAGATATAGATGATCGGACGCGCATCGGCCTCGGTCTTGGCGATCACCGGCTGATCGGCCTCGGCCGGCAGCTTGGTGAGCACGCGCGAAACCTTGTCGCGCACATCATTCGCGGCGGAGTCGACGTCGCGGCTGAGATTGAATTCGATGCTGATCGAACTGGATTCCTCACGGCTGGCCGAAGTGATCGAGCGGATGCCCTCGATTCCGGCCACGGAATCTTCGATGATCTGGGTGATCTTGCTTTCGATGATTTCGGCCGAGGCGCCACGGTAGATGGTGGTGACGCTGACCGCCGGCGGGTCGATGTCCGGATATTCGCGGACCGCCATGCCGCGGAGCGCGAACAGGCCGAAGATGATCAGGACCAGCGACATCACGGTGGCAAAGACCGGACGCTTGATAGAAATATCCGAGAGGACCATGGCGCAGCCCCTGGTGCGGGTTAGCTGGAAGACTTCTGGGATGGGCTACCGGACATCGGCGGCGTGCCGGAAGCCTGGGTCAGGCGTACGCGCGAACCGTCACGCAGCTGCTGCAGGCCGGTGACGGCAACCTGGTCGTCGGCATGCAGGCCGTTGGTGATCTGCGCCAGGCCGGGCAGCCGCTGCCCCACGGTGACGCGGGTGCGGGTGGCTTTGCCGTCGCGGATCACGAACACGAACTGCTCGCCGCCCTGAGCCAGCAGGGATTCCTCCGGCACCATGAGTGCGTCGGGCACCCTGCCGACGCTGAGCGCCACGGTCATGAACATGCCGGGTTTCAGCATGTCGTCGCCGTTCGGAATCTGCGCCCGGATGCGCACCGCGCGGGTGGCCGGGTCGATGCGGCTGTCGATGGTGGTGACGGTGCCGTCGAACTTGCGGCCCGGCATCGAACTCGCCTTGGCGCTGACGGTATTGCCCACGGCCACGCCGCCCAGGACGGTTTCGGGAATTTCGAATTCCAGCTTGATCACGCTGGTGTCATCCAGCGTCGTGATCGGGTCGCCGGGGCGCACGAGAGCGCCAAGGCTGACCTTGCGCAAGCCCAGCTTGCCCGAGAAAGGCGCGCGGATGACGCTGTCAGAGAATTTTGCCTGTTCGGCGCGCAGTCGCGCCTCGGCGGCTTCATAAACCTTGGAGAGTTCATCAAGGCGCGCCTGCGCCACCACCTTGCTTTCGATTAACTGTTTGGCCCGGTCATACGACATCCGGGCGGCGTCGCGCGCGGCACGCAGGGCACCGATATTGGCCGAGCTTTCAGCGGCTTCGAGCTCCACCAGGATGACGCCGGCCTTGACGATCTGGCTGTCCTGGAAGTTCAGCCGCTCGACGATGCCGGTCGCCTTCGCCGTGATGGTGACAGCCTCGTTGGCCTGCGCGGTGCCGACGGCTTCGATCGTGCGCGTGATTTCCATGCGGCGGACCGGCGCGGCTTCGATTGGCAATGCGGGTATGGCATTGACAGGTCTGCCTGCTGTCGTCCGCTGCGAACCGATAAAGGGCAAGCTGTCCCGAAAGATGAACGCGCCTGCGGCGCCGGCGGCGATAACGCCGACAACAAGAACCTGACTCCAGACTTTCATTGCTTCCTCTGCCAACCCCTGTAAAAGGCCCGGGCCGACCCTTCGGCGTGCTCCCCGGATGCGGCGCCAGCGCCCCTTTTGGCGGGGCTGCTGATTTCGGCGCCTGCCTGATCTATTGTATACGTCCTAACCGGCAAGTCGCGCTTTTTTCTCTGTAAGCGGACCTGCCGGACAGGCATGAACGGTTTTGTGAAGCGGGAGAAAGCAATGGTTAAGGAGCGCGGATGGTAACCGGCCTGTTCAGCCATTCTGCCTGTCTTGCCCATGACACGGGAGAAGGCCATCCCGAATGCGCGGACAGGCTGCGTGCCGTTCTCGCCCGGCTGGAAGGGGAGGATTTCCTCTATCTGGACCGCCGGGAAGCCCCCCGCGCCACCCCGGCGCAGATCTCGCGGGTACATCCCGGGGCCTATCTGGACCGGGTGATGCAGGCCATTCCGGCCCGCGATCTGAATTATCTCGACGGCGACACCGTGGTTTCGGCCGGCTCGGGCGAGGCCGCCCTACGGGCGGCGGGCGCGGTCTGCGCTGCCGTCGATGCCGTGATGGGGGGTGAACTGCGCAATGCCTTCTGCGCCGTGCGGCCGCCGGGCCACCACGCCGAGCCCGATCAGGCGATGGGTTTCTGCCTGTTCAACAACGTCGCCATCGGCGCTGTGCATGCGCGCGAGCGGTGGGGCATTCAGCGCGTGGCGGTGGTCGATTTCGACGTACATCATGGTAACGGCACGCAGGCTGCCTTTGAGGCAGATGCCGGGCTTTTCTACACCTCCACGCATCAGATGCCGCTTTACCCCGGCACCGGCGCGGCGGGCGAACACGGCGTCGCCGGCAATATCGTGAATGTGCCGCTGCGGCCCTATGCGGGCTCCACGGAATTCCGCGCCGCGGCCGAACGCTCGCTGCTGCCCAGGCTTGAGCAGTTCGCACCCGAGTTACTGATCATCTCGGCGGGCTTTGACGCCCATGTGGCCGACCCGCTGGCGCAGCTGCAGCTGACCGATCAGGATTATTACTGGATCACCGAGAAGCTGCTGCAGGTGGCCGGCCGGACCGCGCAGGGCAGGGTGGTGTCCGCGCTGGAAGGCGGCTACGACCTGCAGGCGCTGGCCAGCGCCGCAGCGGCGCATGTCCGGGCGCTGATGCTCGCTTAACGACCGCGATTTTCCTCGTTTTGCCAGGTCTCGGGCGCAGCCGCCCAGATTGCGCTCAAGGGCCTGTTTCTATACAACTCTGCCGACTTTTCAGCCTTTCCAGTGCCGGAGCGGACCATGGCGTCGTACCAGTATATTTACGTGATGAAGGATCTGGCCAAGACCTATCCGGGTGGCAAGCAGGTTCTAAAGGGCATCTGGCTCAGCTTCCTGCCCGGTGCCAAGATCGGCGTGCTGGGCTCGAACGGCGCCGGCAAGTCGACCCTGCTGAAGATCATGGCGGGCCTGGACAAGGAATTCACCGGCGAGGCCTGGGCGGCCGACGGCGTCAAGGTCGGTTACCTGGCGCAGGAGCCGCAACTCGATCCCGGCAAGGACGTGCTGGGCAACGTGATGGAGGGCGTGGGCGAGACCAAGGCGCTGCTCGATCGCTTCGAGGAAGTCTCGATGAAGTTCGGTGAAGTCACCGACGACGACGAGATGAATGCGCTGATCGCCGAACAGGCCGAACTGCAGGAAAAGATCGATGCGGCGAATGCCTGGGATCTCCAGCGCAATGTCGAGATCGCCATGGATGCCCTGCGCTGCCCGCCGGGCGATGCCGATGTGACCAAGCTGTCGGGCGGCGAGAAGCGCCGCGTGGCTTTGTGCCGCCTGCTGCTGTCGAAGCCCGACATGCTGCTGCTCGACGAACCGACCAACCATCTGGACGCGGAATCTGTCGCCTGGCTCGAGCGCTTCCTGCACGAATACGAAGGCACCGTGGTGGCCATCACCCACGACCGCTACTTCCTCGACAACGTGGCCGGCTGGATCCTTGAACTGGATCGCGGCTCCGGCATTCCGTGGGAGGGTAACTACTCCTCCTGGCTGGACCAGAAGGAAAAGCGGCTCGAGCAGGAAGGCAAGGAAGAGGATTCGCGGCGCAAGTCGCTGGCGCAGGAACTCGAATGGGTGCGCCAGAGCCCGCGGGCCCGTCAGGCCAAGTCCAAGGCCCGCCTCAAGGCCTATGACGAGATGCTGCAGCAGCAGAATGAGAAGGTGGCCGACGGCGTCACCATCACCATTCCACCCGGCCCGCGTCTGGGCAATGTCGTGATCGAGGCCGAGGGGCTCTACAAGGGCTTCGGCGACCGCCTGCTGATCGAGAACCTGTCGTTCAAGCTGCCGCCGAACGGCATCGTCGGCATCATCGGTCCGAACGGCGCCGGCAAGACCACGCTGTTCCGCATGCTCACCGGCGGGGAGAAGCCCGACCAGGGCAGCTTGCGCATCGGCGACAGCGTCAAGCTCGGCTATGTCGACCAGAGCCGCGACTCGCTCAACGATAAAAAGACCGTCTGGGAGGAAATCTCCGACGGCAACGACATGATCGTGCTGGGCAAGCGCGAAGTGCCGAGCCGCGCCTACTGTTCGTGGTTCAACTTCCGCGGCGCCGACCAGCAGAAAAAGGTCGGCATGCTGTCGGGCGGCGAACGCAACCGCCTGCATCTGGCCAAGATGCTGAAAACCGGCGCCAACCTGCTGCTGCTCGACGAACCGACCAACGATCTGGACGTCGACACGCTGCGCGCGCTGGAAGAAGCCCTGCTGAACTTCGCCGGCTGCGCCATCGTGATCAGCCATGATCGCTGGTTCCTCGACCGTATCGCCACCCACATCATGGCCTTCGAAGGCGACAGCCATGTCGAGTGGTTCGAGGGCAACTTCCAGGATTACGAGGCCGATAAGAAGCGCCGTCTCGGCGCCGATGCCGACCAGCCGCATCGCATCAAGTACAAGCCGCTGGAACGCCGCTAAAAGGCTTGGCGATGAACCGCAAGGAGCGGCGCGCGCAGAAGAAAAGTGGCGGCGGCGGCGGGCCTGTCCGTCGCATGCCGGCGGCCGGCCGGCCCGGCGCCAGCGCGATCAGCGACATGCTGCTCGGCCTGGGCGGCGTGCAGAAGGTGGCGCCGGCCGAGGTGCCGGTCGCTGCGGCTGTCGATCCGGTGCACAGCGCGCTGGCCCAGCTTCGGCTCGGCGAGACCCTGGCGACACGGCTGGATCGCCTGCAGGCGTCTCTCGCTGCGACACCGAATTCCGAAAACCTGCTGCACCAGGTAGCGCGCCTGCAGGTGCGGCTGGATCGCCGTGCCGATGCGCTGATCACCTGGCGTCGCATGCTGGCGCTCGACCCTGGCCATGCCGAGGCACGCCACATGGTGGCCGTGCTGGCCGGCGAGGCGCCCGAGAAGGCCAACGAGGCCTATGTCGCCTCCCTGTTCGATGCCTTCGCCGACAGTTTCGATGAGAAGCTGGTCGGCTGGCTCGAGTATCGCGCGCCGCAGCATGTCGCCGCGGCAGTCCGCGCCGCTCTGGGCGACGGAAAAACGGCGTCGCGTGCCATCGATCTCGGCTGCGGTACCGGGCTTCTCGCCCCGGAACTGCGCGGCCTGGTGAAACATCTCGATGGCGTCGACCTGTCGCCGAAAATGGTCGAGAAGGCGCGAACCCGCCGGCTCTATGACGCGCTGGTGGTCGGCGAGATCGTCGCCGAACTCGGCAAACATCCCGGCGGCTATGACCTGGTGGCTGCTGCTGACGTGCTGTCCTATTTCGGCGACCTGCGCGCGCTGTTCGAGGCCGTGAAGGCGGCGCTGCCCGAGGGCGGGCTGTTCGTGGCCACAGTGGAAAAGGGCACCGGCGCGCGATACCAGGCCGGCAAGACCGGTCGCTATCAGCATGGCGAAGCCTATTTGCGCAAACGCGCCGCCGAGGCCGGCTTTGTCGTGCTCAGCCTCGAAGAAATCGAGCTGCGCAAGGAAGAGAACAAGCCCGTCGCAGGTTATGTCTTCGCCCTGCAGTCGCAGGAAACGCCGGAATTGCAGTCGGCGAAACTGTCCGCCACCTCGCTCGACGACCTGGTGGCCGGCCTTGCCGCGCCGCATGCCGGGGCTGTGGCGGCTGCCGCACAGCGTATGATCGGCCACAGCTTCAGCATCGGCTGGGCTATCGATCTGGGCGGCTGCCTGGCGCCGCATGCTGCCGACCTGCGGGCGCTGGCCCAGCACCTCGATATGGTGTCCGCCGACGCAGTGCGCTGCCGTCGTGCCTTCGAAACCGGCCTGTACGATGAGTGCGACACCGAAGCCGTGGTTCCCTTCCTCGAAGACCGCCCGGACCATTACGATCTGATCATGGTCGCCGATCCTGCCGTCGTGCCGGCTGACTCTGCCGCCTTCTTCTCGGCAGTGAAGATCGCCCTGGCGCTGGCCGGCGTCTTCATCGGCGTTTTCACCGGCAATGCCGAAGCGCTGGGCGAGGCGGCCAAAGCCGAGGGCCTGTTCCTGCTGGCGACCGAGCCGCTGCCCGATGGCAGCTTCTGCCTGATCGCTGAAAGCTGATTAAGCCGGCGGCGCTGGCGTTGACCAGCGCGTCAGCACCAGGCCGCCGATCACCACCGCCGCGCCGATCAGCTGTACCGGCGAGACATGCTCGCCGAGGAAGGCAATGGCGCTGACCATGGCAAAGACCGGGATCAGGTAGGAATAGATCACTGAGCGAGCAATGCCTAAACGTGCGATGCCTTCATACCAGAGCAGGTAGCCGAGCGCGCCCGCAAGAATCGCGGTGTAGAGGAAGCTGGCCCAGTGGCCGAGCTGCATTGCCTGCCACGGCGTATCGTTCCAGCCCCAGGCGATGAATGGCGTCAGCAGCAGCGCGCCGAACAGCATCGACCAGCCCGACACATACAGCGTGCCGAGCCGCGCCAGATACGGCTGCGACAGCACCGAGAATAATGACCAGCAGAAGGCAACAGTCAGGAACAGCAGATCGCCCAGAATATGTCCGCCCCCCACGGTGATCTCGGTCAGGCTGTTGTTGATGACCAGGAAGACGCCGGCGAAGGACAGCAGCACGCCGGCCCAGGCGATGGCCGACAGGTGCTGGCCGCGCAACCGGCCCAGAATCAACGCCCAGATCGGCGAAGTGGCGATCAGGATCGAACCTTTTGAAGCTGTGCCCATCGCCAGCGCATTGGCCCAGAGCAACTGCATCAGGGTGATACCGAGAAAGCCGAAGCCGATCAGCGGCAGCAGGTCGCGCCGCTGCGGCAGCCGCAATCCCTCGCGCCAGATCAGGACTGCCATCAGCGTGGCGGAGGCGAGCAGGTAGCGGGTCGAGGAAAACACGGTCGGCGGCATGATGCCCAGCACGTATTTCGCCGTCGGGAAGGTATTGCCCCAGATGAAAACGGTCAGCAGCAGATAAGCGTCTCCGCGATTCATCTTCATGCCGGCGCCCTGCCTTCGGTCGCGCGCAATCCCAGCGCCAGCAGCAGCCCGACGCAGCCGGCGGCCAGCAGCAGCCAGCGGCCGTCGCTCCAGCCGCCGAAATGCGCCACCAGCCCGGCCAGCGCCGGCGGGCCCACGAAAGATCCGATATTAAGCAACTGCACCACCACGCCGTTGACGGTGGCGATCTCGGACGGATCGCGCGTCTGCATCGGCACGCTGGCCAGCACCGCCGCGGGCAGCATGCCGCCAAAGCCGCTGGCGGCCATGGCAAAGCCGATCTTGGCCAGCACCGGGATATCCGGTGCAAAGGACGCCGTGCCGAGCGCGCCCATGCCCAGACTGACGACTGCGATGATCAGCCAGCGTGGCAGACCGCGATGCATCACCGCGGCCGAGACGGTCGTGCCTACCGCATTCACCAGGACGACGGCGGCAACGCCAAGTGCCAGCAGCGTTTCGCTGTCCAGGCCGCTTTCCTTCAGATAGGTCGGAATCCAGGTGACGATGCAGAACCACTGCGTCGTGTAGCAGGCAAAACACCCTGCCAGCAGCCATGGGCCGGGGCGGCGTAGCACGACGGCGTTAAACTTGCGGGGCGGCGCCACCGGTATGCCGGCAGTCAGCCGCGGCAGCAGCAGGGCGGCGGCAAGTGGCAGCAGCGCCAGCACCATCCACAGGCCGCGCCAGTCGAGCAGTCCGTGATTGACTGCGAGCGCGCCCAGCATGCCAAGGGTGACGCCGAGCGGCATGTAGCTGCTCCACAGGCCGAGCGCGAGGCTGCGCTGTGCCGGCTGTGCCGCCATGGCCACCAGGCTGGGACCGCAGACGACGGTGATGACGAAACCCAGCCCCTCCACCAGGCGCGCCGCCAGCAGAAACGCCGTGTCGTGGCTGAAGGCACCGGCCAGCGAGCCGGCGGCGTTAATCAGCAGGCCGAACATGAGCGCACGCCGGCCGCCGATACGGTCGCCGGCAAAGCCGGCCATGATGCCGCAGAGACCGCCGATCAGGCTGATCGAGGAGGCGACCAATCCGCCCAGCACGAGATCGAGTCCGAATTCGGCGCGCAGCTGGCCGAGCAGTGGCGGCAGCTTGCCGACCTGCATCGACACGATGACGCCGGCGGCAATGACGGCGAAGACCGCCTGCCAGTCTGTGTGTTGGCGCGATACGTTCATTGTTGTGGCGGACGGCTGGGGTAAGCGGACACGGTAAGCGGGCAGGGGGAAACGGAGCAAAAAAAGCGGCGGGTTGCCCCGCCGCTTTCTTGTAGCAGCTTTTCAGATGCAGATCACTGCATCATGCGTTCGGCCTTCGGCGGCAGGAAGCCTTCCTGGAACAGGTCGGCGGCCTTCGGCGCCTTCTGGAGGCCGATGGCCGAGGCGACCGCGTCCGAGGAACGCTGCAGGCGCGCCATGTCGACGCCGCCGAAGCCGTTTTCCTTGACATATTTGGTCACCACGTTGCGCTCGATCGACATCTTCAGGCGCTTCATTTCCAGCGTCTCGTCGGTTAGGCCGTCGCGGGTCTTGGTGGCCTTGATGCCGACTTCCGGAGTGGCAACGATTTCCTTCCAGGCCTTGATGGTGGCGGCGACGAAAGCCCTCACCGCAGCCGGATTCTCTTTGATGAACTTTGGCGAAGCCACCACGGCGTTGCCGTAGAAGTCCATGCCGGCATCGGCATAGGGGAAGGCGATCACGTCTTCCTGCTTCACGCCGATCTTTTCGAGGTCGAGGATCGAGGAAAAGTAATGCCCGCTGATGAAGTCGACGCTGCCGTTCTTCAGGCTTGGCTCGCGCAACGGCGGGGTGAGGTTGATATAGGTGACCTTGCTCTTGTCGATGCCGACCTTGGCGGCGAAAGCCGGGAACAGCTTGAAGGAGGCGTCGAAGACCGGTGCGCCCAGCTTCTTGCCTTCCAGATCCTTCGGCGACTTGATGCCCGAGGATTTCAGCGCATAGACGCCGAAGGGCGGCGCGTCATAGCCCATCATCACGGCCTTGACCGGCGCATCCGGGTTCTTGGCGTTGTATTCGATCAGCGCGTTGATATCGGCAAAGCCCATTTCATAGGCGCCGGTGGCCACGCGCTGCAGCGCGCCGGCCGAGCCCTGGCCCGCATCGATGGTGGGATCGAGGCCAGCAGCCTTATAATAGCCCTTCTGCTCGGCGACGAGGAAGGCCGAGGTCGGTCCCTGGAAGGCCCAGTCGAGAGTGAATTTCATCTTGGTCTGCGCATCGGCAGCGCCGGCGGCGCCAAGGCCGAGCGCCAGCGTGACGCCGGCCGCGGCAAAGGTCAGTGAACGTGCGAAAGTCATGGATGGTCTCCCCGGTGAACGCCTAGCCTGGTCATTATCTTCGAGTCGGTTGCGGCGCAGGCCCGGCAGTCTATGCCGGCCCGAAAGCACCCGCCAAGAGCGAATCGTGCCCAGGTTCGGGGCAGATCGTATGCAATTCCCAGTCCAGTCGGCGGGGTGCCGCCCGAACGGCAAAAGCACCGTATTCCCGGGCCTGCTTCAGGTCGTTGCCCAAGCCCGCGCCCGGCTGCCTGCTTTTGCGGCAAAACATTGCACGGCGACAAGTTGATATGTTGCGCCGCCCACAGGCCGGACGTATGGTTCGCCCGCGTTTTCTCCCCCTCTGCCCGCGCCTAGGAGTCGCCAAAACAATGCCGTTCCTGTCCGATGCTCTTGGCCGCATCAAGCCCTCTGCCACCATCGCCGCCACCCAGAAGGCCCGTGCGCTCAAAGCCGCCGGCCGCGACGTGATCGGCCTCGGCGCCGGTGAGCCCGATTTCGAGACCCCGGCCAATATCCGCGAAGCCGCCAAGGCCGCGATCGACCGCGGCGACACCCGCTATACGGATGTGGACGGCACCCCGGCGCTGAAGCAGGCGATCATTGCCAAGTTCAAGCGCGAGAACGGCCTGGACTACAAGCCGGAGCAGATTTCGGTCGGCACCGGCGGCAAGCAGGTGCTGTTCAACGCGCTGCTCGCCACCGTCAATCCGGGCGATGAAGTGATCATCCCGGCGCCCTACTGGGTCAGCTATCCCGATATCGTGAATTTCGCCGGCGGCACGCCGGTTTTCGTCACCGGCAAGGCGGAAGACGGCTTCAAACTGCGCGCCGAGACGCTGGAAAAGGCGATCACGCCGAAGACCAAGTGGGTGATCCTGAATTCCCCGTCCAATCCTTCGGGCGCCGCCTATACGCGCGACGAGCTGAAGGCGCTGACCGATGTGCTGGTCCGGCATCCGCATGTCTGGATCCTGACCGACGACATGTACGAACATCTGGTCTACGACAACTTCGTCTTCACCACGCCGGCGCAGATCGAGCCAGCGTTGTATGAGCGCACGCTGACCATGAACGGCGTGTCGAAGGCCTATTGCATGACCGGCTGGCGCATCGGCTATGCCGGTGGTCCGCAGCCGCTGATCAAGGCGATGAGCAATCTGCAGTCGCAGTCGACCTCGAATCCGTCCTCGATCAGTCAGGCCGCCGCCGTGGAAGCGCTGAACGGCCCGCAGGATTTCATCCCGAAGAACAACCAGGTGTTCAAGCAGCGCCGCGATCTCGTGGTCAGCATGCTGAACCAGGCCAAGGGCATCCACTGCCCGAAACCGGAAGGCGCTTTCTATGTCTATCCGAGCTGCGCCGGCGCCATCGGCAAGACCTCGAAGGGTGGCGTGAAGATCAATACCGACCTCGATTTCTGCAATGCGTTGCTTGAGGAACGCGGCGTCGCGGTGGTGTTCGGCGAGGCTTTCGGCCTGGCGCCGCATTTCCGCATCTCCTACGCCACCTCCACGGAAGCTCTGAAGGACGCCTGCACGCGGATTCAGGAATTCTGCGCCGATCTGACGTGATTTCTGACAGGTAACTCGTGACGGCCGTCACGCTGACCAGAGAGGCTGTCTTGGCCCGGAAATCTGCCAATGCTAAGCAGCCCCCGTCGCGGTCGCCCGGCCGGACAGGTCACGCATGCCGACCACGGTAAAAAAACGCTCCGTGGTGGTCGGCGGCCATCGCACCAGCATCTCCCTCGAACAGGCGTTCTGGGAGGCGCTGCAGCAGATCGCCGCGGCCGACGGCAAGACCATCAACCAGATGGTCAGCGATATTGACGCTGCACGTTCGGGCAACCTCTCCAGCGCGATCCGGGTGTGGATTTTGGATCGCGCGAAAGAGGGGCTGCTGCAGCCGACGGGAACCGCCGCCAGAGCGGGCCTGCCGGCAGGGAAGCAAGAACAGTAGCGTACGGCGTTCGGGGGATTGCAGGTCATTGTGTGAAGCGCTCCCGCGCGGCCGTGTGCAGAACAGGGCGGCTATGCGTATGACCCGGACTTCACTCTCCCTCGCGGCCATTGTGGGCCTTCTGCTGCTGGCGGGCTGTGACCGTGCGGCGCCGGAGCCTGAGCCGATCCGCCCTGTCCGCGTCGCCAGTGTCGCGCCGCAGGTCTATGAAAGCCGCTCCAGCTATACCGGCGAGATCCGCGCCCGCTACGAAACCAACCTGGCCTTCCGTGTCGGCGGCAAAATCGTCGCCCGCTATGTCGAGATCGGCTCGGAAGTGAAGAAGGGCACGCTGCTGGCGCGTCTCGATGTCGAAGATACCCGGCTTGTAACGCAGAATGCCCGCGCCCAGCTCAGCGCCGCCCAGGCGAATTTCAACCAGGCGCAGACCGAACTGAACCGCTACAGAAAGCTGTTCGAGAGCCGGGTGATCAGCCAGGCCGAACTCGACCGCCGGCAGAATACCTATAATACCGCCGAGGCCCAGCTCGACAGCGCCCGCTCGCAGCTGCGCTCGGCGCAGAACCAGATGGACTACACCGAACTGCATGCTGATGCCGACGGTGTGGTCACGGCCATCGGCGTCGAGACCGGACAGGTGGTGTCGGCCGGCCAGACGGTGATGAAGCTGGCGCGGCCGGAAGAAAAGGAAGTGGTGTTCAACGTCGCCGAAAACCGCCTCGACGAATTGCGCAGCGCGACCGCCATCGCCATCAGCCTGTGGGCACAGCCCGACAAGGAATATACCGGCGTGGTGCGCGAGATCGCGCCGGGCGCCGACCCGGCGACCCGCACCTACGCCGTGAAGGTCGCCGTGCGGAACGCGCCGTCCAGCATGCGGCTCGGCATGACCTCCACCGTGTCGATCGTGCGACGTCTGGATACATCGGTGGTCGCACTGCCGCTGTCGGCGCTGTACCAGCAGGGCGCCGAGCCGGCGGTCTGGATCTACAACGGACCTGCAGAGGGCGAAGGCAAGGTGGAATTGCGGCCGGTCAAGGTCGCCGCCTTCATCGAACGCGCCGTGCTGATCGCCGATGGCCTGAAAGAAGGCGAGAAAGTCGTCACCGCCGGCGTGCACAAGCTGATCCCCGGGCAGGCGGTGCGCCTGCTGCCTGAAGTGCAGTCTGCCTCGGCGGGGAAGAAGTAATGAGCCAGCATGCGCCGACGCCTGCCGATGCCGACGACGGTATCGGCCGCTTCAACCTGTCTGCCTGGGCGCTGCGTCACCGCTCGCTGATCGGCTTCCTGATGGTGCTGCTGCTCGCGGCCGGCGCCATGTCCTACATGCAGCTCGGCCGCGCCGAGGACCCGGACTTCACCTTCAAGGTGATGATCGTGCGCACCAACTGGCCCGGCGCCACCGCCCGCGAGGTCGAGCAGCAGGTCACCGACAAGATCGAGAAGAAGCTGCAGGAGACCCCGTATCTCGACAATGTGCGCAGCTATTCCAAGGCGGCTGAATCGACCATCTTTGTCATGCTGCGCGACAGCACGCCGCCGAAGGCTGTTTCGGACGTGTGGTACGAAGTACGCAAGAAGGTCGGCGACATCCGCCACACCCTGCCGGCCGGCGTGCAGGGGCCGTTCTTCAACGACGAATTCGGCGATACCTTCGGCACCATCTACGCCTTCACCGCGGATGGATTTACCCACCGCGAACTGAAGGATTATGTCGAGGATGTGCGCGAGCAGTTGCTGCGCATCAAGGATGTCGGCAAGGCGGATCTGCTCGGCGTGCAGCCCGAGCGCATCTTCATCGAATTCTCCAACAAGAAACTTGCCAATCTCGGTGTCAGTCCGCAGCAGGTGATCGACGTCATTCAGGCGCAGAATGCCCAGACGGCATCCGGCGTGGTGCAGACCTCGTCGGATCGCATCGCCACCCGCGTCAGTGGCGATATCGAAAGCGGCCGGGCGCTGTCCGAATTGTCGATCCAGGCCAACGGACGCCTGATTCGGCTCGGTGATATTGCCGATATCAAGCGCGACTATGCCGATCCACCCAGTCCGCGGCTCCGTTATAACGGGCAGGAGTCCATCGGGCTGGCGATCTCGATGGCCAAGGGCGGCAACATGATCGAGCTGGGCAAGCAGCTCGAAGCCACCATGAAGCGGCTCAAGGCGGATATGCCGGTCGGCATCGAAGTATTGCAAGTTGCCGACCAGCCGACCGTGGTGCAGCGTTCGATCTCGGAATTCATGAAAGTGCTGCTGGAAGCCGTGGTAATCGTGCTCGGCGTCAGTTTCCTGAGCCTGGGTCTGCGCAGCGGCATGGTGGTGATGCTCTGCATCCCGCTGGTGCTGGCCATCACCTTTGTCTGCATGCACATATTCGGCATCGACTTCCACCGCATTTCACTCGGCGCGCTGATCATCTCGCTCGGTCTGCTGGTGGATGACGCCATTATCGCGGTCGAGATGATGCAGGTGAAAATGGAGCAGGGCTTCGACCGTTTCCGCGCCGCCAGCTTTGCCTATACCTCGACGGCCTTCCCGATGCTGACCGGCACGCTGATCACGGCAGCCGGCTTCGTGCCGGTCGGTTTCGCCAAGTCTTCGGCCGGCGAATACACCTTCTCGATCTTCGCCGTGGTGACGATCTCGCTGCTGGTCTCCTGGGTGGTGGCAGTGATCTTCACGCCTTTCATCGGCTACACCCTCCTGCCGACGCCCAAGGCGGGACATGGCCATGGCGACGATGTCTACCGTCGCGGCATCTACCGCTATGTCCGCCCGGTGGTGGACTGGTGCGTGCGCCGGCGCTGGATCGTGATCGCCAGCACGGCCGGCATCTTCGTGGCGAGTGTCGCCGGGTTCGGCCTGGTGCAGCAGCAGTTCTTTCCGTCCTCGAACCGCCCGGAACTGATGGTCGATCTGCGCCTGCCGCAGGGCGCTTCCATCCAGGCCACCGAACAGGAAGCGCTGAAGCTGGAAGCGCTACTCAAGGACGACGCGGATATCGTCAGCTACACGAGCTATGTCGGCGCCGGCGCGCCGCGCTTCTATCTGCCGCTGGACATCCAGCTGCCGAACGACAATTTCGCCCAGGTTGTGGTGCTGACCAGGGGCGATGCCGAACGCGAACGCGTGCGCGACCGTCTGGTGAAGGCCTTCCAGGACGATTTCGTGCTGCTGCGCGGCCGCGTCAACCGCCTGGAAAACGGCCCACCGGTCGGCTTCCCGGTGCAGTTCCGCGTCAGCGGTCCGGATCCGATGGAGGTGCGCCGCATCGCCTTCCAGGTCGCCGATGTGATGCGCGCCAATTCCAACACGCGCGACGTCAATCTCGACTGGAACGAACTCAGCAAGGTTGTGAAGCTGGATGTCGACCAGGCCAAGGCGCGCCTGCTCGGCATTTCCTCGCAGGATCTGGCGACGACGCTGAATTCCATCGTGTCGGGCCTGACCGTGACGCAGTATCGCGAGGGCCGCGAACTGATCGACGTCGTGGCGCGCGCCGAGACCTCGGAACGCCTCAGCCTGAACGGCATCAAGGATCTCAACGTCGCCGGCGCGGAAAGCAGCCGCGCGGTGCCGCTCGGCCAGGTGGCGGAAGTGCGTTACGAGCTGGAAGAGGGCATCATCTGGCGGCGCGACCGCCAGCCGGTGATCACCGTGCGTGCCGATATCATCGACGGCATCCAGGCGCCGGTGGTGTCGATGCAGATCGAGCCGAAGCTGGATGAGCTGCGCAAACAGCTGCCGCCGAACTACCGTATCGTCATCGGCGGCGCCATCGAGGAAAGCGCCAAGGCCAATGCGTCCATCGGCGCCGTCGTGCCGGTGATGATCATGATCATGGTGACGCTGCTGATGGTGCAGCTGCAGTCGGTCTCGCGCATGCTGCTGGTGCTGCTCACCGCGCCGCTCGGCCTGATCGGCGTCACCGTCGGGCTGCTCGTCTTCAACGTGCCCTTCGGCTTCGTCGCCATGCTGGGCGCGATTGCGCTGGCCGGCATGATCATGCGCAACTCGGTGATCCTGGTCGACCAGATCGAGCAGGATATCGCCGGCGGCGAGGCAGCCTGGGATGCCATCGTCAATGCGACGCTGCGACGCTTCCGGCCGATCATCCTGACCGCGCTGGCGGCGATCCTCGGCATGATCCCGCTGTCGACCAGCAATTTCTGGGGTCCGATGGCTTACACCATTATCGGCGGCCTGCTGGTGGCGACGCTGCTGACCGTGCTGTTCCTGCCGGCGCTCTACGCCGCCTGGTTCCGCGTGAAGCGTCCGGCCGCGGCATAAAGCTTAGAGCGTCGACTCGAGCTTCACCCTGTCAGCCTTCACCTTGCTCGGTGAGGTGACGGGCTGATCGGTCCAGTCGTCGCCGCCGGTGACGACGCAGGCGCGGCCGTCGGCGCTGGTGATCAGGATCGTCCAGGAGCCGGTCTGCGACACCAGCAGTTCGACGATACGGTCGCCGACGATGCCGCCGGCCTGCGGCTGCTCGCCGAAGCGCTGGTCCAGCATCTTGCCCATATCGTCACGCAGGCCGCACAGCATGGCCTGCTGCTGCGCCTGGGCGGCCGGCGCAAAGCCGGCGAGGGCTGCGAGGGAAACGGTGGTAAACGCACTGGCTAAGATGGCCTTGCGCATGGCTGGCCTCCTTCGGTGTGCGCGTCCGCGTCCGGCGAACGCTTCTTTCACACCAAACAGGACTCCGCCTTACGGAGTTCCGTTTTCGGCCGTTTAGAGCCGTTACAAGGCTGTGATCGAATCGTGCCTAAATTCGAGTCGACCGTTCGTCACGCCGCATCGTTGAGATGGCAGGCCGACAGGCGGCCCGGCGCAATCTCTTTCAGTGCAGGCACTTCCGTCTTGCAGCGGGCAAAAGCCCTGGGACAGCGCGGGTGGAAGTGGCAACCCGGCGGCGGATTGAGCGGCGACGGAATCTCGCCCTTGATCGGCATGTAGTCGCGCCGCTCCGCCACCAGCTTGGGCGCTTCCGCCAGCAATGCCTGGGTATACGGATGGTTCGGTGCGGCGAACAGCTGTTCGGTCGGCGCGCTTTCCACCACGCGGCCGAGATACATGATCACCACGCGGTCGGAAATATGTTCCACCACCGAAAGATTGTGGCTGATGAACAGGTAGGTCAGGCCGAGCTGTTCGCGCAGGTCCATGAACAGGTTCAGCACCTGCGCCTGGATCGACACGTCGAGCGCCGCCACCGCCTCGTCGCAGACGATGAACTGCGGCTTCACGGCGAGTGCGCGGGCGATGCCGATACGCTGGCGCTGGCCGCCGGAGAACTGGTGCGGATAGCGCTTGCGGTAGCGCGGGTCGAGGCCGACCTGCAGCATGATCTTTTCGACGTATTCGCCGACGTCGCTGCGCCTGACCAGGCCATGCGCGACTGGCGCCTCGCCGATGATCTCTTCTACCCGCATGCGCGGATTGAGCGAGGCATAGGGATCCTGGAAGATCATCTGCACGCCGAGCTGATAGGCGCGCTGCTCCTCGCTGCTGCGGTCGGCAATGACCTTGCCACGATACTGGATGGTGCCTTCGGTGGCATCCATGATCCCGGCGACGATACGCCCGAGCGTGGACTTGCCGCAGCCGCTTTCGCCCACCAGGCCGACCACTTCGCCTTCCTGGATCGCCAGGTCGACATGGTTCACGGCATGGACGGCACGTTCCTTCAGGCCGGCGCCGAACAGGTTGGCGATTTTGGCGGCGATATCGAGGCGCCAGACGAAGCGCTTGGAGACGCCCTTGAGTTCAAGAATGGGCCGGTCAGTAGTGGGGGCGGCGTTCACGAGGCAACCTCCGCCGGGCTCAGCGGCATGGCGTCATACGGATGGTGGCAGCGGGCGCGATGGCCCGGATTGAGTTCGACAAGCTCCGGCATGGTATCGCAGACCGCATCGGCGCGGCTGCAGCGCGCCTTGAAGCGGCAGCCCGGCGGCAGGTTCAGCGGCGCGGGCGCCATGCCCGGGATCTGGAACAGGCGCTTGCCGCGCGGCATTGCGCCGGGCACCGAGCCGATCAGGCCGCGCGTGTAAGGATGTTGCGGCCTTTCGATCACGGTGTCGATTGCGCCGGTTTCCACGATCTTGCCGGCATACATCACCATGATGCGGTCGGCCAGGCCAGCGACGACCGACAGGTCATGCGTGATCCAGATCAGGGCCGTGCCGGTATCGCGGCACAGCTTGCGCATTTCATACAGGATCTGGCCCTGGATGGTGACATCGAGCGCGGTGGTCGGCTCGTCGGCAATGATCAGGTCTGGCTTGTGCAGCAGAGCCGTGGCAATCGCGATGCGCTGGCGCATGCCGCCCGAGAACTGGTGGGGATAGGATTTCAGCCGGTCTTCCGGCGCTGCGATGCCCACGGCCTGCAGCGCCTCGACGCAGCGGGCGCGGGCGGCGGCCTCGCTGACCTTCTCATGCGCCTGCACCGTCTCGATCATCTGGGTATCGACGCGCAGCACCGGATTCAGCGTCATCATCGGATCCTGGAAGATCATCGCGATGCGCGACCCGCGTAAAGAGCGCAGCCGTTCCGGGCTGGCGGTGGTCAGTTCCTCACCCTTGAACTTGACGCTGCCGTTGGCGATGCGGCCGGGCGGATCGATCAGACCCAGGATGGTGAAGCCGGTGATCGACTTGCCCGAACCGGACTCGCCGACCAGGCCGAGGATTTCGCCGGCATCGACGGAGAAGCTGACGCCATCGACGGCACGCACGATGCCGTCGCGGGTGGGAAACTGGGTCTCGAGATTCTCGACCTGGAGCGTGGCGGTCATGGGGCTGCTGCCTTAACGCTTGAGGCGGGGATTGAGGACGTCGCGGAGCTGATCGCCGACCAGATTGATCGCGATGATCACCACCGTAAGAACCACGCCGGGGAACAGCGAGATCCAGTAGACGCCGCTGAGCAGATAGTCGAAGCCGTTGGAAATCAGCATGCCGAGCGAGGGTTCGGTGACCGGCACACCGAGGCCGAGGAAGCTCAGCGTGGCCTCCAGGGTGATGGCGCGGGCGATATTGATGGTGGCGATCACGATCAGCGGCGGCATGCAGTTGGGCAGCAGATGCTTCAGCAGCATGCGCATCCGGCTGATGCCGAGGCAGCGCGCCGCCTCGATATATTCCTTGTTGCGTTCCACCAGGGCGGCGCCATGGGCGGCACGGGCAAAATACGCCCATTGCACGGCCACCAGTGCAAAGATCACCTTGTCGACGCCGTTGCCCAGCACCGCCAGCAGGATCAGCGCGATCAGGATGGCGGGGAATGAGAGCTGAATGTCGACGAAGCGCATGATCAGCGCGTCGACCTTGCCGCCGCTATAGGCCGCCAGGAGCCCGGCAAAGGCGCCGATGCCGAGCGCCACCACCACCGAGACGACACCGACCATCAGCGAAATCCGCAGGCCGTACAGCATCGCGCTCAGCATGTCGCGGCCCTGGCCGTCGCTGCCGAGCAGGAAGGCGAAGCCTTCACCCGACATTTCACCGGGCGGCAGGCGCGCATCCATGATGTCGAGCTTGGCGAGATCGTAGGGATCCTGCGGCGAGATCAAAGGCGCGATCAGCGACGCGCCGATCATCAGCACCAGCAGTACCAGGCCGAGCATGGCCAGCTTGCTTTCGGCGAATTCGGCAACGATGCGCTTCCACGGTGCTTCGGTCTTGGCGAGCGGCGCGGCTGTCGTGGCGGCGACGGGAGTTGCGGCCTGGCTCATTTGGCTTCTCCCAGACGCACGCGCGGATCCAGCACGGAATAAAGGATATCGACGATCAGGCTGATGATCACCAGCAGGAAGACGACGACGATCAGGTAGGCCACCACGACCGGGCGGTCGAGATGCACGATGGAATCGATCAGCAGCTTGCCCATGCCGGGCCAGGAGAAGATCGTTTCGGTAATGACCGCAAAAGCGATCAGGCTGCCGAGTTCAAGGCCGGTGACGGTGGTGATCGGCACCATGATGTTTTTCAGGATATGCACGCCGATCACGCGCTTCTCATTCAGGCCCTTGGCGCGTGCGAATTTCACATAGTCCATCAGCATCACTTCGCGCGCCGTGGCACGGGCGAGGCGGATGATGAGCGCGCATTTCGACAGGCCCAGTGTAAGCGCCGGCAGCGCCAGGTATTTCCAGCCGGTCAGCGTGAGGAAGCTGACATGGATGCCGAGCACTTCCATCGTCGGGCCGCGGCCCGAGGCCGGCAGCCAGCCGAGTTGCACGGCGAAGACCATGATCAGCATCAGGCCGACCCAGAAATTCGGCAGCGAGAAGCCCAGCACCGAACCGGCCATGATGGCGCGGGCGGTGACGGTCTCGTGGCGCAGGCCGGCATAGAGCCCGAGCGGCACACCGATGACGACCGACGAGATGGTGGCGATCAGTGCCAGTTCCAGCGTGGCCGGCATGCGCTCGAGAATCAGGTTGATCGCCGGCTGGCCGAAGACGAAAGACTTGCCGAAGTTGCCCTGCAGGGCCGAGGTGACGAAAGTGAGATACTGTTCCCACATTGGCCGGTCGAGGCCGAGCGACTTCGCGATGGCCTCGCGGTCGAGTTCGGTCGCTTCGGGGCTGACCAGGATCGCCAGCGGATCGCCGATCATGTAGATGCCCACAAAAACCAGCACCGACATGACGGCCATGACCAACGTCGCCTGCATCAGACGTCTGATGATAAAAACGAGCATACCTGGAAACGCCCCGCGACCTGTTTCTGCCGGCACCACTCTTCGCGATGGTTCATGCCGGCGGTTCCCGAAGCAATAACCGAAACCACATGCAGTGCCTAGGTTTTCTTGGAGAATGACCTGATAACCCGGCGGTATGGCCTTTTGCACCGCGGAAAAACGCACGGAGCAGTCAGGGCGGGAGTGGCGTGCCGCACGCGGTTGCAGACCGGATCATGCGGCGGACCACCAATCCCATTGGTCCGCAAACAAAAGCGCCGCCAGCGATCAGCCGACGGCGTTATTGATGTCTGGCGTAACCGCGCAGGTCGGTGGGATCAGCTCTCGCTGTCGCCGGCAGGTTCAGCGACGGCCGGAGTTTCAGCCGGAGCGGTCTCGGCGCGCGCGGCGGCGCGGGCTTCGCGCGCATCGCGCTTTTCCTTGTTCTGCTTGCGCTTGGCGGCAAGCAGCAGCACGCGGTCGAGTTCCATCTGGCTGCAGATGCCGAGATAGACCGGATCGCGCGGCTTGATGTTGGCGTGATTGGGGTGCGTGTGGTTCTTCACGCGGTCGATCGTCGCCTTGGTGGTACCCAGCAGCTTCTGGATCTGCGCGGTCTGCACTTCCGGATGATACTTCAGCAGCCAGGCGATGGCATCGGGACGATCCTGGCGCTTGGAGACTGGCGTGTATTTCGCGCCCTTGGTCTTCTGGCGCTGCAGCGGCACGGTCGGCGCCAGCAGCTTCAGGTCGGCGCTCGCATCCTTTTCGCAGCGTTCGATCTCGTTCGGGCCAAGCTGGCCGTTGGCAACCGGGTCGAGACCGACGATGCCGATGGCCACTTCGCCATCGGCAATGCCCTTCACTTCCAGCACATGCAGGCCGCAGAAGCGGGCAATCTGGTCGAAGGTCAGCTTTGTATTGTCGATCAGCCACACGGCGGTGGCTTTGGGCATCAACGGCAATGCCATTGGTAAAATCCTTCTCAGGCAGCCGGCCGCGGTCAGCGGCCGCCCGCGGGGCGAAATTCGCGCGACAATATAGTGCAACAGCCCCCGGGCGCAACCGCCCCGGGGTGGTTAAGTTATTGTTTTTACGTCAGATCACTAGCAAAACTTTGCCGACATGGTCGCCATGGTCGATCCGGGCATGGGCCTGGGCGGCCTCGGCCAGGGGGAAGCGGCTGTCGATGATCGCCTTCAGCCGGCCATCGGCAAAACCCGGCCAGACTCTGGCCTCCAGGGCCCGGGCAATCTCGCCCTTGAAGGCCACGGGCCGCGGTCGGAGCGTCGAGCCGGTCACGGTCAGGCGCTTGCGCATCAGCAGGCTCAGGTCACCTTCGCCCTTCGGCCCGCCCTGCACGGCGATGATCACCAGACGGCCATCCTCGGCCAGGGCCTTGATGTTCGGCGTGAAGTATTTGCCGCCCACCATGTCGAGGATGACGTTCACGCCCTTGCCGTCGGTGAGTTCGGCGATGCGCGCGGCGAAATCCTCGGTCTTGTAGTTGATGGCTTTCTCGACGCCGAGGCTTTCGCAGAAACGGCATTTTTCGTCGGTGCCGGCGGTCGCAAAGATCCGCCTGGCGCCGAGCAGTTTCGCCAGCTGGATCGCCGCAACGCCGATGCCCGAGGCGCCGCCATGGATCAGGATGCTTTCGCCGACCTTCAGCTGGCCGCGATCGGCGATGTTGGTCCACACGGTGAACCAGTTCTCCGGCAAGGCAGCGGCCTCGGCCATGTCGAGACCCACGGGGATCGGCAGGCACTGTTCGGCCGGCGCGGTGCAGTAGGTCGCATAGCCGCCGCCGGCGACGAGCGCACAGACCTTGTCGCCGACCTTCCAGCGTTGCGCACCTGCACCCAGCGCCACGACTTCGCCGGCCACTTCCAGGCCCGGAAAATCCGGCGCGCCCGGCGGCGGCGGATACATGCCGGCGCGCTGCAGCACGTCCGGTCGGTTGACCCCGGCCGCATGCACCCTGATCAGCACTTCGCCGGCGGCCGGCTGCACCAGCGGGCGTTCGGCCGGTTTCAGCACCTCAGGCCCACCCGGCTGGCTGATCTCGATCACGGTCATGGTTTTGGGCATGGTCTGCGGCGGCATGCTCGTCTCCTCATGGGGCTATGCGTGATCTAATCGCAGCGGGGCCTGACGGCAAGCCGGCAGGTTTCGCTTTATCCGGCTTTCCGGCGGCGGCTAGTATTAGGTTCGGATTGGATCAGGGAGGCCGGAATGGACTGGGACGAGGCCGAGAGGCGCAAGCCGGCGCTGCCGAAATTCGAAACCATGTCGATCGAGGGTCTTGAGGAACGCATCCTTGAGCTTGAAGCCGAGATCGCCACCATCCGCGACGTGATCAAAAGCAAGCAGGCAGCGCGCGGCACCGCCGCCAGTTTCTTCAAGACGTAGCTGCGGCGCGCAGCCAGTTTTGCAGGGCGACGATCTCCGGCTGCTGCGCGCGCTGCGGTGCGGTGACCAGGTGGTAGCTATCGCCCTGCAGCATGGGGCCGAAAGGCTGCACCAGCGCGCCGCTGGCCAGTTCGGCTGCCACCAGCGGCAGTCCGAGCAGTGCAACGCCCTGACCCGCGATGGCGGCCTGGATGGCATGGCTCTCGTCGCTGAAGCGGAGTCCGCCCGAGATATCCAGTGCGATGCCGGCCTGCTGCGACCAGCGTTTCCAGGTCGGCGTGTCGCGTCGTCGCTGGCGCCAGTCGAAATGCAGCAATGTGTGAGCCTGCAGATCCGCAGGCTTGCGAAGCTTCAACCGTGCACTCGCCACTGGCGCGAACAGGCTCGGCAGCAGTTGCTCGCTCAGCAGATTGGGCCAGTTGCCGCGGCCATAGCGGATCGCGGCATCGGCGCTGCCGTTGGCGAGATCCACTGGCGCTTCCGAGGCATGCAGGTGCAGGTCGATCCCGGGATGGCGCGCCTGCCAGTCGCCCAGTCGCGGCACCAGCCATTTGGCGACGAAAGCCGGCGTGGCCGACAGCGTGAGCCGCCGGCGCTGCGGTCCGGCGCGCAGCCGTTCGATGGCCTGTGCAAACGAATCGAGACCGTCGCGCAGCACCGGATAGAGCACGTCGCCGGCCGGCGTCAGAGTCACCTTGCGGATTTTTCGTTCGAACAGGCGCTGGCCGATGCTGTCTTCCAGCAGGCGCAGCTGGTGGCTGATCGCAGTGGGCGTTACCGCCAGCTCGTCGGCGGCGGCCTTGAAGCTGAGATGGCGCGCGGCGGCTTCGAAGGCGCGCAGGGCGCCGAGCGGCGGCAGTTTTCGGGTCTGGGTCATATGGCTGAATCTAGGTCAGCCATCGGCCTGAGCAATTCGCATTTGTCGTGCCATGTCGCGCGGCTTACGTGGTCTGCGTCACACTCTTTCATCTATGGAGACCGCATGACCACGCTTCTGGTTCTCGACGCCAGCGCCCGGCCGCAGAGTTCGGCCACCCATCGCTTCGGCTCGCATACGCGCCGCCTGACCGCGCGCTTCCTGTCGCGCTGGCGCAGCCGCCGCCCGCAGGATGCGGTGCTGCAGCGCGATCTCGGACAGAGCCCGCCGCCGCCGGTGACCGGCGACTGGATTCATGCCGCCTTCACGCCGCCGGATCAGCGCATGCCATGGATGCGCGAGACGCTGGCGCTGAGCGACCGGCTGATCGATGAAGTGATCGCCGCCGATATCATCGTCGCCGGTCTGCCGATGTACAATTTCGGACCGCCGGCGCAGTTCAAGGCGTATATCGACAACATCGTGCGCGTCGGCCGCACCTTTGGGTTTGATCGCCTGCGTGACGGCGAGCCCTACTGGCCGCTGCTGGCGGGGCAGAACAAGACACTGGTGCTGCTGGGGTCGCGCGGCGACTACGGCTATGAGCCCGGTGGGCGCATCGCGGCGATGAATCATGTCGAGGCCAGCGCCCGCACGGCCTTTGCCTATATCGGTATCACCGATGTTCATACCGCTGCTGTCGAGTATGACGAATTCGCCGACGAACGCCTCGCGCAGTCGATCCTGCAGGCCGAAGCAAGGGTCGACGACCTCGTCGACGATCTGCTGCACCGTCGCGGGCTGGCAGCAGCGGCTTAGCCAGGAGTGCGGAGATGTGCGGGCACGAGGTCCGACATCTCCTCGCCGGCCCGGCGCAGTGCGACGCGACAGCTGGTGACGCCGGGCTCGACCTGGCTCTGCAGCACGACGAACTGTCCGCCAGCGGCGGCTGCGACCGCACGGTCGTATTCCATCATGCGCCAGCAGGCCGCGGTCCGGCCGGTGCCCCTGAGCGGGCAGGGCGTTTCGATCCGTGCAAAGACGGTATCGGTCGTGACCGCCTCGATCGGCACCTGTTTCGCGCTGGGAAAGCCCCGCTGCCAGGCCGTGCCGAGGTCGGAAATTTGTCTGCTTGTCTGACAAATTTTCTTGCGTTGGACGGTCATGGCAGCCAGCCGGCGCGACCAGGTCCGACTCAGGGGCCAGAGCGCCGGGTGCCGCGCCAGCCCGGCCGAGACGGCAAGCAGGGCGGCCATGCCGTGGCGCATCAGGCGATTCTTCAGCAGGGTCATGTGTCAGACATATGACAAAAAATGTCACATGTCAAAACCAATCAGCGTGCCCGAACAGTTCTCAAAATCATGTCGACGGCCGCTAAGGCGCGGTCCTGCCAGATGGTTTTGTCCAGATCGGCGGCCAGCCGCGGGTCGTGGAAACGGCTCATCAGGTCGTCGATGGCGACGGCCAGCTTCTCGGCCGGCTCGCCGCGGAAGGCGCCGGCCGTGCTGCCTTCGGCCAGCAGGCCGGTCAGGTGGCGGCGGATGTTGTTGCGATGCTGCCGCAGCATCCCGGCGAGGTGTTTCATCACCTCGTCCAGCACCTCGACCAGGCAGGGGTCGGACAGGTAACGCCTTGTATTTTCAGCATCCATCAGCAGAAACGCCTGCAGCCGGGCGGCCGGGCTGCGGCCGGTATCGCGGGCGATGGCGGCCAGCCGGGTCTCGTCCTCGGCCAGCCAGCGGCTGGCGAGCGCCGCCACGATGGCGCGCTTGTTCTGGTAATGCCGGTAAACGGCGGTGCGGGCGATTCCGGCTTCGGCGGCAATATCCTCGATCCGGGTGCGCTTGCCGCCCAGCCGGCGGAAACACACCAGCGCGGCATCCAGCAGGCGGTCCTGGGCCGGGCCGCTGGGGACTTCCGGCGCGTCCTGTGACACGGCAGCCAGTTTTGTCATGCCTTCGACCATACAGGATCGGCGGCGCTTCACGAAATCTTAAGTGCGGCCGGCGATACTGGCGCCAGTGAGAGATTTCAGTTCGGTCATAGTTTCCTCCCTGTTGGTTTTGACCTCCAGGCCGCCGGCGACTTAACCGGCGGCCTTTTTTTATGCCCCCGTTCTCTGCTACCCATCCGGTCTGAAAAGATTTTCCCGGGAGGGCGCCATGCTGGAACCCAAATTCTTCCGCTTCGACACGCTGAGCCTGCATGCCGGCCAGCAGCCCGATCCGGCGACCGGCGCGCGCGCCGTGCCGATTTACCAGACGACGTCCTACGTCTTCCGCGATGCCGACCATGCGGCCGCCCTGTTCAACCTCGAACGCGGCGGGCATATCTATTCGCGCATCTCCAATCCCACCGTCGCGGTGCTGGAAGAACGCCTCGCAGCCCTCGAAGGTGGCGTCGGCGCAGTCTGCACGGCGTCCGGCCAGGCGGCGATGCATCTCGCGATTGCCACGCTGATGGGGCAGGGCGGGCATATCGTCGCCTCGCGCAATATCTACGGCGGCAGCTACAACATCCTCGTGCATACGCTGCCGCGCTTCGGCATCACCACCACCTTCGTCGATCCGCGCGACCATGCCGCGATCAGGGCGGCGATCAAACCGGAGACGCGACTGGTGTTCGGCGAGATCCTCGGCAATCCCGGCCTCGAAGTGCTCGATGTGCCAGCCGTGGCGAAGATCGCGCATGATGCCGGCATTCCGCTGATGCTCGATTGCACCTTCGCCACGCCCTATCTGTTCCGCGGCTTCGAGCATGGCGCCGACCTGGTGATGCATTCGGTCACCAAATTCCTCGGCGGCCATGGCGTCGCCATCGGCGGCGCACTGATCGATTCCGGCCGCTTCGACTGGGAAGCCTCGGGCAAATTCCCCACCATCACCGAGCCTTACGCGGGCTATCACGGCCTCGACTTCGCCGAGGAATTCGGCCCCAGCGCCTTCATCATGCGCGCGCGCGCCGAGGGCCTGCGCGACTTCGGCGCCTGCATGTCGCCCACGAATGCTTTCCATCTGCTGCAGGGCGTCGAGACGCTGCCTTTGCGCATGGCACGGCATATCGAGAACAGCCGCAAGGTCGTCGCCTTCCTGAAAAGCCATCCGGCGGTCGCCTGGGTGTCGTATCCGGAACTGGAAGAGCATCCCGATCATGCGCTGGCGAAACAGCTGCTGCCCAAGGGCTGCGGCGCGGTGTTCAGCTTCGGCGTCAAGGGCGGGCGTGAAGCGGGCCGGGTGCTGATCGAGACGCTGCAGGTGTTTTCGCACCTGGCCAATGTCGGCGATGCCAAGTCGCTGGTGATCCATCCGGCCAGCACGACGCACCAGCAGATGTCGGCGGCCGAACTGAAGGCGGCCGGCATCGGCGAGGAACTGGTCCGCCTGTCGGTGGGCCTGGAGGACAGCCAGGATCTGATCGACGATCTGAACCAGGCGCTGCGTGCGTCGCAGAAGGCCGTCAGGGCCGCAGCAGAATAAGAAAAGCAGCGAGGAACGCGGATATGTGGCTCGACGTCGCGGGCAGGAAAGTGTTTGCCGCCACCGGTGGCAAGGATTTCGACAAGACCAGACCCTGCGTGGTCTTCATCCACGGCAATGCCTGCGACCATACGGTCTGGGCGATGCAGACGCGCTGGTTCGCCTATCACGGTTACTCCGTGCTGGCGCTCGACCTGCCGGGCAACGGCCGCTCCGAAGGCCCGATGCCGGACAGCATCGAGGCTTTCGCCGACTGGATGCCGCAGTTGCTGGATGCGGCCGGCGTGCAGCAGGCATGTCTCGTCGGCCATTCGATGGGCGCGCTGATCGCGCTGGAAACCGCCGTGCGGCATCCGTCGCGCGTGGCCAAGATTTCGCTGCTCGGTTTTGCCTTCCCGATGGCGGTGAATCCGGAACTGCAGGCACTGGCCGACAGCGGCGCCTATACCGTGGTCGAGCTGATGAACGACTGGATGATCGCCAAGAAGAACCAGATCGGCAGCAACCGCGTGCCGGGCGCGCATCTGCTGAACGGCGCCATCCGCCTGGTGGATCGCGCACCGCGCGAATGCCTGGCTTTGGGCTTCCGCGTCTGCAACAGCTACCAGAATGGCAAAGCCGCAGTTGCCGCCATCACGCTGCCGGCGCAAATCATTGCCGGCGAGCGCGACCAGATGACGCCTTTGCGCGCCGCGCGCGGCTGGGCAAAAGAGTTCAGGGCTGGCCGCATCGACGTGCTGCCGGGCTGCGGCCATATGATGATGGGCGAGCGGCCAGACGAGACGCTGGATGCCCTGAAGGACTTCATCGCGGGTTGATGGGATGAGCAAGCAGGCAGATCAACGACTTTATCTGATCACGCCGCCGGCGATCGAGCCCGCGGCCTTCGCCGAAGAGCTGAAGAAGGCGCTGGGGGCCGGCGATGTCGCCTGTCTTCAGTTGCGTCTGAAAGACGGCGAACAGACTGCGTCGGACAACACCGTTCGCCGCGCCACTGACGCGCTGCTGCCAATCTGCCATGAGCATGACGTCGCGTTGCTGATCAATGACCGGCCCGATCTGGCGATCAAGTTCGGTGCCGATGGCGTGCATGTTGGTCAGGAGGATACGCCTTACGAAGAGGCGCGGCGCATTCTCGGACCGGATCGCATTGTCGGCGTCACCTGCCACGACTCCCGCCACTTGGCGATGGAAGCGGCCGAGGCCGGCGCCGACTATGTCGCCTTCGGCGCCTTCTTCGCCACCGACACCAAGCAGCCCAAGACAAAAGCGGAACCTGAGCTGATCCGCTGGTGGTCCGAGCTGATGGAAGTGCCCTGTGTGGCCATCGGCGGGATTACTGTCGAGAACTGTCCGCCGTTAATCGAGGCGGGCGCGGATTTCCTGGCGGTTTCCGCCGGTGTCTGGCGCTATCCGGAAGGCCCCGCCGCAGCGGTAAAAGCCTTCAATGCGGCGATTGCCAAGCACGGGAAGCGCTGATAGGTTCCGCCGCCTTTCCAAAACACGCCTCCGTCCTCAACCTCTGGTCCCCCCAATGGCCCTGCGTTCGGCTTTGATCAATGCAATGGCAAACGCGGCGCGCAAAGCGCAGCGCAGCCTGATCCGCGATTTCAACGAGGTCGAGCACCTGCAGGTCTCGAAGAAGGGCCCGGCCGACTTCGTCTCCGCCGCCGATCGCAAGGCCGAGAAGATCCTGCAGCAGGAACTCGTCAAGCTGCGTCCCGATTTCGGCTTCATCATGGAAGAGGGCGGCCGCATCGAGGCGAAGGACGGCAAGACCTACTGGATCATCGACCCGCTGGATGGCACCACCAACTTTCTGCATGGCATTCCGCATTTCGCCATTTCGATTGGCGTGCAGCGTGAGAATGAACTGATCGCCGGCATCGTGCTTGATGTGGTGCGCGACGAACTCTTCTGGGCCGAGAAGGGCGTCGGCGCCTATGTCAACGAACGCCGCATCCGCGTCTCGGCGCGGCGCAAGCTGCCCGAGGCCGTGTTCGGCACCGGCATACCTTTCCATGGCAAGTCGGGCCATGAATCCTTCCTGAAGGAAGTTACGAAGGTGATGACCGAAGTGGCCGGTATCCGCCGTCTGGGTGCCGCGGCGCTCGATCTGGCCTATGTGGCGGCCGGCCGTTACGACGGATTCTGGGAAACAGGGCTGCAGCCGTGGGATGTCGCGGCCGGCATCGTGCTGGTACGGGAAGCCGGCGGCACGGTCACGGATTTCACCGGCGGCGACAAGATGCTGGAAACCGGTGGCATCATCGCGGCCAACGACGTGCTGCATGCGCCGCTCAGCAAGCTGATCAAAGCCTGATCCGGGCTCGGTCCGGACCCTCATTCGCACCGCACAAGTCGTTGATTTCCTGTTTCTGACGGCTGCTTGCCGGGTTGTCGGTTCCGGCCGGCTCCGCTATCGTTCGCGCCACGGACGAGATTTGGGTCGGGGTTCGGGGGATTATTTGATGGCTGCCAGGCCGGTTCCGCATTCGCTTGCCGCCTTCTTGCTGGTGCTCGGCTTTGCCGTCGCTGCGCCGGCACTGGCGCAGAATTACATCGGCAGCGGCAATGTTCAGGTCAACATGCAGGCGCTCGACCAGCTTGGCGGCGCCCGCACCGCCAGTCCCGCCACCACCCAACGTCCGCTGATCGGGTCGACCGGCAAGGCGCCGAAGCAGGCGGCCGCACCGCGGGCCGTCCAGCCGAGCGATGCCCTGCTGGGCGAAACCGGCCAGGCAGCCGGCGCGATCAAGCTGCGCCGGCCGGGATCTACCGCTGCCCGCAAGGCCTCTGCACCCGCTGCACCGAAGGCTGCACCAAAGGCCGAAGCGAAGGTCGAAGCCGCGCCCGCGCCGCCGGCCGTGGCCTCCGCCCCGGCCGCTGCTCCGGCTTCGCCACCTGCTGCTCCGGCACCCGCGACGCCGGCGCCCGCAGCTTCGGCACCCCTTGCT
>JAEYSS010000109.1 GCA_023434425.1 Pseudomonadota bacterium | reverse complement strand
GGCCTGTTCCAGCTGACCCTGATCATGCGCCTGGTGCGGTCGGAAATGCTGGAGGTGCTGCGCACCGACTACATCAAATTCGCGCGCGCCCGTGGCCTGTCCAATCGTGCCGTGCATTTCGGCCATGCGCTGAAGAACACGCTGGTACCGGTGATCACGATTACCGGCCTTCAGCTGGGTGCGATCATCGCTTTCGCCATCATCACCGAGACCGTGTTCTCATGGCCCGGCGTCGGACTGCTGTTCCTGCAGTCGGTCGTCTATGCCGACATTCCGGTGATGTCCACCTATCTCGTCATGATCGGTTTCGTCTTCGTGGTGATCAATCTTATCGTCGACATGCTGTATTTCGTGGTCGATCCGCGCCTGCGCATGCAGGGTCGTACATCGGGGAGCAAGTGATGAACCTGCTCGCCGATACCTGGCGCCGTGCGCGCGACAGCGACATCTGGTACAGCTTCACCCGCAACAAGCTGGTGATGGTCTCGGCTGCGATCACTGCGCTGTTCTTCATTGCGGCTTATGGTGCGCCGCTGCTGGCACCGCATAATCCGTTCGATCTGGCGTCGCTCAATCTCTCCGATGGTTTCAAGCCGCCGGCCTGGGAAGAGGGCGGCGAGTCGAAATTCCTGTTCGGTACCGACGACCAGGGCCGCGACATCCTTTCCACCATCATGTATGGCTCGCGCACCTCGCTCAGCGTCGGCTTCCTCGCCGTCGTCTTCGCCATGACGCTGGGCATCACGCTCGGTCTGCTTGCCGGCTATATGGGCGGGGCGGTCGATGCCTTCATCATGCGCGTGGCCGACGTGCAACTGTCCTTCCCCGCCATCCTGATCGCCATGCTGGTGGATGGCGTCACGCGCGGCCTGCTCGGTGCAGACAAGCATAGCCAGGCGGCGGTTACCGTGCTGATCGTGTCCATCGGGCTGAGCTACTGGGTGCAGTATGCCCGCACCGTGCGCGGCCAGGTGCTGGTGGAGAAAAACAAGGAATATGTGCAGGCGGCCCGCGTGATCGGTCTGCCCGGACCGCTGATCGCGCTGCGCCATGTGCTGCCCAATGTGCTGGGCCCCGTGCTGGTGATCGCCACGATCAATCTGGCGCTTGCCGTGATCACCGAAGCTACGCTGAGCTTTCTCGGTGTCGGCCTGCCGCCGACGCAGCCGTCGCTTGGCACCCTGATCAACACCGGCCAGCAGTTCCTGTTGTCGGGCGAGTGGTGGATCACCATCTTCCCCGGCGCAGCGCTTGCCATTCTCGTTCTGTCGGTCAACCTGCTGGGTGACTGGCTGCGCGACGCCCTCAATCCGAAGCTCCGGTAATGATGATGACCAGCCCGAAGCTGCTTGAAGTGAAGAATCTGCGGGTCGAGTTCCCGACCCGGCGCGGCACTCTTGTCGCGGTCGACGATGTATCGCTCGAAATCTCGGCCGGCGAAGTGCTCGGCGTGGTGGGTGAGTCCGGCGCCGGCAAGTCGATGACCGGCACCGCCATCATCGGACTGCTCGAACCGCCCGGCCGCATTGCTTCGGGCGAGATCCGCCTCGAAGGCCGCCGCATCGACAACCTGCCCTATAACGAGATGCGCAAGATCCGTGGCCGGCAGATCGGTGCGATCTTCCAGGATCCGCTGACCAGCCTGAACCCGCTCTACCGGGTGGGCGACCAGCTGGTGGAAACCATCCTGACGCATCTGCCGATGACCCATGCGCAGGCCCGCGATCGTGCGGTGAAGCTGCTGGAAGATGTGGGTATCCCCTCGGCCGCCGAACGCATCAATGCCTATCCGCACCAGTTTTCCGGTGGCATGCGTCAGCGCGTGGTGATCGCACTGGCGCTCGCCGCCGAGCCGAAGCTGATCATCGCCGACGAGCCGACCACCGCGCTCGACGTGTCGATCCAGGCACAGATCATCCAGCTGCTCAAGCGGCTCTGCCGCGAGCATGGCACGGCGGTGATGCTGGTGACGCACGATATGGGTGTGATCGCCGAGACGGCCGACCGCGTCGCCGTGATGTATGCCGGGCGCATTGCCGAGATCGGGCCGGTGCAGGACGTGATCAAGCGGCCGCATCATCCCTATACCGTCGGCCTGATGGGTGCGATCCCGGCGATGGGTCACAAGGCCGAACGCCTGACCCAGATCGACGGCTCGATGCCGCGCCTGAATGCCATCCCGAAGGGCTGCGCCTTCAATCCGCGCTGCCCGAAGGTTTTCGACCACTGCCGCGTCGAGCGGCCCGATCCGATGCCGGCCGGCAACAGCCATGCCGCCTGCTGGCTGGTGAAGGAGCCGGCACATGTCTAAGCCCACCAGAACCCGCGATTTCACGGTGCCGATGCTCACCGTCACCAATCTGAAGCGCGTCTTCGACGTGTCGGCACCCTGGCTAAACCGCCTGCTGGAAGGCAAGGGCCGTAGCATCGTGCGCGCTGTCGATGGCGTGAATTTCTCGATCAGGGCGGGCGAAACCTTCAGCTTGGTCGGTGAGTCGGGCTGCGGCAAGTCGACGGTCGCGCGGCTGATCGTCGGCCTGTACGAGCCGAGCGACGGCTCGATCAATTTCGAGGGCGTGGAGATCGGTTCGGCGGCGGAGCGCAACAAGCATCCGGACATCCAGGGCCGGATGCAGATGATCTTCCAGGATCCTTACGCATCGCTCAATCCGCGCTGGCGTGTCGGCGATATCGTCGCCGAACCGCTGCGCTTCCGCCGCCTGCTCACGGACAAGGCCGCAATCGAGCAACGCGTCGGCGAATTGCTGACGCAGGTCGGCCTGTCGCCGCTCGATGCGCGCAAGTATCCGCATGAATTCTCCGGCGGCCAGCGCCAGCGCATCTCGATTGCGCGTGCGTTGGCCGGCGAGCCGGAATTCCTGGTCTGCGACGAGCCGACCTCGGCGCTCGACGTCTCGGTGCAGGCGCAGATCCTCAATCTGATGAAGGATCTGCAGCGCAAGCTTGGCCTGACCTATCTGTTCATCAGCCATAACCTTGCCGTGGTCTATCACGTCTCCGACAAGGTCGGCGTGATGTATCTCGGCCGCCTGGTCGAGTGGGCCGATACCAAGACGCTGTTCGACCGGCCGCTGCATCCCTATACGCGCATGCTGCTGGATGCGATCCCCGATCTCGACATGACCGGCCGGGCCCGTACGCCGGTGGCCGGCGAGGTGCCGAGCCCGCTCAATCCGCCGCCGGGCTGCAGCTTCCATCCGCGCTGCCCGCTCGCCAACGAGCGCTGCAGGCGCGAAGTGCCCAAGGCTTTGCCGGTCGAGGGTGGCGCCGTGGCCTGTCATGCGGTCGAGGAAAACCGCCTGCCGCCGTGGAAAGCCCAGGCTGCAGCCTAAAGCCTGAGTCGTCACATAAACGGACTGTAAAACGGGGCGTGGACGGCGGAAGCCGTCCTTGCCTCGGCGCGTCCGGCTGCCTAAAGTCGTATCAGTCAATCATCTGCACTTCCGATAAAGACAGGTCGATGCTGCCGGGGGACAAGCGGCACGGCCATAACCAAGGAGGCCGCGCGATGAGTTACCGCGATATCGTGGTTCATCTGACGCTTGATCCGCGCAATGCTGCGCGCACCCAGATTGCCATCAGCCTGGCGCGGCGCTTCGGTGCCCGCATCAGCGGGCTCTATACCGTACCGCCGCCGAACGTGCCCTATTACATGGGCGAATATATCCCCACCGAGCTGATCCAGAAGCAGATGGACGAGGCGCAGAAGGCCTCGGTCGGCGCCAAGGAGGAGTTCCTGTCCACCTGCGCCGGCGCCGGCATCGAGCATCGCTGGCTCAGCAGCGATCTCGCGCCGGTCGAGGCGCTGCGGCTGGCGGCGCGCTGCAGCGACATCGCCATCGTCGGCCAGCCCGATCCCAATCCGAGCGACCCGGCCTCGATCCCCTATGGGACAGACGTGCTGCCGCATGAACTGGCGCTGCAGGCGGGACGGCCGATCCTGGCGGTGCCCTATGCCGGCAGTGCGGCGGAGCTCGGCCGCCGCATCCTGGTGGCCTGGAACGGCAAGCGCGAAGCCGCCCGCGCGCTGCACGACGCCATGCCGCTGCTGCGCGGCGCCGAGGTGGTGCACCTGATCACGCTCGGCCCCGAACGCAAGGGACGTGCGGCGCTGGCAGAAATCGCCGACCATCTGCAGCGCCACGGCCTGCGGCTGGAAAGCGCGGTGATCGCCGCCAACGGTACCAAGGTGGGGCAGGCCTTGCTGAACGAGGCGAAGTCGCGTGGCTGCGACATGATGGTGATGGGCGCCTTCGGCCATTCGCGCCTGCGCGAGATGGTGTTCGGCGGCGTCACCGAAACCGTGCTGGGCAACATGACGCTGCCGGTATTGCTGAGCAACTGACGGTGCGGCGTCGGCTATGCCCCGATGCCGCTCATCAGGCGTGAGCGGTTCGCCGCCTTGAAAAAGGCGGCACTGGTCTTCCGTAATGTCTCGATTTCCGCCTGGATCGCTTGTGCGATCTCCAGCCGGCGTTCCGCGCTCATGCGATCCGCGATTGCCGAGACACTGATGGCCGCGACGGGGCTGCCGTCATCAAGCGTGATCGCCACACCGATGGTGCAGATGCCCGGCACGATGGCGCCGTCAATGCAGGCATAGCCCTTGGCGTCGGCCTCCCCGAGAATGGCGGCCAGGCCGGCATCCGACAGCGGGAAGGTGCGGCGTGCCGCAGCGCCTTGGGCGATGATTGCCGTCCGCTCGGGCTTCGACAGCGCGGCCAGGATGGCGGTGCTGCCCGCACCGATGCCCAATGGTCGCCGGTCGCCCACTTTCAGGGTCAGGCTCTTGATCGGATAGCTGCCCTCCAGCCGCTCGACACAGACCGCCGCGTCGCCGTTGCGCACGACCAGATAGACCGTGTCGCCAAACTGTGTGACCAGACGGGCCATGGCGGGATGCAGAAGCTCGACCAGGCCGTTGCGGTTGGACACGCCGCTGGCCCAGGAAAAGATCTTGTAGCCAACGAAATAGCGGCCGCTTTCCGCGTCGTGATCGACCAGTCGGTATTGCACCAGCCCGGACAGCAGCCGATGTGCGGTCGCCTTGCCGAGCCCTGTCGCAGCGCAGACCTCCACCAGGCGCAAGCCTTTTTCCGGCTCCTGATTCAGCGCTGAAATCAGCAGATCGATCCGGGCGATGCTTTGATGCATGCCGCCATCGACGGCCGAGGCGGGAGCTGCTGGGTTTTTCGTGGAAATGCGGGGCACGGCGTGGCCTCAAAACTGATGGCTTGACAAAGGTCAGATGAATCTGTCTCAATAATAGATACACAGTCTCATTAAACGAGACAAGTGTTTTTTTGTGCCGGTCATCCGATATCGGCGCGGCAAGGGGAGAAAACGATGAAATCCTGGATCAAAGCGCTTTCGCTTGCGGCTTGTGCGGCCGCATTACTGGCAGTTGCCGTCCCGACCGGGCCGGTCAGGGCGCAGGCATGGCCCGCGCGCCCCGTCACCCTCGTGGTGCCTTTCGCAGCGGGCGGCACGACCGATGTCCTTGGTCGTCTGGTGGGACAGCAGCTCTCCACCCGGCTCGGCCAACCGGTCATCGTCGAGAACCGCGCCGGCGCCGGCGGCGGCGTGGGTGCCAGTGCCGTGGCCAAGGCCGCGCCGGATGGCTACACGCTGCTGATGGGGGCGGTGAGCACCCATGCGATCAACCCCTCACTCTACAAGACGCTCACGTATGATGCGGTGAAGGATTTCGCGCCCATCGCCTATATCGCCGGCGTGCCAAATCTGCTGGTCGTCAGCCCCAAGCGGGTCCAGGCCAAGAGCGTCAGCGAGCTGCTGAAGGAGATCAAGGCGCAGCCTGACGGTGTCAACTTCGCATCGGCCGGCAACGGAACCTCGATCCATCTCTCGGGCGAGATGTTCAAGGTCGCCTCCGGGCTGAAGCTGACCCATGTGCCCTATCGCGGTTCGGGTCCGGCCGTGGCCGATCTGGTCGGCGGCAATGTCGACCTGATGTTCGACAATCTGCCTTCCGCCCTGCAGCTGGTGAAGAGCGGTGGCCTGCGGGCACTGGCGATCACCGCGGCGCAACGCTCGCCAGTGCTGCCTGATGTGCCCACCATGGTGGAATCGGGGTTCCCAAGCTTCGTGGCGGAAAGCTGGTTCGTGCTGTTTGCGCCGGCCGGCACCCCGGCGGCAGTCACCGAACGGGTGGCCCGCGAGGTGACCGCCATTCACCAGGTGCCGGAATTCCGCGAGCGGCTTGCCGCCCTCGGCGCCAATCCACGCTCCCTGACTGGCGCGGCTCTCACGACCTTCATCGCAGAGCAAGCCCGTAACTGGGGCGAGGTCGTGCGCAAGTCCGGCGCCCAAGTGGAATGATCAGATTCCAAAGCAACAAACACACAGCATAGCAGAGATCATGACAGCTTCCCCACAGTTCACGAATGCGACCCGCACCATGCAAGGCGGACGCGCCCTCGGCGAAATGCTCAAGTTGAGCGATGCAGGCCTTCTTTTCGGAATGGGCGGTTTCCAGTTGCTGCCCTTCTATGAGGCCTGCCGCGCTCTGAGGTTGAAGCATGCCCTGATCAACGATGAACGCTGCGGTGCTTTTGCGGCTGATGCTTACGCCCGTGTCACCAACCGGCCTGGTGTGGTGGACGCAACGCAGGGGCCGGGGGCGACGAATATCGTTACCGGCCTCGCAGAATCTTACAATGCCGGCATTCCGATCATCGCGATCACCGGCAACACGAACCGCGAACATTCCTTCAAGAACATGACTCAGGAGGCGCGGCAGATCGATATCCTGCGTCCGGTGGTGAAGGAGGTGATCCGTATCGACATGGTTCAGCGCATTCCCGAAGCGGTGCGCCGTGCTTATGCGGTTGCCACTTCAGGCCGGCCGGGCCCGGTCCTGATCGACATTCCGGAAGACATTGCTCATGCAGAACATGATTTCTCCGCTGCCGATTTCTGGATCGACGCCGGTACGCTGAAGGCGCAGGCGCGGCGTTCGCTGCCCGATCCGTCCGAACTCGGTCGGGCAGTGCAGATGATGGCGAAGGCGAAGCGGCCGCTGCTTCTGGTCGGCGGCGGTATCCATGTCTCCGAGGCCTATCATGCGCTGATCGCCCTGGCGGAGCAGGAAGGCATCCCGGTCGCCCATACCATGTCAGGCAAAGGTGCAATCGGCTGCAACCATCCACTTTCCGCCGGTGTGTTCGGCCGCTATTCCCGTATTGCCAACGAGCTGGTCGAAGCCTCCGATTGCCTGATTGTCGTCGGCTGCAAACTGGGCGAGATCGCCACCCGCCGTTTCTCGCTGATCGGTGCCGGCAAACCGGTCATCCATGTCGAGATCTGGCCAGAAGAAATCGGCCGCACCACGCGCACCGATGTGGCGCTCGTGGGCGATGCCAGGTTGACGCTGGAAGCCATGGCCGCGGCGCTGAGGGATGGTCACAAGCGGGCCGCGGCGAGGGCGGACTATTGCGCCGAAGTACCGGTGCGGATGGCCGAATGGCGCAAGGGCGCGGCCGACCGCCTCGAATCCTCCGAGACGCCGATCAATATCGGGCGCATCATGGGGGAGCTGAACAAGCGGATGCCGGCTGACGCCGTGTTAGTTGCCGATGGCGGCTTTGCCGCGCACTGGGGTGGCCTGTTATTCGAGACCAAGGCGGCCGGACGTCATTTCGTTGCCGACCGTGGCTTTGCCTCGATCGGATATGGCGTGCCGGGTGGGTTGGGGGCCCAGATCGGCGTCGGTTCCAAGCGCCGTGTCGTGGCGCTGACCGGCGATGGCGGATTCAACATGTCGCTGGGCGATCTTGAAACCGCGCGTCGGCTGGAGGCGAATTTCATTACCATCGTCTTTAACAATGCCGCCTCCGGCTATGTGAAAGCGCTGCAGCATGCCGTCTACGGAGCGGGGAACTATCAGTCCTCCGACCTGATAGAGATGGACTATGCGAATATCGCAAAGGCGATGGGTTGCCACGGCATTCGTGTTGCCGATCCGGAAAAGCTGGGCCCGGCAATCACCGAAGCGCTGGCAAAGACGGATAGCCCAACGGTCATCGACGTGGTTGTCACCCGCGATCCGGGGCGGATGCTGCCCGGCGTGGATAACCGCACGCTGAAAGTGCAGAAAGGTGACCGACCGGTCTGAGGTCGATCAGTAAGGTCAGGCGACAGGTACCGGCGCACCCGCGGTGATGACGCGGTTGCGGCCGGCGCGCTTGGCGGCGTACATCGCCCGGTCGGCCTGGTTGACCAGTTCATCCCAGTTGCTGCCATGCTCGCCGAGGCTGGCAACGCCGATGCTGACTTTCAGCGACAGACGATGTCCGCCGGCCTCGACCGCCAGATTGGCGACGGACTGCCGGATGCGTTCGGCGAGCTGCGCCGCGCCGGCGACCGCCGTGCTGGGCAGCAGGGCGCAGAATTCCTCGCCGCCGAGCCGGCCAAAGACATCCTCGCGACGCAGGCAGCGCCGTACCGCGGCGGCGAACTGACGCAGCGCGGCATCGCCGGCGGCATGGCCATACTGGTCGTTGACCAGCTTGAAGTGATCGATGTCGAGCAGCAGGAGGCTGAGCGGCAGGTTATGTCGCCGGCTGCGGGCCAGTTCATCCTGGGCCACGTCTTCCATGGCGCGACGGGTCAGGGCCTCGGTCAGAGCGTCGCGACGGGCCGATTCCTTCAGCCGCGTTGCGATAGTCTGGTTGACCAGCAGCACGACACCAAACACGACCATGATCGACAGCAGCATCGGGATCAGGAACAGCCAGCCGAAGAGGGGAATCTGTGCCAGCGGCTTCTCGACCGGCGGCAGGCTGAACACGGCGGTTGCCAGCACCAGGTAATAGATGGCCTGCGCGCCCAGCGTCATACTGGTCATGAATTGTGAAAAGCGCGTACCGGGAGTTACCTCGCGCAGCAGGCTGTAGATACGCAGGCCTGCCATCAGCGCGAAGATGCCGAGCAGGAAGATGACGCGGGCACGCGAATTCTCGGTGACGATGAAATAGATGACGCCGAGGGCAGTGATCGCGAGAATGGCAAGGCCGAAGCGGTAGCCTGGGCGACGTCCGAAGAAGGCGTCGACGCCCCACCACGTGATGGTCAGGCCGGTGACGATCATGATATTGGCGGCTGCCAGCGCGGCGGAGGGCAGGGAATCGCTGCGCAGGAAAGCCCCCAGCACGCCCAGCGCGACGACCAGCGCGCCGGCTGCCCAGAACCCGATGCCACGCATGTCGCGATGGATCAGCCAGAGAGCAGTGAGAATTCCGCCTTGCAGACACACGACCAGAACGGTGACGAATGCGACGGTGGGTGTATCGAGAATCATGGCAACTGTGAAAGCGGAACGGGTGTCAATTTTGCACTGTCGGTGCGTTAAAAAGCAACGCTGGCCGCCGCGCGCGGTGGCATTTGCCGGGGCCAGGCCCTATTTTTATCCGGAGCGCCAGGAACCCCACATTCATGCTGCTGACCGCCGACCAGACCCTGCTGATCATCATCGATATCCAGGAGCGCCTGCTGCCCGCGATCCACGACGGTGCGCGCGTGCAGCGCAATGCGGCAATCCTCCTGCAGGCGGCGAATATTCTGCAGATTCCCGCCCTATTGACCGAGCAGTATCCGAAGGGGCTGGGCCGGACCGTGCCGCAGATCCGCGCAGCCGCGGGCGACAGTCCTATGCTGGAGAAGATGCATTTCTCCGCATGGGGCGACGATGCCATTCGCGCGCATATTCAGGGTCTGCAACGACCTTCGGTCGTCATCGCGGGCGTGGAGGCCCATGTCTGTGTCTTGCAGACCGCGCTCGATATGGCTGCTGCCGGCAGTCGCGTTGCGGTTGTCGCCGATGCGATCTCTTCACGCCATCCCGACAGCGCGATGGTGGCGCGCGACCGCATGGCGGATGTGGGGATCACGCTGGTGACCAGCGAGATGTGCATCTTCGAGTGGCTGGGCACGGCATCCCACCCTGCCTTCAAGGCGCTGTCGGCCCTGATCAAGCAGCCGTGAAATTGTGAAAGGATTGTTCCATGCGTGAGCCGCTGGTGCTGATACCCGGCCTGTTGCAGACCGATGATTTCTGGCGCGAGCAGATCGCACGGCTGTCAAATGTGGCGCAATGCATCCTGCCGACCAGCCATTTCCGGATGGACAGTTTCACCGATATGGCCCGGTTGATCCTGGGCGAAGCCCCGGAGAAATTCGCCGTATGCGGCCTTTCCATGGGTGGCTATGTCGCGCAGGAAATCATGCGTCAGGCGCCGCAGCGCGTGACACGCATCTGCCTGATGGATACATCCAGCCGAGCCGATACGCCCGAGCAGATCGAACGTCGCCGGGCGCTGATCGAGCTCGGCAAAATCGGCAATTTCAAAGGGGTGACGCCGCGGCTGCTGCCATTGTTGCTGCATCCGGACCACCAGACGAACAAAGCCATTGTCGACCGGCTGATGGACATGGCGGCCGAGATCGGCAGTGACGGCTTCACCAACCAGCAGGCCGCCATCATCAACCGGCCGGATGGCCGACCAGATCTGAAGGGCTACAAAGTGCCGGCACTGGTGCTCTGCGGCCGGCAGGATGCCCTGACACCGCTGGAACTGCATGACGAGATGGCAGCGCTGATCCCCAATGCCGTGCAGGTGGTGATCGATCATTGCGGCCATCTGCCGCCCATGGAACGGCCCGATGAGACGGCCGCTGCGTTGAAAACCTGGCTGGCAGCCTAAATCGAACGTTCCAGCAAAGCGTCGCTGAGCGGTGCAATCTCGACGCGATTGCCGCCGTCGGTCTTGGCGCGATAGAGCGCCATCTGGGCGCGCAGTACCATTTCACCCCAGTCGTCACCATGCAGGCCGAAGGCAGCAATTCCAAAACTGGCAGTCAAGGTCAGGGTCTCGCCGCCGGTTTCGACGGCAGTGGCGGCGATTTCCAGTCGCAGTCGCTCGGCAATCTGCTGGGCACCGGCCATCCGCGTGCTGGGCAGCAGCAGCGCAAAACTGGTTTCATCCAGCCGGGCGATATAATCCTCCTGCCGCAGGCCGGCGGTGGCAAGCATCGACAGGCGTCGCAGCACCGTGTCACCGGTTTCATATCCATGCGCGCTGTTGATGGCATCGAAATGATCAAGTTCCAGCACAACGACTGAAAGACCATATGCGTGACGCTTGGCGCGGGCGACTTCCTTGCGGCCGAGGTCGTCGAGCAGCCCGCGATTGATCAGGCCGGTGAGCGGGTCGGTTTGCGCGCTGACCTGCAGGCGTTGCTGCAGCCGCTGGTTCAGCATCAGGATGCAGGCCGCCGTCGCCAGCAGCGACGCGATGGTTGGCAGCACGAAAACCCGGGCCCCCAACGGGCCGCCGCCGAAATCCACGGGTTGCAATGCACCGGTGGCGGCGGAGACGGCGCGCAGGAGGACCAGCAGGCCCAGCGCGCCGAACAGTATGGCGATGAAGGCCTGGGTCTGCACCAGGCCGGTTTCGATGCGATACAGCATGGTCCAGGTGATCAGGCCGCAGAGCACGGCAATTGTGCCTGCGGTCAGGGTGACGCGCACCACGATATCGGGCTGCGCCAGCAGGAACCAGGTAAACGCGGCCGCGTAGGCCAGCAGGCCGATGCCGGCCGGGATATACGGGACCGTGCGGATGCGAAAACGTAGAAAACCGAACCACATCAGCAGATAGCTGACGACGAGGACAATGTTGCCGAACAGGGCCACATAAGGGTCTTCCTGCGGCACGCGCAGCATCAGCACCGCAACGCCGGTGCCGAACAGTACATTGGCCAGCGCCCAGGTTGCCGGGCCTTCCTCGCGGGGATGTACGACGCTGACCCACACGCTGACCAGAACGTTGATGCCGAGCAGTGCAAGTGTCACCAGGGCGAGAACCGGGAGGTCGTCGGCCCTGATGAAATCAGCCATCGGCTAGACGTCGATATCGGTGGCGAAGGCGGCACGTTCCTGGATGAACTGGAAACGAAGTTCCGGCTTGCGGCCCATCAGACGTTCCACCAGATCGTCGGCCTCGCGGGCATCTTCCACCGGCACCTGCACGCGCAGCAGCACGCGGTTGGCACGGGTCATGGTGGTTTCCTTCAGCTGGGCCGGCGGCATTTCGCCCAGGCCCTTGAAGCGGCTGATCTCCACCTTGCGTGTGCCGAAATGCTGTTTGATCAGCTTGTCCTTGTCGGCATCGTCCATGGCGTAAAAGGTCTTGCCGCCGGCAGACAGGCGATAGAGCGGGGGCTGCGCCAGATACAGATGGCCGTGCTCGATCAGCTTGGGCATCTCGCGGAAGAAGAAGGTCATCAGCAGCGAGGCGATATGCGCGCCATCCACATCGGCATCGGTCATGATGATGACCTTGTCGTAGCGCAGGTCTTCCTCGCGATATTTGCTGCCGGTGCCGCAGCCTAGCGCCTGCATCAGGTCGGCCAGTTCCTGGTTGGCGGCCAGCTTGCCGGACGCGGCCGAGGCCACGTTGAGAATCTTGCCACGCAGCGGCAGAACGGCCTGGGTGCGACGGTCGCGCGCCTGCTTGGCCGACCCACCGGCCGAGTCGCCCTCGACGATGAAGATTTCCGAACCGTTGGCGGCTTCGTCGGAGCAATCCGCCAGCTTGCCCGGAAGCCGCAGCTTCCGCGTGGCCGACTTGCGGCTGACATCCTTTTCGGCGCGGCGCCGCAGGCGGTCTTCGGCGCGTTCGATCAGGCGGGTGAGCAGCGCATTGGCATGCTGCGGTGCGCCGGCCAGCCAGTGATCGAAATGGTCCTTGATCGCCGTTTCGACCAGCTTCTGCGCTTCCACGGTGACCAGCTTGTCCTTGGTCTGGCCCTGAAACTGCGGATCCTTGATGAACAGCGACAGCATGGCCGCGCCGGCGCCGAGAATGTCGTCGGCCGTGATCTGCGCGGCCTTCTTGTTGTTGGCCAGTTCGGCATAGTCCTTCAGGCCACGCAGCAGGGCCGCGCGGAAGCCGGCTTCATGTGTGCCGCCTTCCGGCGTCGTCACCGTGTTGGTGTAGGATTGCAGCCAGCCTTCGTCGATATCCTGCGGCCAGGCAACGGCCCATTCCACCTTGCCGCGGCCGCCGGCCAGATCGGCGCGACCGGAAAACGGCGTTGGGGTCACGGTCTGCTGGCCTTCGAGCTGCTCCGACAGATAATCCTGCAGGCCGCCGGGGAAATGCAGCACGGCGTCCTGCGGCGTGCTTTCCTCGCTGCCTTTCAGCAGTTCCGGCGCACAGGTCCAGACAATCTTCACACCCGGATAGAGATAGGCTTTCGATCGCGCCATCTTGAACAGGCGGGAGGGACGGAAATGCGCGCCCTTGCCGAAGATCTGTTCGTCGGGGTGGAAGATCACGGCGGTACCGCGGCGGTTCGGCGCAGCGCCCACTTTTACCAGCTTGCCCTGCGGCGTGCCGCGCGAATAGTCCTGTTTCCATAATTCGCGGTCGCGCGCCACTTCCACCGTCAGGCGGTCGGACAGCGCGTTCACCACCGAAATGCCGACGCCATGCAGGCCGCCGGCAGTGGAATAGGCCTTGTCCGAGAATTTGCCACCCGAATGCAGCGTGGTGAGGATCACCTCCAGAGCCGACTTGTCCTTGAATTTGGGGTGCCTGTCGATCGGGATGCCGCGCCCGTTGTCATTGACCCGCAGCGAGCCGTCGGGCAGCAACTCCACCTCGATGCGGTCGGCATGGCCGGCGACAGCCTCGTCCATCGAGTTGTCGAGCACTTCGGCAAACAGGTGGTGCAGGGCACGCTCGTCTGTACCGCCGATATACATTCCGGGCCGGCGCCGAACCGGCTCAAGGCCTTCGAGAACCTCGATGTCCTTGGCGGTATAATCGCTGCCGCCCTTGCTTCCCTGCTGGAACAAGTCGTTCATACTATTCACGGATTCAAGATTAAGGGGTGACTCGTATTTGCGCCGCAGTATAGTAGGCCGCAGCCGGGAAACAACCAACATCTGGTAGGAATATAGAGGTTCGCATGGGCACGGAATCGACGAGCGAATCGGCCGCAATGGCCGCCAAAGCTTTGGCAGAGCGCGGCGAGCCGCTCATCCGCTCGGCTCCGATGCCGGCCGACATGAACGGCAACGGGGACATCTTCGGCGGCTGGGTACTGAGCCAGATGGATATCGCGGGCGGTATCGTGGCGGCCCGGCGGGCCCAGGGTCGTGTCGTCACCGTCGCGGTGGATGCGATGACGTTTCATCAGCCGATCAAGGTGGGCGATATCGTCTCCATCTACGGGCGGGTCATCCGCGTCGGCCGCAGTTCGATGGCGGTGCAAATGGAAACCATCGTGGCCCGGCGCCTGGATCCCACCGAGATCAAGGTGACCGAGGGTGTCTATACCTACGTGGCCATCGACGAAAACGGCAAGTCGAGGCCGGTGCCACCTGAGGGAAAATGACGTGACCAACGGCAACACCCGTCATTACGCAGCCGACGAGATCGTTGCCCCGGCGCTGATCGCCCTGAAGGCCTGGTATGATGAGGCGCGCGGCAGCAAGCCGATGGCCTCCTTCGATATTCTGCCGGAGCCGCATGCGTTGCCCGGACCGGCCGATCTCGCCATCCTCCAAGTGACTGGCGATGGCCGCTACCCCTATCTGGCGATGGGCGAGCAGTACCGCCGCAGTGCAGCGCTGAAGCCCGATGCCGACGGCATCACGCGGGAAACCCGCCCCGTCGTGCGGCAGCACCTCGATCTGGCGCTTGCCCAGGGCGGCGCGTTTCACGTCAGCGTCACGCGCTGGGACGGACCCAGGATTCTGCAATATGACAGGCTGATCCTGCCACTGGCTGATGGGGACGGGGCGGTAACTCATCTGCTGGTGGGTGAGGTTTTTCTGCGGGTGGCCAAGCCGGGGTGACGGGGCGGCCGGGGGCGGTGCCGGATGGTTTGGACTAAACATCGCCATCTTTGATCCAGGACAAAGAGCTTCCCTGCAATCGGGTGCAGCCTTTATCTGCACTCATAGGCGAGGAGGCGGCCATGATGGAACCAAGGAAACCGGGCGAGCGCAGCGCTGTCGGCAGCTTGCTGGACGGTGTGAAGGAAACCTTTTGCCGCGCCGCTCGCTTACGCGAATGGCAGTCGCTCGACGGAGCCGAACGCAGGCGGGTGGCGCAGGATCTGGGGCTCAGCGGGGGCGATATCGGCACGCTGATCGCCGAAAGCGGAGGAACCGCCGAACTGGACGAATTACTGCGACGTGGCGATCTGCAGCAGACCGCCGCGATGCGGGGCGCCCTGCCGGATCTGCAGCGTGTCTGCGCTCTTTGCAAGGAGCGTTCTGAATGCCGCGAGTGGCTCAGCATCCCGGTGGAAGCCCGCGACGCGGCTGCGCTGCCATATTTCTGTCCCAACCGGGAAGAGCTGGAGATGCTGCGCGAAATGCAGGGCGGCTGCTACCGGAGGTAATTCACCATCCGTCTGCAGACCATTCCACGTCAGCTTCGACAAAATGCTATCTGGCGACTTTGAATCTGCCTGCTAGCATATGCAGCGAGGTAGAGGCGTATGCTGACGGTGGGGCCCACGACAATCGAGGTGATGGCAGATGATGCCATACTTACCGATCCACGACTGAATCGGCTGTATGGCCTGTGGCGCGATGCCTGTACGGCCAATGGCGGCAAGCCGCCGGATTATGCTTTCGTCGATCCGCTGCATCTGCGTTTCATCATCGGCTCGCTGCTGCTGTTTGAGGTGCATCCCGATCCGCTGCGTTTCCGCTACCGCCTGGTCGGAACCGACATCGTCGATCATCTTGGCGTCGAACTCACCGGCCTGTGGCTGCATCAGCATCCCGATGTGCAGCGTATCGACCGCATCGCCACGACGCTGGAACTGGCCTGGAGCCGGCAGGCGGCCGTGCGTTTCGCCTTTTCCCTGATGTCGTTCAAGCGGCGCTGGCCCTGCGAGGCGCTGGTGTTGCCGCTGGCCAGCGCGGCCGGCGAGTTGCCGCTGCTTCTGGTCGGCCAGATTTTTCCGCCGGACATGCCGCGCTTTCGCCGCAACCTGGAAGACGCGGGTTAGGCGGGCGCGGCGAGCGTAACTGCCTTGCGGCGCAGGAAAGCCACATTGAAATGGGTGTCGAAGGGAATGAAGGCCGGCACCGCGCGATTGCTCGCCGGTCCGAAGTATCGGATATCGCTGGCATCTTCTGTTTCCGCTGCTGCCAAGCCGATACGGCTCAGACCGGACTTTCCTGCGACCGGTTGACGCGTCGGTTCTCTGCCCCTAAAACCCGCCCCAGCAGGGCCGGCGCAGGATGATCGCCATTCCCTGATCGGCCCTGTGACATTGGGTGGGCCGCTGCAATGACCGCCGAACCCCGCATCTCCTGAAAGTTAGAGTAGACATGACCGAGTCTGTTGGCGCCGATTTTTCCGGTGCCCTTCCGCCATTGGCCGCGGCGCTCACCGCGCGCGGCTATACCGTCCTGACCCCCGTTCAGGCGGCCGTGCTGGCCCCCGAACATGCCGAGGCGGATCTGCTGGTGTCCGCGCAGACCGGCTCGGGCAAGACCGTCGCCTTCGGCCTCAATATCGCACCAACCTTGCTGCAGGGCTCAGAGGGCTTCGAGCCCTTCCGGGCCGGCGGGTGGGCGCCGCCGCTGGCGCTGATCATCGCGCCGACGCGTGAGCTGGCGCTGCAGGTCTGCCGCGAACTCGATTGGCTCTATGAAAAGACCGGGGCCCGTGTGGTTTCCTGTGTGGGCGGCATGGACATGCGCGCCGAGCGTCAGGCACTGAATGCCGGTGCGCATATCGTCGTCGGCACGCCGGGCCGCCTGCGCGACCATATCGAGCGCGGCGCGCTGGATATCGGCAGCCTTCGCGCGGTCGTGCTGGACGAGGCCGACGAGATGCTCGATCTCGGTTTCCGCGAGGATCTCGAATTCATCCTCGACGCCTCGCCAGCCGAGCGCCGCACGCTGATGTTCTCGGCCACCGTGGCCAAGCCGATCGCCCAGCTCGCCAAGCGTTTCCAGAAGGACGCGATCCGCATCGCCACGACCAGCGCCACCGAGCGTCATGTCGATATCGAATATCGCGCGCTGATGGTGGCGCCGAACGAGCGCGAGAATGCCATCATCAACGTGCTGCGTTTCCATGACGCAAAAAGTGCGATCATTTTCTGCGGCACGCGGATGGCGGTGACGCACCTGACCGCGCGCCTGTCCAATCGCGGCTTCACGGTCGTGGCGCTGTCGGGCGAGCTGAGCCAGAACGAGCGCACCCATGCGCTGCAGGCGATGCGTGATGGCCGCGCCCAGATCTGCGTGGCCACCGATGTGGCCGCGCGCGGTATCGATCTGCCGGGCCTGGAACTGGTGGTGCATGCCGATCTGCCCACCAACAGCGAGACACTACTGCATCGTTCCGGCCGCACCGGCCGTGCCGGCAACAAGGGCCTCTGCGTGCTGCTGGTGCCGCATAATCGTCGGCGCGGCGTGCAACGTCTGCTGGGCGAGCGGAATATCGAGGCCACCTGGGGGCAGCCGCCTTCGGCCACGGAAATCCAGGCCGCCGACCGTAAGCGCATCCTGAACGACGAGACGCTGCGGGGCGAGGTGACCGAGGATGAAAGAGACTTCGCCGGCAAGCTGCTGGAGAAGTATGGCGCCGAGCGTATCGCCGCCGCCTTCCTGCGCCTGCAGCAGAAGAACCGTCCGGCGCCGGAAGAATTGCTGGATGTGGTGGCTGAGCACGAAGCTCCGGCCTATGGCAAGCGGGCGCCGCGTGAGGGTTTCGCCGGCGACGGTCCGGCCCGCGGCGGGCTGGGTGGCAGCTGGTTCAAGATTTCGGCCGGTCACAAGCAGAATGCCGAGCCGCGCTGGCTGTTGCCGCTGATCTGCCGCGTCGGCCATGTGACCCGCAAGGATGTCGGCGCCATCAAGATCTTCCACACCGAAAGCCAGTTCGAGATCGCTGCCGGCGTAGCCGAGCGCTTCATGCAGACCATCGAGCGCGAAGGCACCGGCGAGAAGCAGATCACCATCACCCGCGCCGACGGCCCGCCGCCGGAATCCGCTGTACCGCAGCGCGAGAAGAAGGCCTGGATTCCTGAGCACGAATTCCGCGCGCAGCGTGCGGCCGGGGGCGGTAAACCCGGTGAAGGCAAACCGCGCGATTTCAAGCCGGGCGGCAAGCCGGCCTGGAAAAAGAAGGAGCGCCGCGAAGGCGGGGAGTTCCAGCCCGACCGCGCGCCTGATACAAACAAGGCAGGCTGGTCGAAGCCGAAAAAGAAGCGGCCCTGACCGGGTTTCCACCTGCGCCAACCGTGCGGATGCCATGTTCCTGACCCTGTTCGATCTTGCCGGAACCTTCGTTTTCGCGCTGTCGGGAGCAACGGCAGGCGTCCGCCGCCGGCTCGACCTGTTCGGTGTGCTGGTGCTGAGTTTTGCCGCCGCGGCAGCGGGCGGAATCCTGCGCGACGTGCTGATTGGTGCACTGCCGCCGGTGGGGATCCGCGACTGGACCTACCCGGCGACAGCCAGTGTGGCCGCCCTGATTGTGTTCTTCCGGTATTCGCTGATCGACCGGCTTAAGCATCCGGTGCAGGTCTTCGATGCTGCGGGCCTTGCGCTGTTCGCCGTGCTGGGCACGCAGAAAGCGCTGCTGTTTGGCATGAATCCGCTTGCCGCCGCGATGCTGGGTGTGCTGAGCGGTATCGGTGGTGGTATGGCGCGCGATATCATGCTCACCCAGATTCCGACCGTGCTGCGCGCCGAGGTCTATGCCGTGGCGGCGCTGGCGGGGGCAGCCGTGGTGGTGGGCGGAGACTTGCTGGGGCTGCCGCCGCACTGGGGCATGATCGGCGGCGGGCTGCTCTGCTTCGTATTGCGCGTGCTGGCGATCCGCCACAACTGGCAGATCGCCATCGCCGCGCCGCCGTCAGAAGACAGCGATCCGCGCGCCTAGAACTCTTCCCACTCGTCGGCTGCTGTCGCGGTGGCGCTCTGCGGCACCACTCTGAGCGCGCGCCGCGGGGCAGCGGCAGCATGCGATACTGCAGCGGCAGACCGCACGGCACCGGCCGGCTGCACGGCGAGGGCTCTCATCCTGGCTTTCTCTGGCGCTGCAGCCGCCACAGGCGCGGCGACCGCAGTCGGCTGCGGACCGCCTTCGAGACGGTAGCGTTGCACCAGGCTGGCCAGATCCTGCGCCTGATCCGACAGTGACTGGGCGGAGGCTGAGGTCTCCTCGACCAGCGCACCGTTGCGCTGTGTCATTTCATCCATGCTGCCAATCGCGGTATTGATCTGCTCCAGCCCGCTGGACTGCTCGCGACTGGCGGCGGCGATCTCGGCGACGATGTCGCTCACCTTCTTGATGGCGCCGACGATCTCGGACAGCGACTGGCCCGCCTGATTGACCAGGGCGGCGCCCGTTTTCACCTGGCTGTTCGATGTCTGGATCAGCGCCTTGATGTCCTTCGAGGCCGCTGCCGAACGCTGGGCCAGCGCGCGCACTTCCTGCGCCACGACGGCAAAGCCCTTTCCGGCCTCACCGGCACGCGCCGCTTCCACGGACGCATTCAGCGCCAGCAGATTGGTCTGGAACGCGATCTCGTCGATCAGGCCGATGATGTCGCTGATTTTCTGCGCGCTCTTCTCGATGTCGTTGACTGCGGTCACCGCATTCTGCACGACCAGGCCGCCCTTTTCTGCGGTGTCACGCGCTGCGCCGGCCAGTTGATTGGCCGCCTGGGCGTTGTCGGCATTCATCTTCACCGTCTGCGTGACCTCATGCATGGAGGCGGCAGTTTCTTCCAGGCTGGCCGCCTGGCTTTCCGTACGCTGCGCCAGGTCTTGGCTGCCGGTCGAGATTTCCGCCGAAGCAGCGGCAATGGTGGTGGAGGCCGTGCGCAGGTTGCCGATGATCGTGCGCATGGTGCCGACCAGATCGTTGACGCCCTCGCAAAGCGCGCGGATGTCGCCGGTCTTGCCATCGAGCGCGACCTGGCGGGTCAGATCGTTGGCCTTGGTGGCTTCCACCACCTCGTGCACCTGCTGCACTGCCAGCTGCTGCATCTGCGCGGCTTTCGTCTGGGCGGTGATATCGGTCGCGTATTTGACAACCTTGTACGGGCGCCCATTGGCATCCAGGATCGGATTGTAGCTGGCCTGAATCCAGATTTCCCTGCCACCCTTGCCGACGCGGCGATACTGGCCGGCGTCATATTCGCCGCGACCGAGCTTTGCCCAGAAGGCCTGGTACTCCGCACTCTCGCGCTCGGCAGGGTCGACGAACATGCGGTGATGCTGGCCTTTCACTTCGTCCAGCGTATAGCCAAGCGTGGTGAGGAAGTTCTGATTGGCAGTGAGGATTCTGCCATCCAGCGAGAATTCGATCACCGCCTGCGACTTGCCGATTGCCGCCAGCTGCCCTTCGTAATTGGCCACTGCCAGTTTCTGCGCGGTGATGTCCGTAGCGAACTTTACAACTTTGTATGGACGTCCGCGTTTGTCGAAAACGGGGTTGTAGCTGGCCTGGATCCAGATTTCGCGGCCGCCCTTGGCGATGCGCATATATTGCGCCGCCTCGTATTCGCCGCGGGCGAGTCTCGCCCAGAAGGCCCTGTAGTCAGCGCTGGCCCGATAATCGGCGGGCACAAACATGCCGTGATGCTGACCCTGGATCTCCGCCAGGCTGTAGCCGACGGCGTTCAGGAAATTCTCGTTGGCCGTCAGGATAGTGCCTTCTGGCGTGAATTCGATGATCGCCTGGGAGCGGTTGATCGCCGCGAACTGTGCCCGCAAATCCGCCGTCGCCGACGAGTGAACAAACTGAAACATCAACGCGTCCTTTTCTGCATCCACCAGCGCTATTGCCGGCGCTTCTTTTCTGAAACGTTGATTCGGAAGAAATCAGCGTGTGCGGATTATTCGCAGGGAGGCGTGAACTGGATGACTCAGAGACGTGGCATTATTGATTATTTATGTGAAGTCCTGATTCTTGGGTCTGGCGCGACACATGGGGACGTCCGCGGTGTCTCCGGGGAATACTTCCGGTTGCAGCATCAGGGTGGTGCCGCGTGCGGGCGGCCGATGGGCGCGGGTCAGGCGCTTTCGCGCTCGACGATGGCAAATCCGACATCGACCACTTTTTTCCTGGGCACACGTCCTGCGGCGCGGGCGATCAGCATCTCGGCCGCAATGCGCCCGATGGCGGCGCCATCGATGCGCACACTCGTCAGGGGCGGATCGGCATCCTTGCCGTAACTCTGATCACCGTAGCCGATCACTTTCAGCTGCTGGGGCACCGTAATGCCGCGCGCCTTTGCCTCCACCAACGTGCCAAGCGCGAGGTTATCGGAGCCGCAGAAGACGCCGTCGATGCGTGGGTGATCGCTCAGCAGGGCGGCAAGCCCGCTACGGCCATCGCCCATCGGTGTGGGCGCCGGCGCCTCGACCGCCGGCACGGGTATCTTCTTAGCCGCGTAAAAGGCGGCAAAGGCTTCCGCGCGTAGCCGGGCGCGGCGGTCGTCGGGCGAGATGATGGCCGGCCGGCGGCAGCCGCGCTGCCAGAGATACTCTGCCGCGGCCTTGCCGATGGCAGGGTGTGAGAAACCGACCAGCATGTCGATCGGCTTCGGCGTGAGATCCCAGGTCTCGACCACCGGAATACGCGCGGCGCGCAGTTTCTGTCGCGCCTGGGCGGAATGCACGATACCGGTGAGGATGATGCCGTCCGGCCGGCGGCCGATCACCGCTTCCAGCAGCGCGTCTTCGCGCGCGTCGTCATAGCCGGCCTGGCCGATCAGCAACTGGTAGCCATGCTGCTGCAGGTGTTCGGCCACCATCTGCATGGTGGCGGTGAACATCGCACCGCTGATGCTGGGCACCAGCGCGACGATCAGCTTGGAACGGTTCGACGACAGCGAGCCGGCCAGCAGGTTGGGCGTGTATCCGCTGCGCCGGATGGCGGCGCGAATCTTCTCGAGTGTGGCCGGAGAGAGTTGGTCCGGGGTGTTCAGCGCCCGGGAAACCGTGATTTTCGTAACGCCGACCTCGGCAGCGATATCCGCCAGGGTCGGCGTTTTCGCAACTGCGGTACGGGTTCTGGTAGGCTTCTGTCTGGGCGTCTTCACAAATCGAGTATAGCCAAACCGCCATTTTGACGGTAGGCTCGGCTCGTATGTTACCGGTAACATTGTCGGGCCGACCTGATCCGCCGGCCTGTCCGTGGTAAAGTTCAGTTAGTCTTGACCAGCAGAAAAGTACCGCCCCATGACCATGATCGACCTGCATGCCAAGCGCCTGATCGGCCCCGTGATCCGCCTTCATCCGGACGACAATACCGTCGTCGCCCGTATCGATGTTGTGCCCGGCATTCCGGTGGATGGCGACAACCGGCATCCCGGCTTCCTGATCCGCGAGAAGACGCTCGCCGGCTACAAGATCGCCTCGGAAGACATCAAGAAGGGCGACCCGATCCGCAAGTACAATGTCACTGTCGGCTTCGCCAAGGATGACATCCAGACTGGCAGCATGCTGCACAGTCACAACACCGAATTCCGCGAATTCGACCGCGACTACGCCTATGCGAGCGACTACAAGGCGGTGGAGATGCTGCCCGAGGCACAGCGCGCCACATTCCAGGGTATCGTGCGGCCCGATGGCCGCGTTGGCACCCGCAACTTCGTCGGCATCGTCTCGACGGTGAACTGCTCGGCTACCGTGGTCCATGCCATCGCCCGGCATTTCACCGAGGAACGTCTGGCCGGCTATCCGAATATCGACGGCGTGGTGGCCTTCAGCCATGCGCTGGGCTGCGGCATGGAAATGACCGGCGAGGCGATGGCGCTGCTGCGCCGGACGCTGGGCGGCTATGTGCGCCACGCCAATCTGGCTGCCGTGCTGGTGATCGGCCTGGGTTGCGAGCGCAACCAGATCGGCGGCCTGATGGAGGAGCAGGGGCTGCAGCGCAGCGACAGCGTGGTCACCTTCGTGATGC
>JAEYSS010000095.1 GCA_023434425.1 Pseudomonadota bacterium | reverse complement strand
AAGTTATTCGGCGCCGACGTTACTACGGTTTCGAGCTGATTGGATCGAACCAGATACCAAACAACAAACCCGCCCCATACGGCGCTGCCTATCAAACCGGCAATCGTCAGCGGCTTCAGATTCATCTCACACCCCCGCCGCCATGCGGCCCGGATTGAGGATATTCATCGGATCGAAGCTGTCCTTCACGCGGCGGCTGAGCGCGGCCAGCGCCTCCGGCTGCGGCTGGAACACCGGCACGGCGGCGCGGGTCGCGACATCGGCGCGGAACAGCGTGGCATGGCCGCCGCCGTGTTCGGCAACAGCATTGCGCACCAGTGCAGCATGGGCATCTTCGGCGGGCGGCAAGGTGAGCCAGACCAGACCGCCGGCCCAGTCGTAAAAGAACTGCGCCTCGGGCTGTGACTGCGCAATCGCGGCGGTGACAGATGGCCCGCTCATCGGCGCCACGGAGATCCGCCACAGCACACGGTCCTGCGGCAGCACGAAGGCGGCGACGTCGCGGATCTCGCGCCACAGCCAGGCGGAATTCATCGAATGCAGTTCTTCCAGTGCGCCATAGCTGCCCAGCAGGTCGCGCAAGGCCTCGCAGCGCGCCTTCACCGACACATCCGTGCCCTCGATGCGGATCGCGGTGACGGCCGCGCCCGCTTTGGCGACATAGGCGACGCCGGACTGCGCGGCGATGCCGGCCGGCAGATGGGCCAGGCCCGCCACTTCATGCGGCGAGGTGGCGGCGGCCGACAGCGCCTGGATCGCACGCACGTCATCAAGGCCGAAGATCAGCACGGTGCGGGTTTTTTCCGGCGCCGGCAGCACTTTCAGGGTCACTTCGGTGAGCGCCACCAGCGTGCCATGGGCGCCGCAGACCAGTTTCGGCAGGTCGTAGCCGGTGACATTCTTCACGACCTTGGCGCCGGATTTGAAGATCTCGCCGCGTCCCGAGACGCCGGCAAAACCGAGCAGGTGATCGCGCACCGCCCCGGCCTTGAAGCGGCGCGGCCCGGCCAGATTGCAGCCGATCGCGCCGCCGATGGTGCCGCGCGCCGCGGGACCGCCCCAGAGCGGGCCGTAATCCGGCGGCTCGAAGGCCAGCAGCTGATGGCTGGCACTCAGCAGCTTCTCGACATCCGACACCAGCGTGCCGGGGCGCAGCGTCAGCACCAGTTCCGCCGGCTCGTAATCGAGGATGCCGCTGAGCCGGCCGATATCCAGCGCATATTCCGTTTGCGCGGGACGACCGAGGCCGGCCTTGCTGCGATGGCCATGCAGGCTGAGCGGCTTGCCTTCGGCCGCCGCCCATTTGATCAGGTCGGCAACGTCGGTGGTGCCGGAGGGGATGAAGGTTTCAGGCACGCGCCACGTCTCCCCCACTCGTCATGCTCGGGCTGACCCGAGCATCTGTGTCCGCGTGGCATGAGATCCTCGGATCAAGTCCGAGGATGACGATCCTGTATAAACGCCCGTTCGCATCATCAAAACCTCGGCAGATCCGGAAAGGCCAGCTGGCCCTTATGCACATGCATGCGTCCGAGTTCGGCGCAGCGATGCAGCACGGGAAACACCTTGCCGGGATTGAGGCGGTGGTTGGGATCGAAGGCGCATTTGACGCGCTGCTGCTGCGCCAGGTCTTCTTCCGAAAACATCGCCGGCATCAGGTCGCGCTTCTCCACGCCGACGCCATGTTCGCCGGTCAGCACGCCGCCGACTTCGACACACAGGCGAAGAATATCGGCGCCGAATTCCTCGGCGCGTTCCAGCTCGCCCGGATTGTTGGCATCGTAGAGGATCAGCGGATGCAGGTTGCCATCACCGGCATGGAATACATTGGCGACGCGCAGGCCATACTTCTCTGACAGTTGCCCCATGCGGGTCAGCACCAGCGGCAGGGTCTTGCGCGGAATCGTGCCGTCCATGCAGAGATAGTCCGGCGAGATACGGCCGACGGCGGGAAACGCCGCCTTGCGCCCGGCCCAGAAATTCAGCCGCTCGTCTTCGCTCTGCGACACGCGCAAGCTGACCGACCCGCAGCGTTCGGCGATCTCCTTCACGCGCAGCAGCAGGTCGTCAACTTCCGCTGGCGGTCCGTCCAGTTCGATGATCAGCAGCGCTTCGACGTCGCGCGGATAGCCGGCATGGACAAAGTCTTCGGCGGCATGAATCGCCGGGCGATCCATCATCTCCATACCGCCGGGAATGATGCCGGCGGCGATGATCTTCGCCACGCAGTTGCCGGCAGATTCCGAGGTGGGGAAACCGGCCAGCACGGCACGCTGCGTCGTCGGCTTAGGGAGAATGCGCACGGTGACTTCGGTGATCACGCCAAGCAGGCCTTCCGAGCCGCAGATGATACCCATCAGGTCGTAGCCCTCGGCATCGAGATGCTTGCCGCCGAGCCGCACGATGTCGCCATTCATCAGCACCATTTCGACGCCGAGGATATTGTTGGTGGTGAGGCCGTATTTCAGGCAGTGCACGCCGCCGGAATTCTCCGCCACATTGCCGCCGATGGTGCAGGCGATCTGGCTGCTCGGGTCCGGCGCATAGTAAAAACCGCGATGTTCGACGGCGCGGGTGATGCCGAGATTGGTGACGCCGGGCTGCACGACCGCACAGCGGTTGTCCCAGTCGATATCCAGCACCTTGTTGAATTTTCCGAGTCCCAGCAGCACGCCATCGGCCAGCGGCAGCGCGCCGCCCGAGAGCGACGTGCCGGCGCCACGCGGCACGATCTTCACGCCGCGCTCGTTACACAGTTTCATCACCTCCGACACCTGCTGCACGGTACTCGGCAGCACGGCGACCAGCGGCAGCTGGCGATAGGCGGTCAGCCCGTCGCATTCGAAGGCGCGCAAGGAGGTCTCGTCGGCGATCACGCCCTCGCCCGGCACGATGCGGCGCAAAGCCGCGATCAGGTCGAGCCGCTGGGCGATGATGTCCTGTTCCGGTGCGGGCATCAGCATGCGGGCGCTATCCTTTTCCTGTTTTGCGCAGCGGACAGCGCGCGTGCGGCGGCATTCGTCACATGGCAGCGGGCCGCGAAGGCGGCCGCTTCCACATCGCCGCGCCGGATCGCCTTGAGGAGATCGAGATGTTCGGTCTGCGCCGCCAGCGTGCTGCCGCTGTCCCGTGCCTCAGGTTGCCACGTCACGGCGCGGGTGGCGGAAAAATGCTGCGCCAGGAAGGCGGCGAACTGCGCCAGATAGGGGTTATGTGCCGCCGTCGCGATGGCGGCATGGAAGGCATCGTCGGCCTCGGCGCCATCCGTCCCCGCTTCCAGCGCGCGATGCATCAGCATGAAGGCGGCGTCCAGCGCTGCGACATCGGCCTTGCTGCGGCGCTGCGCCGCCAGTTCGGCCATGCCGACCTCAATCACCGCGCGCAGCTCGAAGACATGGGCCAGATCGGTGGTGTCGAGCAAACCGGGCGCGGCAATGCGGAAATTGGCCAGGCCGGGTTTTGCCGCCACGAAGGCACCGGAGCCCTGCCGGCTCTCGACGAAGCCGTCGGTCTTGAGCCGGGCGATCGCCTCGCGCACCACGGCGCGGCTGACCGCGAAACGCTCGACCAGCTGCTTCTCGGTCGGCAGCCGGTCGCCGGGCCTGAACTCGCCGGCACGGATCAGGGCCGACAGCCGGCCGGCCAGCGAGGCGCCGAGACCGGCCGTGCGGGGCAGTTCAGACAGGGGTGAAGGAGCGGGACTCGGCATGGCAATTTGTCAGGTTGTCTGACAAATTATCCGGCCGTGGCGCGGCGTCAAGCCCAAAAGAAAACGGCCCGGCTGCTGAGCAACCGGGCCGTTTAAATCACACCAAACCGGAGGGGTATTAACCCCCCATTTTGATTAACCTTGGCGCGCCTTGAAACGCGGGTTGGTCTTGTTGATCACGTAGACGCGGCCCTTGCGGCGCACGACGCGGCAATCGCGATGACGACCCTTGGCCGACTTGAGGGAATTCACGACCTTCATGACACTGACCTCAGAAAATAGTAAAGCCGGACGCAGTCTTACCCCGCCCGGCGGAAAAGTGCGGCGGACCATACCGACGCCCCCCCGGACTGTCAACCGGAAAACCGGCCAGAAAACAGCCCCGCGAGACGCCGGCTAAGCCCCTAGAATTCCTGCCAATCGTCGTCGGCAGCAGCAACGGCCTTCGGGGCCGGCGCGGCCACCGGTTTGGCCGGCGGGGCAGTCGCCGGTTTCGCCGGAGTCGGGCTGGCGGTCCGGATCGCGGCCACAGCCGCGGGCTTTGCCGGCGCCGGCGCTGTTGCGGCCGCGGCCGGGACCGCGGCCGGCTGGCCGCCCGCCACCTTGAAGAAGCCAACCAGGTTGGCCAGCTCATTCGCCTGCCCGGCCAGGCTCTGCGCCGCCGCCGTGGTTTCTTCCACCAGCGCCGCGTTGCGCTGGGTCATCTCCTCCATGCTGCCCACCGCGGTGTTGATCTGGTCGAGGCCGGTGGCCTGCTCGCGGCTGGCGGCAGCGATCTCGGCGACGATATCGCTCACTTTCTTGATGGCGTTGACGATCTCGGTCAGCGAACCACCGGTCTGATTGACCAGCGAGGCGCCGGTTTTCACCTG
>JAEYSS010000247.1 GCA_023434425.1 Pseudomonadota bacterium | reverse complement strand
GGCGTCTAGGCCACAGTCAGCCCTTGGGGAAATCCAGTCCCATGGCTTCGTAGCGCTCGGGGTCGTCCCCCCAATCCTCACGCACCTTCACGAACAGGAACAGGTGCACGCGGCGCTCGAACTGCTCTTCCATGATCTTGCGCGCGAATGCCCCGATACGCTTGATCATCTGTCCCTTCTCGCCCAGCACGATCTTCTTCTGGCTGTCGCGCTCCACGAAAATCACCTGGTCGATACGGGCCGAACCGTCCTTCTGGTCCTTCCAGTTCTCGGTCTCGACCGTGATTGCGTAAGGCAGTTCGTCATGCAGGCTGCGATAAACCTGTTCGCGCGTGATCTCGGCTGCCAGGAAGCGCATCGGCACATCGGCCAGCTGGTCTTCCGGATAAAGCCACTGACCGGCCGGCATGCGCCGGGCCAGATCGGCGCGCACGTCATCCACGCCAGTACCCTTCTCGGCCGAGATCATGAAGACGCGCTCGAAGTCGTAGGTCTCGCTGATCTCCTTGGCCAGACCGAGCAGCTTTTCACGCTGCACGGCGTCGACCTTATTGAGCGCCAGCAGCACATTACGGCGCTTGCGATCCTTCAGTGCCTCGATGATGGCGCGGCTCTCATCGTCAAATCCACGCTCGGCATCGATCAGCAGCAGCACGGCATCGGCTTCCTCGATGCCGCTCCAGGCCGCATTGACCATGGCGCGATCCAGGCGCCGCTTCGGCGTGAAAATGCCGGGCGTGTCGAGAAAAATCAGCTGTACATCGCCCTCCATGCAGATGGCCGTGATGCGGGCGCGCGTGGTCTGCACTTTCTTCGAAACAATCGAAACCTTCGCGCCGACCAGCTTGTTCAGCAATGTGGACTTGCCGGCATTGGGCGCGCCGACGATGGCGACGTAACCGCAATGCGGCGACGCCGGAGTATCTGTGATGTTTTCAGTCATGCTTTCTCGGTGACAAGCCGGTCGAGCAGACGACCGGCAGCTTCCTGTTCAGCGGCCCGTTTCGAGCCGCCCTGTCCCCTGGCCGGTTCGCCGGTACCCAGTTTCACGGCGACTGTGAAACGCGGTTCGTGCGGCGGGCCTTCGGTGCTGACAATTTCATAGCGCGGCGCGGCCATGCCGCGCGCAGCCGCCCATTCCTGCAGGGCTGTCTTGGGATCTTTCGCGGCGCCATTGGCGACTTCGCTCAGCATCGGCTCCATGTAGCGGCGCACGAACCGTTCAGCGACCTTGAGGCCGCCATCCAGATAGAGTGCGGCGACCACGGCCTCGCAGGCGTCGGCCAGGATGGCTGGTTTGCCGGCACCGCCGGAATCGCGTTCGGAGCGTGAGAGATGGATGAAGTCGCCCAGACCGAGCGACTGGGCGAAACGTGCCAGACTCTCCTGCTTGACCAGAGCGTTGTAGCGCAGCGCCAGTTCACCAGCCTCGGCCTGCGGGAAGCGCTCGGCCAGCAGCGTGGCGACGACCAGACCCAGCACACGGTCGCCGATGAACTCAAGGCGGTTGTAGTCGCGCACGGTCGGCGGCGTTTCCGCAGCCTTGGCGCGGGCCGACTTGGCGCGGCTGCGGCGCGGATTGGCGGAAGGGTGCACCAGCGCCTCTTCCAGCAGCTTGGTATCGGCGAATTTGTGGCCCAGCGCCTGCTGAATCTGGTCGAGTGCCGGTTTGCGGGTCTCCGCGCTCAACGCCGGCCTCAGTTGATACCGGTGAACATGCGGTTCCAGCGCAGCGCGCTGAACCACGTCCAGGGCTTGAGCAGCGATGCGCTCTGGTCGATCGAGATCCAGCGCACCTCGGCGCGGCCGATCAGGTGGTCGGCCGGCACATAGCCGACGCCGCCGACTTCGACCGGCACGCGACTGTCCTGCGAATTGTCGCGGTTGTCGCCCATCATGAAATAATGGCCGGCCGGCACGGTATAGACACCGGTATTGTCACCGGCATTGTAATTGTAGAGATCGAGCGTGTTGTAAACAGCACCGCCCGGCAGCGTCTCTTCCCATTGCGCGATGCGCTCGACCACATTGCCAAAACGGTCGCGGCGCTCGAAATCCTCGATGCGGCGGCGCTTCACCGGCTCGCCGTTGATCAGGAGGGCGCCGTCGCGGATCTGCACGCGGTCCCCCGGCAGGCCGACCACGCGCTTGATGTAGTCGACCGAGGGGTCGCGCGGCCAGCGGAAGACCACCACGTCGCCGCGCTTGGGTGCCGAGGCGAGGATGCGGCCCTCGAAGATCGGCGGACTGAAGATGATGGAGTATTTGCTGTAGCCGTAGGCGTATTTCGAGACGAAGACATAGTCGCCGACCAGCAGCGTCGGCAGCATGGACTCAGACGGGATATGGAATGGTTCGTAGGCGACGGTGCGGATACCGACCGCGATCAGCACGGCATAGACGAGCGTGCGCAGGCTGTCCCAGATATCGCCGCCGCGCGTCTTCGCCTTTGCCACTGCCTGCTCCTGATCCATATAAATCAATCCCTTACGCGTAATATCCGGCGCGCCGGAGCGCGGCATCAAGCCGTGTTCCGCCCGGCAAAGTCAAGCGCTGGCTAGACGCCTGATTGCACTGGACTTTTAGGCCTTGCCGAGATGATCACGATGGCCTGCGCCAGCGGCGGTTCATCGGTCAGCGAGACGTCGATCTGGGCCTCGTATCCAGCCGGCAACAGACTCTCCAGGCGCGCCAGCGCACCACCTGTCAGCGCCATCGACGGCTTGCCGCCGCTCAGGTTGACCACGCCCATATCGCGCCAGAACACACCCTTGCGAAAGCCGGTGCCGAGCGCCTTGGAGCAGGCTTCCTTGGCCGCATAGCGTTTGGCATAGGAGTCTATGCGGGTGAGCTGGCGGCGGTCGGAACGCGCGCGCTCGACCGGCGTGAAGATGCGGTTGAGGAAACGGTCGCCGAAGCGTTCGATGGTCTTTTCGATCCGCCGGATATCGATGAGGTCGGAACCGAGGCCGATGATCATGCCGATCTGGCCGTCAGCCCGCGGGCGTCGTTCATCAGCGCGCGCATGCGACGGATGGCGCCATCCAGGCCGCCAAAGATCGCCTCACCGATCAGGAAATGGCCGATATTGAGCTCGACGATGGTGGGAATGGCGGCCACCGGCATCACCGTGTCGAAATTCAGGCCGTGGCCGGCATGGCATTCAAGGCCGAGCATCCCGGCATGGGCCGCAGCCTTGCGGATACGTTCCAGTTCGGCAGCCTGCTCGGCGCCTTCTGTCTCGCAGTATTTGCCGGTATGGATCTCGATCACCGGTGCACCGAGCGCCTTCGCCGCATCGAGCTGCGTCTCAGACGCCTCGATGAACAGCGAAACGCGAATGCCCGCATCCGACAGTCTGGCGATCATCGGCTTGAGATGCGCGAACTGACCGGCGGCATCGAGGCCGCCTTCGGTGGTGCGTTCCTCGCGGCGCTCCGGCACGATGCAGGCCGCATGCGGCTTGTGGCGCAGCGCAATCGCCAGCATCTCGTCCGTCGCGGCCATTTCCAGATTGAGCGGCAGGCTGATCTCGGCCATCAGGCGGTCGATGTCGTTGTCCGAAATATGCCGGCGATCCTCGCGCAGATGCGCGGTGATGCCATCGGCACCCGCGGCCGCGGCCAGTTTGGCGGCGCGCACCGGATCGGGATGGCGGCCGCCGCGCGCGTTGCGGATGGTGGCGACGTGGTCAATGTTGACGCCGAGACGAAGGCTGCGGGCAGTCATGGTCGGGTATCCTATTTCAGGCCGCGCGAACCGGGCTTCACGGCCGGGATCTTCTGCAGTTCAGGCGGCAGCGCATCGGCCGTATAAGACGGCACCTTGTAGCCGCAGAGTGCGAACAGCGGCACGCCGAGATCGACCTCGCCGTCCGAGCGGTCGACGATGCAGGAGGCCGCCACGACAACGCCGCCATGCTCGGTGATGCAGTCGATGCATTCCCGGCTCGACTTGCCGGTGGTGACGACATCCTCGGCCATCAACACGCGCGCGCCCTGCGGGATATCGAAACCGCGGCGCAGCGCGAACCTGCCGTCCACGCGTTCGGTGAAAATCGCCGGCACCCCAAGCTGGCGCGCCAGTTCGTAACCCACCACCACGCCGCCCATGGCCGGCGAGCAGACAAGATCGACCGGCTTCGGACCGTATTTGGCACGCAGCTTGTCTGCCAGCGCCTTGCAGAGCGCTTCGGCGCGTTCAGGGAACATCAGCACACGGGCGGACTGCATGTAGACGGGGCTGTGCAGGCCAGAGGTCAGCAGGAAATGACCTTCCAGCAGGGCGCCGGAGTCACGGTAATGCTGCAGTACGTCCTCACGATTCATGATCTTCAGGTCTCTTTCTCAAGTCGGCCGGTCAGCCGCGGGCACGTTCCACCGAACTGATAACGGAGGAGGCGCGTAACGCCGCGATGATATTGGTCAGGTGCTTCACGTCGCGCACCTCGATATCGACGAACATCTCGAAGAAATCGGTGGTGCGGTTGGTGATCTTCAGGTTGGTGATATTGCCCTTGTGCTTGGCGATGATGGTGGTGACCGCACTCAGCGCCCCCGGCTCGTTGTTGATCAGCAGGTTCACGCGGCCGACATGGCCATGCGTCTTCTCGGCATCCGACGGCGGATCCCAGGCCAGATCAAGCCAGCGTTCCGGCTGCTCGGCAAACTGCTCCAGCGTCTCGCAGTCGATGGTGTGGATGGTCACGCCCTTGCCGGTGGTGACGATGCCGACGATGCGGTCGCCCGGCAGCGGGTGACAGCAACCGGCAAAATGCATCGCCATGCCCGGAATCAGCCCGCGGATCGGAATGCCGCTGCCGGCCTTGCTGTGATCGCTTGGCTGGCGATGCGGTCGCGGCAATGGCGGCGCCTTGTCGGCCTCGTCTTCCTTCTGGCCGGGAAAGACGATGTTGATCACCTGGCGCGCGGTAAAATTACCCTCACCCACGCCCACGAACACATCATCGGCGTTGCGCAGCTTGAGCACCTTGACGACGGGATCGAGCACCTTTTCGCTGGCGGAACTTTCGTGCTCCTTGAACGCCTTGGTCAGGATCGCCTTGCCAAGCTCGTGATACTGGCCGCGCTGCTGCTGACGGATGAAGCGGTTGATGCAGGATTTGGCGCGCCCCGACTTGACGAAGTTGAGCCAGGTCGGATTGGGCGCCGGTACCTTGGAGCGGAGAATCTCCACCTGGTCGCCGTTGCGCAGCACGGTGCGCAAC
>JAEYSS010000023.1 GCA_023434425.1 Pseudomonadota bacterium | reverse complement strand
GCCATGGAAGGTGAAGACGGCGACGCGGCCGATGGCACCGAGGAAATCGAGGAACACGCGGCCGATGATGGCAAGCGGGTTCATGCGGCAGAACTTTTGTAAATGCGCCGGTAGCGTCGGCCGAGCTGCGTCAGCAGTTCATAGCCGATGGTGCCTGCGAGGGCTGCCTGTTCGTCGATGTCGATGCCGCCACCGAGCAGACTGACGGGCGTGCCGGGCCGGCAGTCGCTCTCGTCGAGCGCGGAGACATCCAGCGTGATCAGATCCATTGAGACCCGCCCCGCGATCGGCACTCGTACATGGCCCTGGCGACCTTTGATGATGGCGCTGCCCCGACCGGACAGCGCACGAGAGAATCCATCGGCATAACCGACCGCCACAGTGGCAATTTGGGTCGGTTTTTCAACGATATAGCTGGCACCGTAGCCAACGGTCCGGCCCCTGTCAACGGAACGGACCTGCAGGATTTTGCCTTGCAGGTGAACCACTTCCGCCATCCGGCTGGCCTCGCGACGCGGCCCGGCCGAAGGGTCCAGCGGGTTGGCGCCATAGAGGGCGATTCCGGGCCGCAGGATGTCGTGATGATACTCCGGCCCGAGGAATATCCCGGCCGAGTTGGCCAGGCTGCCTTTCAGGTTGGGAAAACGCTGCCGCAGCGCGGCAAAGGCCTCGGCCTGCCGGTGGTTCAGCGGGTGGTCCGGCTCGTCGGAGCAGGCGAGGTGGCTCATCACGAAAGCCAGGTCGATGCCATCCAGCCGTGCCGGATCGGTGGCGACTGCATAAGCCTCTGCCTCCGAGAGCCCCAGCCGGTTCATGCCGGTATCGACATGCAGGGCGGCGGACAGGCGGCGCCCGAGCTTTTTGGCAAGCCGGGACCAGGCGGCGATCTGCCCCGGCGTCGACAGCACCGGGGTCAGGTTGGCGGCAGCCAGCTCGGCTTCACCGCCGGTCGCCGGGCCGTGCAGGATATGGATCGTGGTCTGCGGGTCAGGAAGCGCCTGGCGCAGGGCCAGCGCCTCTTCGGAATGCGCCACGAAAAAGCGGTGACAGCCAGCTTTTTGTAACGCTGTCCCGACCTCGGCCGCGCCGGTGCCATAGGCATCGGCCTTGACCACGGCGCCGCATTCGGCCTGCGGTGCCATGCTGCCCAGCCGCCGCCAGTTGGCGACCAGCGCATCGAGATCGATATGGAGAATCGCCTGGTCGCCGGAGATGAACGTCATGGCCGGTGTTTAGCCCAGCGGCGGCGAAAGAAACAGGCTTAAATCGGTCTCCGTACTTGCTGTTACGGGTGATGGAGGCGAAACTCGCCGATCGAGGGGGACTGGCCACGGAAGAGGGCGGTCATGGATGGCTGAGTTCGGCCGTCCTGTGTCTGTCCGCGTCGCCGAGGAAGCATGTCCGTTCCGCCCCATACCGATACAACATCGGCCGGTAAATCCCTGCTGTCCCGCCTGTTCGCCAATCCCTATCTGCTGCTGGTGCTGACCGTGGCGTTGTGGGGCGGCCATTCGGTGGTCAGCCGCATGGCGGTCGGCGAGATTTCGCCGGCCTCGCTCACCCTGCTGCGCTGGCTGATCGTCGCGGCCATCATGTTCACGCTGGCGGGTAGGGGCCTGCGCGAACACTGGCCGGTGCTGAAGCCGCGTATTCCTTATCTCGCCATGATGGGTGCGCTGGGCTACACCAGTTACAATATCCTGCTCTACTGGTCGGCCTATACGACCACGGCGATCAACATCAACATCATCAATGCGGCGATGCCGGCGCTGATCCTGATCGGCGCGCTGATCTTCTATCGTCAGCGGATCACGACGCTGCAATGGATCGGCATGGTGGTGTCGATGGCCGGCGTGGTGTGGACGGCGGCGAAGGGCGATCTCCAGCACCTGCTGGAACTCACCATCAACCGCGGCGATATCCTGATCCTCATCGGGGTGATCTTCTATTCCGGCTATTCTCTGCTGCTGCGGCACCGGCCGCTGGTGCCCAGCCTGGTGTTCTTTGCAGCCCTTACGCCGGCCGCATTGCTCACGTCATTCCTGCCGCTGGCCTATGAAGTCGCCATGGGCGAATTCTTCTGGCCTACCTTCAAGGGCTGGATGCTGCTGATCTATGTGGCGATCTTCCCGTCGCTGCTGTCGCAGATCTTCTACATGCGCGGCGTCGAACTGATCGGCGCCGGTCGCGCCGGGCTGTTCACCAACCTGATGCCGTTGTTCGGCGCCAGCTTCGCCATGTTGATCCTCGGCGAGCAGCTGGCGCTCTATCATGTGGTGGCACTGGTGCTGGTGCTCGGCGGCATCCTGCTCGCCGAACTCAAGCGCCCCGCCTAGGACACGCGGAAGAAGGCGACCAGCCGGGTCAGTTCCTTGGCCTGGCCGGCCAGCGCCTGGGCCGAAGCCGAGGTTTCCTCGACCAGGGCGCCATTGCGCTGGGTCATCTCGTCCATGCTGCCGACCGCCGTGTTGATCTGATCCAGTCCGGTGGCCTGCTCGCGACTGGCTGCTGCGATCTCGGCGACGATGTCCGATACCTTCTTGATCGCGGTAACGATGTCGGTCAGCGAGCTCCCGGTCTGGTTCACCAGGCTGGCGCCGGTCTTGACCTGCGCGTTCGATTCTGCGATCAGGGCCTTGATGTCCTTCGAGGCGTTGGCGGAACGCTGGGCGAGTGCGCGCACCTCCTGCGCCACCACGGCGAAACCCTTGCCGGCTTCGCCGGCGCGCGCCGCTTCGACCGACGCATTCAGCGCCAGCAGATTGGTCTGGAAGGCGATCTCGTCGATCAGGCCGACAATATCGGAAATCTTCTGCGCGCTTTCCTCGATGCGGGTTACCGCGCCGACGGCATCGCTGACCACGCTGCCGCCCTTTTCGGCGGTGTCGCGCGCGGCGACGGCCAGCTGGTTGGCGGCCTGGGCGTTGTCGGCGTTCTGTTTTACGGTGGTGGTGATCTCGTGCATCGAGGCCGCGGTCTCTTCGATGCTGGCGGCCTGGGATTCCGTGCGGCTGGCCAGATCCTGACTGCCGGTCGAGATTTCCGAACTGGCGTCGTTCACGGCTGAGGCGGCCTCGGCGATGCCTTTCACGGTGCCGGCGAGTGTTTCGCTGCTGGCATTCACGTTGTTCTTCAGCTCGGCGAAGACGCCCCGATACTCACCCTCGACGCGGCGGCTCAGGTCGCCACCAGCCATCGCCGCCAGCACGCGGCCGACTTCGTCGATGGCCGTGCTCACGCTGGCGACCAGGCTGTTGATACCGTCGCCCAGCTTCAGCATCACGCCCTGCAGGCCGGCGGTGTCGATGCGTTTGCCCAGATCCCCGGCTACGGCGGCCTGCACCACCATGCCGACCGAGCGGTCGAGTTCGGCTTCCTGCGCAGCGCGGTCGCGTTCGCGCTGCTGGCGCTCGGCTTCCACCTGCTGGCGCAGCCGCTCATTCTCCTGGCCGTTCTCCTTGAAGACCTGCACGGCCTTGGCCATGCGGCCGATCTCGTCGCCGCGCTCGAGCCCGGGTACGGCTGCGGCATAATCGCCGGTGGAGATCGCGCCCATGCTTTCGGTCAGGGCAAGAACCGGGCGGCGGATCGAGCGGCCGATCAGCATGGCCGCAACCAGGGCGGCAATCAGCGCGATCGGCGCGATGACGCCGATGGTGGTCAGCGTCAGGCCGAGGTTGCTGTGCATGGCGGTCGCGTCCTGATCCAGTTCCCGCCTGCGGGTTTCCGCCAGTGCATTGGCACGTTCGATACCGCCACTCGCCGCCTGGTTCATGCGGCCGGCCATATCCGTGCTGATACGGCCGATCGAGGTCATCACCTTGACCAAGCCTTCGCCATAAGCCGCGGTGGCCTCCTTCATCTCTTCCCCGGCGGACATCTGGCCCTTGGTGATCAGGCGGTCCGCAAATGCGGCGCTGGCGGTACCCAACTCGGCGGTCAGCTGCTGCGTACGCTGCAGCAGTTCGGGGCGCGGCCGATAGAGATACTGATAGGCCGCGGCGCCGATGGAGTTCAGCAGGTCGGACACGCGCGAGGCTTCGAAGGCGGTCTGGTAATCGTTGGTGGCGACGGCCTGCGATATCATCTGCGGCAGAATCTGGCGGATCATGGTGCTGGCCGGCACCACATCCTTCTGGAATACACCGTTATACTCCGCCTTGGCGGTCACGGTTTCCTCGATCACCGCGCTGTACTGCTGCATCAGGCCGGCGATCTCGCCCAGAATGCGGCGTTCGTTGGCATCGGCATCGCCTTCGGCTGCGGCGATGGTCTGCGGGATCGACTGCAGAAGCTTGCGGGCGGTCTCCAGCGCGGGCTGGCTGTCGCGGTCAGTGTAGAGCAGCACGTTGCGGCTCAGGTCGATGATGTCGCGCTCGGCCTGCAGCACGGCGCCAGTGGCGTCCGAGGTCTCGCTGAAACGGTTGAACAGCTGGCGCGCATTGTTGCTGCCATAAAGGCCCGCACCGGCCACGATCAGCAGCAGCACGATCACGATCCCGAAGCCAAGATTGATACGGCCGCCAATGGAGAGGGCTGCGGTCGAATTCTGCGACGCCATGATTTCCTCCTCGTGCGCATGGCTCATCGGCCTGCGCTTGTTCTTCTACTCTAACGAGAAGTATTCTAGCCTTTTAGGGCGGATCATGGAAGCTGTGGCGGCTCAGCCGAGCGCGACATCGAGATACAGCATCACCACGAAGCCACCGAACAGGGCGGAGGTGGCACCGCGTTCGACACCGTGACGGTGGGTCTCGGGG
>JAEYSS010000003.1 GCA_023434425.1 Pseudomonadota bacterium | reverse complement strand
ACCAGCGCCGCACCCGTTTTCACCTGCGCATTCGACTGGTTGATCAGCGCCTTGATATCCTTCGAGGCATTGGCAGACCGCTGCGCCAGCGCGCGCACTTCCTGCGCCACCACGGCAAAGCCCTTGCCGGCCTCGCCGGCGCGCGCGGCTTCCACCGAGGCGTTCAGCGCCAGCAGGTTGGTCTGGAAGGCGATCTCGTCGATCAGCCCGACGATGTCGCTGATCTTGCGGGCGCTGTCCTCGATCTGCGTCACGGCTGTCACCGCATTGGCCACCACGCTGCCGCCCTTCTCGGCGGTATCGCGCGCCTGGCTCGCCAGCTGGTTGGCCGCCTGCGCATTGTCGGCATTCTGCTTCACCGTCGCCGTCACCTCGTGCATCGACGCCGCCGTCTCTTCCAGCGCCGCCGCCTGGCTCTCCGTGCGCTGCGCCAGATCCTGGCTGCCCGTCGAGATCTCCGCCGAGGCGTCGCGCACCATAGCGGCGGATTCCGCCAGCTTTTTCATGGTATCCGACAGGCGGTCGCTCACCTGGTTGGCATCGCCGGCCAAATCGGCGAACAGGCCCTGATACTGGCTGCGGATGCGATGCGTCAGATCGCCGTCGGCCAGCTTGTGCAGCATGGTGCCCAGATCGCCCAGCACCCGCTCCATGGTGCCGAGCAGCGTGTTGACCCCTTCGCCCAGTTCGCGCATCACGCCTTCGATGCGGCTGGTGTCGATGCGCTCGCTCAGGCGGCCGGCATTGGCCGCCGCGACGATTTCGCCCACTGCGCTCTTGAGCAGGCCTTCCTGCGCGACGCGTTCGGCTTCGAAGCGGGTGCGGTCGGCTTCGATCTGTTCCTGCAGCTGCTGCGCTTCCTGGCCCTGGTCCTTGAACACCTGTACGGCGCGCGCCATGTCGCCGATCTCGTCGCTGCGATCCGTGCCGACCACCTGCGCGCTCCAGTCGCGGTTGGCCAGCCGGTCCATGGTGCCGGTGGTGGCGACGATGGGGTCGATCACGCGGCGGCCGATATAGAGCCAGCCGATGCCGATGGCGGCGATCAGGCAGAAGATCGCGATCACGGCCATCACGGTCTGCGCGATGTTGATCGCCGAGATCGAGGCCTGCGACGACGTGATCGCATCCTTGCGCGCCGAGGCGACCAGCTGGTCGACCGCATCCGACAGCGCCAGTGTGGCCGACCGGCCCTCGGTCAGCGCCGCCAGCGCCTGCCGCGTCGCGGCCAGTTCCATCAGGCGGGTGGAGAACAGGCCGTCCTCGCCCTCGCTGACCTTGGCGATGCCGTTCACCATCTCCTCGATTTCCTTGTTCGGATAAATCGAGAGCACGGTATCGAGGCCGCGCAGCATCTCGGCCTTGGTGTTGATATTGTCGACCTGGATCAGCTCGACCGCTTCCGGGCTGTCGGCCTGTGCGGCCACCGCCAGCATGCCGACGCTCAGATTTGTCTTGGCGACGAGATCCTGGATGGCGCGGGCGCCGGCCACCTGTTTGTCGAGGATGCTCTGGATCATTTCCGATGCGCCGGCGCCGGTGGCGCGCGACACCAGCTCGAATTCCATCGTCATGTCCATCACCGCCTGGTCGACCGCCGGCTGGGCGAGGAACAGGAAGTTGGCGTGATTGTCGGTCAGCGTCTTGGTCAGCGCCTGCCGCTTGGCGCTGTGGGCCAGACGGTCCTTCACGGCCGTATCGATGCGTTCCATCGCATCGGACAGCCGGCTGAACGAGTCCTCGGCTTCCTGGCGCAGCGTTTCGGGCGCGTCGGTGGATTTCACTTCTTCCAGCGTACGCTTGATCTGCGCCAGCTTGCCGGTCAGGACCGAGATGGAAGTGGTGCGTTCGGCATCGTTGGTGGCATAGGCCAGCGCCGGCGCGGAAGCTGCGACATCTGCGCTCTGCGCCGACAATGTCAGCGCCGCGGTGACGGCAGGAAGACTACGGTCGGTGACGAGACCGAGCGCACTGCGCACCTGGCCGAAGAAACCGAAAGAGATCAAACTCGAGACCACCGCCATGGCGGCAATCACACCCACAGCCAGAAGAAGTTTCTGACGAATACCGAAACGCATTCTTGCGCTCCCCCTCTAACCCCACAGAACAACACACTGCGCCCGCATAATGACAGGCGCAACCTCTTTCGCCGCCGAAGATAAATGCCGCAGCGTCAACAGGATGGTTAAAGCACACCCTTTGGTATTACGAGTGTTGGCAGAGCAGGTTTACGCCAAAATTATACGCAGTCCGCTCACACCGCGTGCAGACTGAAAAACGATGCGGCCGGAGCGCCGGCCGCATCGGGTTCAAGTCGGAATTCCGATCAGAATTCCTGCCAGTCATCGTCGGCCGCAGCGGCCGGTTTGGCCGGCGTCGCCGCAACTGCTGCGGGTTTCGGCGCCGGTGCTGGCGCAGGCCTGGCCGTGGCCGCCGGTCCGGGCGCGGATTTCGGTGCCGCCGCTGCAGCCGGCACCGGCGGAACAGCCGGCCGCGCGGGCGGTGCGGCCGAAACTCCCACGCCGCCGCTGCTTCCATCGAATTTAAAGAAGGCGACGAGGTCGGCCAGCTGGCGGCCCTGATCGGCGAGCGCCTGGGCCGAGGCGCTGGTTTCTTCCACCAGTGCGCCGTTGCGCTGGGTCATCTCGTCCATGCTGCCGACGGCGGTGTTCACCTGGTCGAGGCCGGTGGCCTGTTCGCGCGAGGCGGCCGCGATCTCGGCGACGATGTCACTCACCTTCTTGATGGCGTTGACGATGTCGGTCAGCGACTGGCCCGTCTGGTTCACCAGGCTGGCGCCGGTTTTCACCTGCGTATTCGATTCCGTGATCAGCGCCTTGATGTCTTTCGACGCATTGGCCGAACGCTGTGCAAGCGCGCGCACTTCCTGCGCCACCACCGCGAAGCCTTTGCCGGCCTCGCCGGCGCGCGCCGCTTCGACGCTGGCATTCAGTGCCAGAAGATTGGTCTGGAAGGCGATCTCATCGATCAGTCCGACGATGTCGCTGATCTTCTGGGCGCTCTGCTCGATCTGCGTCACCGCACTGACCGCATCGCTCACCACGCTGCCGCCCTTTTCGGCGGTGTCGCGCGCCGCCACCGCCAGCTGGTTGGCGGCCTGCGCGTTGTCGGCATTCTGCTTTACCGTGGCGGTGATCTCATGCATCGAGGCCGCGGTCTGTTCGATGCTGGCGGCCTGGCTTTCCGTGCGGCTGGCCAGATCCTGGCTGCCGGTGGAAATCTCGGCCGAGGCATCGCGCACCGTGCGCGAGGTATCGGCCAGGCGGCCGGCGAAATCGCGCAGCCGTTCGGACAGCGCATTCGCACCGGTCTTGAGCTGGCCGAAGATGCCCGGATAGTCCTTGCTCAGCCGCTGCGTCAGGTCGCCCTGCGCCATGGCGCCGATCACCTGGGCGATTTCGCCGGTCATGGTCTGACACTTGTCGGACATCGTGTTGATCGCTTCGCTGAGTGCGCGGATGAAGCCGGTCTTGCCGGTCAGGTCGATACGGTCGGCAAAGCCCTTGTCGCTGGCGGTCTGCACCAGCGCGACCACTTCATTGCCCAGCCGTACTTCCTCGGTGCGGTCGGCCCATTCCACCACGGTGCCGACACGCTCGCCGCGCTGGTTCAGCGCCGGGTTGGCGATCAGGTCGAAAATACGGCCGCCCACCGTGATGCGCGCGCGGTAGGTGGTGGTCAGGCCGGACAGAAGCTTTTGCTGATGCGCCGGATCCTTGTGGAAGACATCGACCGATTTGCCAATCAGGTCGTCAGCGTCGAAATGCGGCAGATCCTTGCGCAGATCGTCCTGCGCGCGCCGCAGCGTCTCCACCACCGACTTGTTGCAGTAGACGATGATGTTGTTTTCATCGGCCACCATCACATTGGTGGTGACATTCGCCAGGCCGCTTTGCGCGCGGGCGGCGGTGAGCGACGTGTTTTTCAGCTCCTGCACGGCGCGCGCCAGTGTGCCGATCTCGTCGCGCCGCTGGCGATGGCCGATCTCCACATTCATCTCATGCTGCGCCAGCCGCTCGGTCCAGCCGGCGATCTCGCCCAGCGGACGCAGCAGCTTGCGGGTCACCACGATGGCGATCACCACGCCGACCAGCACGGAGATCACTCCGGCCAGCAGCACCTGCCAGTTAATCTTGTCGACAAAGGCCTCGATGTTGGTCTTCAGCACGCCGACATAGAGAATGCCGATCACCTTGCCGTTCGGATCGTGCACCGGGTGATAGCCGGTGTAGTAGGGCTTGCCCAAGATCACGGCTTCGCCCAGATACGTGCGTCCCGCCGCCACCGGTGCATAGGCGGCGCTGGCCTTGCCGAGCACGGTGCCGACGGCGCGCTGGCCGTCGTCGCGGATGATGTTGGTGGTCTTGCGGAAGAAATCCTGCTCGGCATCCTGCCAGCGGAACAGCGTGGCGGTCTCGCCGGTCACCTTGCCGATCTCGTCGATCATCTCGTGGCTGGTGAAATCGGGAATCGCCGTCATCACGACGCGACCGACGCGGCCCTGCGCATCGATCTCGAATTTGGTATCGGGGAAGGCCTTCTTCACCAGCACCGTCATGGTGCGCAGGCTGTTGTTCTGGCGGTCGATCACCTGGTTGGCGATCTCGTTGCGGATCTGCATCACGGCGCCGCCACCGACACCCAGCGCGGTGAGGACGATCAGGATGGCGGTGACGAGTGCGATTTTGGTGACGAGCGGCAGACGGCTGAGCATTGTTTTCCCCCAACTCACATCGGCGACATATTTATTTGTCAGCGACTCAATAATTTGCACAGCCGTTGCCGGGGATCACTCATAAATTACCGTTAACCTTGAATTTTCCGGTCACCCGTCCGGGTCTGCCGCGCGCCGGAAATCTCTGCTTACGGAGCAGACGCGCCGCCGGCACGCGCGATGACGCGCGGCGTCCCGGGGGCAGCAATGGATGTGACGGATTGCGCCGGGGCGAAACGCGGCGCGGATTTCTCTAGTTTTCGCGCGCGTATTTGCCGCTTTGCGCCAGCGCCTGCAGCGTGATCAGGCGCTCTTCGCCGCCGGGTTCAAGTTTGCGGATCGCCGCATGTTCCGGCAGGTTGGGCAGCGCGACGATACGTTCGACGCGCCAGCGCGCCTGGGCCGTGGGCGGCACGAAACGCGAGCATTCCAGAAAGACCGTGCCGATCGGGATGGCCACGTCCAGACTCATGATCCGGGCCTCGCCTGCAGGCTGGCCGGCGACGCAACAGCAGTGTCAGACATGCCCTGCTTCCCCCTGTTTCGACGCCGCGATCCCGTATCCCATCACGTCGCGTCGACTGTCGGTGCAGTATGCTTAATTTTATCTAAATAAAAAAGCCGGTTTTCCGGCTTTTTCTCCGCGAATAACCCAAATGGATGTACTCGCGCTGGCTGCTGTTCCGCTTGGTCGCCTTCCCATCCGCGTGCAAAAAATTGCGATAAGCCAAGTTTCGCTGGCATGCTGTCGCCCGGGACAGCGAGGCGGGAGAGGTCGCCATGCTCAGAGTCTGCTCGTTGCTGATGCTGCTGATCTCCGCATGGGTGGTGCTGTCGCCCGCCTGGGCGCAGCCCTACGAACCCGGGCCGAAAGGCGCGCCCGAAGGGCCGTGGCGGCGACAGGTCCACTGGGTTCCGTCGCTGGCGGACACGCCGCCGGGCTGGGTGCTGGTGACGCAGGTCTGCCGGCCCGCCGTCGACAGATTTCCCGATGGCGCACCGGCGCCGCTGATGGTGCTCAATCACGGCTCGCCGGCCGATGCCGGGCGGCGGCCGGCAATGAAACCCTATGCCTGCGACTCCGAAGCTGCGGGCTGGTTCCTCGCGCGCGGTTATGTCGTGGCGATGCCGATGCGGCGCGGCTATGGCGAAACCAGCGGGCCATGGCTGGAAGAATACGGCCGCTGCAGCGATCCCGACTTTTACCGCAGCGGCCTGCCCGCGGCGGAAGACATCCACTCGGCCGTGCAGTATCTGGAAAAGCTGCCCTATGTACAGCCGGGCCGCACCGTGATCGTCGGGCAATCGGCCGGCGGCTGGGGCAGCCTCGCCTACAGCAGCCGCAATCCGCAGGGGGTGGTCGCCATCGTCAATTTTGCCGGCGGCCGCGGCGGCTGGGCCGGCAACCAGCCGAATACCAACTGCGTGCCCGACCGTCTGGTGGCCGGCGCGGGCAGGTATGGCGAAACCGCGCGGGTGCCGACGCTGTGGATCTACACCGAGAATGACAGCTTCTTCGCGCCGGAGATTTCGCGCGCCCTGCATGCGCGCTACACGGCGGCCGGCGGCCGGGCCGAATTTCATCTGCTGCCGCCCTGGGATCGCGACGGCCACAGCTTCATGAACGGGCGCGGTGCGGCCGCGATCTGGGGGCCGCTGGTCGAGCGTTTTATCGCCGCGCGGTGAACGTTTTGGAATGATCGGGAAGCGAAAGGCGCGTGGTGGGCGGTACAAGGATCGAACTTGTGACCCCTACCATGTCAAGGTAGTGCTCTACCGCTGAGCTAACCGCCCGTTACGCGCAATCTCCGGCCACGAAGCCGGAAAGTCCGGGGGTCGACCGGACCGGCTGGCTTTTAATGGCTGACGGGCCGGTTGGCAAGCCTCCCCCGGATGCCGCATATTCTCTCCCTGATTGCCCCAGTCACAGTTCCGGCCCCATTGCCCGGGCCGGCCCGGTTTCCCAGGATTCAATGACAAGCAGCGCACCCATCAAAGCCCGTGTTTTCCGGCCCGATCCGGAATTTCCTGCCGACCCGCCGCTGCGCGTGACGCGGCCGGCCGATGCCGGATTCCAGGGCCCGGCCAGCGCGCTGGTGCTGTCCTCGCCGCATTCGGGCGACATCTATCCGGCCAGCTTCCAGGCCTACAGCCAGCTCGATCCGCTGACCCTGCGCCGCTCGGAAGACGCCTTTATCCATGAACTCTATGTCGACGGCCCCGGGCGCGGCGCCCCGCTGCTGGAGGCGCTGTTCCCGCGCGCCTACTGCGACCCGAACCGCTCGGCCTACGAACTCGATCCCGGCATGTTCGATGCGCCGCTGCCGTCGCATGTCGTCACCGAAAGCAGCAAGATCGGCGCCGGCCTGGGCACCATCGCCCGCGTGGTCGCCGGCGGGCTGGAAATCTACAAGAGCAAGATCCCCTTCGCCGAAGCCGAGCGCCGCGTCGAAACCTGCTGGCGCCCGTATCACGACACGCTGGAGCAGCTGCTGGCCGAGGCCCGGGCGCGCCATGGCGTGGCTTTGCTGCTCGACTGCCATTCGATGCCGTCGGTCGGCGGCAACAACATGCCCGATGCCGGCCAGCGCCGCGCCGACATGGTGCTGGGCGATTTCCACGGCACCTCCTGTCCTGCAAGGCTGGTCGACCGCGTCGAGGGCTACCTTGCCTCCTGCGGCTTCGGCACCGCGCGCAACAAGCCCTATGCCGGCGGCTATATCACGCAGCATTACGCGCGCCGCGACCATGGCTATTTCACGCTGCAGCTCGAGATCAACCGCGATCTCTACATGGACGAAGCGCAGATCGTGAAGTCGGCCGGCTTTGCCCGCGTGCAGCGCGCGATGACCGGCCTGATCGAACTGCTGATCGCCTCGGCGACGCCGGACTTCCTGCAGGGCTGACACCTATGGCACAGCGGCGCATCCCATCCTGCCCTGGCGCGCTGCTCGCGATCGTGGCGACCGTGGCCGCTGGCAGCGCCTGTGCGGCCGAGCGCGGCGATGCCGCCATGGGCGAGAAACTTGCCGAGCGCTGGTGTCTGTCCTGTCACAGCGCGCAGGCCCGCGGCGCGGATACGGCACCGCCGCTGCCGCAGCTGATGCGCGGCCGCAGCGACGATACGGCGCGGCTGCGTGGCTGGCTCGCTGCACCGCATCCGCCGATGCAGGGCATCGACCTGTCGCGGCAGCAGACCGAAGACATCATCGCCTGGCTGCGCAAACTGGGGCGCTCGTAACGACTCAGCGCAGCGGCGCGGCATACTGGATCGTATGGTCGCGCGTCATCCGGAACATATAGGTGCCGTTCAGTGCGTTGCCGCCCTTGTAGCCGAGCGGGCGGAAATACAGGATGAAGCCGTCGCCGTCCTCGTAGCAGCCAATGCTGGAATAGTGTTTGAGGAAGACGTCGTCGAACAGCAGCGGCGTGGCAGCGCCCACCTGTTGCAGTTTGAAATCGCGTTCCAGCCGCGCCGTCGCGGACATGATCGCCAGCATGCAGCTGGCCGACATGCTGGCTTCGCTGCCCGGCCGCGGCCCCTCGACGCGGACCTGCGCCGCCGCCTCGCTCCAGATCGCCGCGATCAATGCGCCCAGTATCGGCACGATGACGCGGCGGCCTCGCATCAGACGCCGGCCAGATCGGGCAGGGGCAGCGCCGAGGTCTGCTTGATCCGGTGCAGCACGATGGAGGAGCGCACCGCACGCACGCCCGGCACGCGCAGCAGATGCTGCGACAGGAAATCGGCAAAGGCCTTCAGGTCGCGCGCGACGATGCGCAGAATGAAATCGGCCTCGCCGGTGACGGAAAAGCATTCCTGGATTTCCGGAAAGCGCAGCACGGCCGCCTCGAAGGCATCCATCTGCTCGGCCTGGCGTTCCAGCGA
>JAEYSS010000207.1 GCA_023434425.1 Pseudomonadota bacterium | reverse complement strand
TTCGCTTTCGCCATGGGGCTGCTCTGGCTCTCCACCGTGCCGCTCACCTCGGGACTGGTGGCGCAGATTTTCGGCCCGCGCTACATGGCCACCCTGTTCGGCATCGTCTTTTTCAGCCACCAGGTCGGCGGCTTCCTTGGCGTCTGGCTCGGCGGCCGGCTGTTCGATGCCACCGGCTCCTACGATCTGGTCTGGTGGATCTCGATGGGGCTCGGCATCTTCGCCGCCATCGTGCACTGGCCGATCGACGAACGCCCGCTGCTGCGCGCGCCGGCGCCGGCCGCGGCGGCGGCCGAGTAACGGAGGAGCCCGACATGGCCTCGCCGCATCGCATCGGTCTCGGTTTCCTGGCGGCGATCCTGCTGCTCTGGGCCGGCCTGCTCGGCTGGACCCTGCAGCGCGCCGCCCTGCCGCCCGAGGCCAGCGGCCGCGTCATCGCCGTCTATCCCTTCGGCTGGCGCGATCCGGCGGTAACGGCGGCGGCGCTGCAGACCGAGGCGCGCCTGGTGCGGCAGACCTGGTTGACCAATGCCGTCGAACTGGCCTCGGAAGATCCCGGCTTTGCCGGGCGGCTGCGCGGCACCGGCGCCATCGCCGTCTATCGCGCGCAACCCTTCACCCTGTTCACGCTCGCCGGTTGCAGCGGCCTGCCACCGCTGCTGCCTCCGCTGCGCCGCCTCGGCTGAGCCCTGTCCGGCCTTTGTCGGACAGGACCGTTCCTTGCTGCCGGCCGGCCGCTGGTCTAATTTCGGAGCCATGACGGGAGCCCAAAAGACCGGCGCACCAGAGCCGGCACTGACGATCATCATCGCCGACGACCACCCGCTGGTGCGCGAGGCGCTGGGCCAGGCGCTGCGCCAGGCCATGTCCGGCGTCGAGGTGGTCGGCGCCGCCGATCTGGACGGCGCCCGAGCCGCGCTGGATGCGCGCGACTCCGTCGACCTGCTGATCCTCGATCTCGACATGCCCGGCATGGATGGTTTCGCCGGCCTCGCCGCCGTGCGTTCCAGCCATCCCGCCGTGCCGGTCGCCATCGTGTCTTCCACCCGCGAGCCGGCCACCATGCGCCGCGCCATCGAATTCGGCGCCGCCGCCTTCGTGCCGAAATCGGCGGCGATGGAGACGATTGCCAGCGCGCTGCAGTCGGTGCTGGACGGCGAGGTCTGGCTGCCGCCCGAGCTCGAGGGCGGTGACGGCGCGATGCCCGACGATTTCGCCCGCCGCGTCAACGAACTCACGCCGCAGCAGCTGCGCGTGCTGACGCTGCTCTCGAAGGGCAAGCTCAACAAGCAGATCGCGCATGAACTGTCGGTCGGCGAGGCGACCGTGAAGGCGCATGTCACCGCCATTCTCAAGAAGCTCGGCGTGCGCAGCCGCACGCAGGCCGTGATCGCGGCCAGGCACTTCTCGGTTTAATCGCCGGTTTCTGCGAGTGGGCCTGAGGGCCGGCGGCGCTGGCTGATCAGCGCGCGTAATGCTGCCGGCTTCACCGGCTTGTTCAGCACATCCACGCCCATCTCGGCGGCGCGCTGGCGCATTTCCTGGCTGCGTTCGGCGGTGATCAGGATGGCGGGGATGCGCTGGCCCCAGTCGCGGCGCAGCTGCGCGATGGCCTCCAGCCCGTCCGGGCTGTCCTCGTCCAGATGCAGGTCGGCCAGGACGATGTCGGGGCTGCGGCCGGCCTGCGCCACCGCCTGCCGGGCCGCCTCGATCGTGTCGACGGCCGCCACCGTGCAGGACCAGCCTTCCAGCAGCGTGATCATCGCCTCGCGCACGCCGGCCTCGTTCTCGATGCAGAGCACGAAACTGCCGCTGAGCGAGCCGGCGACGAAAGCCGGTGCCGGCGCCGCTTCGATCGCCTGGGCTGGCTCCACGGCAGCGCGCGGCACGGTGACGCTGAACACCGAGCCGTGGCCCTGGCGGCTGTCGAGCCGGATCGGGGTGTTGAGCATGCGGGCGATGCGTTCGACGATGGCCAGTCCCAGTCCCAGGCCGCGCTCGGTATCGCCGCCGCCGCGTTCCAGGCGGGCGAATTCCTGGAAGATCACCTGCTGCTTGTCGGCCGGAATGCCGGGGCCGTTGTCGCAGACTTCGATGCGGATCTCGCTGCCATGGCGTCGGCAGCCGACCACGACGCGGCGATCCTCGCGGTCGGGATCAGCGTAGCGGATCGCATTGGCGACGAAATTCTGCAGCACGCGGCGCAGCAAAGCCGGATCCGTGCTGATCGTGGCGCTGGTCGGCACGACCTTCAGCGTCACGCCGCGGCGCGCCGCCAGCGGGCCGAAGGAGGTGGCGATGGCATCGAACAGCGAGGACAGCGCGACCGGGCGGATTTCGGGCCGCACCGCGCCGGCATCCAGCTTGGAGATATCGAGCAGCGCGTCCAGCAGCACCTCGACCGAGCTGAGCCCGTGATCGATCTTGGCGACCAGCGGATTGTCCGGCTCGCGCTCGGCCAGGGCGGCAGTGAACAGGCGGGCGGCGTGCAGCGGTTGCAGCAGGTCGTGGCTGGCGGCCGCGAGGAAGCGCGTCTTGCCGAGATTGGCGGCTTCGGCCTGGGCGCGCGAGGCCTCCAGTTCCTGCACGGCGAGCTGCAGTTCGGCGGTGCGCTCGGCGACGCGGCGCTCCAGGCCTTCATAGGCGGCGCGCAAAGCGGCGTCGGCGCGCCGGCGTTCGGTAACATCCTGGTACAGCAGGAAAAAGCCGAGCACCTCGCCGCTATGGCCGATATGCGGAATATAGGTGCCGTGCGCCACCTCGATCTTGGCATCGTTGGTGGGAAATTCGATTTCGAAACTCTGGCGCTGGCCGGCAAGCGCCGCGTCGATATGCGGCTTCAGTCGGCTGTAGCGGTCGGCCGAGATCATTTCGCCCAGCGGCCGGCCGTCGATCTGCTGCTGCGGCAGGTTGAGCGAACGGCGGAACGGCATGTTGGTAAAGCGGTAGCGTTCCTCGCGGTCGACATAGGCGATCAGCACCGGCACGTTGTCGGTATAGACGCGGATGGCGCGTTCGGAGGCGCGCAGGGCTTCGGCGGCGCGCACGCGTTCGCTGACATCGGTGCAGGTGGCGACGAAGCCGCCATCCGGCATGGGGTCGACGCGGATTTCGATCACCCCGCCATCGGGACGGCGGCGTTCGTAGATACGCGAGCCATGCGCGCCGGAGGCCAGCGTCATGGCGAGGTCGCCGGTGCCGTCGCCGGCCAGTTGGGTGAGCGGCACGCCATTCTCGGCCAGATTGGCGGGCAGGCTGAGCAGATCGAAGAAACGGTCGTTCCAGGCCGCCAGCCGCTGCTCGTGATCGAACACGCCGATGCCCTGGCTGATATGATCGAGCGTGGTACGCAGCAGGTCGAGGTTGTGCCGGATCGCCTCCGACGCCTCGCCCAGCATGGCGCGGGCGGCCCGCGGGCTCAGCAGGTTCTTGCCGCGCGCCGACGCCATCACGATACGCGCCGAAGCGGCACCGATAGCGCCGCCGAGCAGGTGTTCGGTGAAGGCCATGGCCTCGGCAGCGGTCATGCGCCGTCCGGCGAAGGCGCGCTCGGCACGTTCCGCACCGATGAAACGTGCGGACAGGGCGCGCAGTTCGTCGATGCGCGGATCGTTGTCGCTGTCCTCGAAGGCGGCCGCCGGCAGTCCGTCGCCGCCGGAGACAAAGATAGCGGCCTGCTCGCGGTCGCGCATGCTTGGGCGCGACAGCAGCGAGATGCCGACCAGCAGCGCGGTGTTGACCGCGACGGAAGCGACGAAGCCCTGCAGGATGGCGTCGAAACGGTCGATGGGCGCGGGTAGCCAGGACGCCAGCGGCGCCAGCATCGGCTGGCCGACGGCTGCGCCCTGAATGGAGGGCAGCAGCAAGGCGTAGAACCAGACGGCGAAGCCGGCGAGCACCCCAGCGATCACGCCGTGACGGTGTGCGCGCCGCCAGTACAGCCCGAGCAGCAGCGGCGGCGCGAAATTCGCCACCGCGACGAAAGAGATCATGCCCATCGAGGCGAGCGGCAGATAGCCCGCGATCCAGGTGTGGTAGATATAGGCGGCGATCAGCGTCACCACGACGGCAGCGCGCCGCACGTTCAGCACGATCTGGCCGACCTCATGCGAGCCGCCGGCGCGTGAGCGCAGCAGCAGCGGCGTGACCAGTTCGTTCGACACCATGATGGAGAGCGCCATGCAGGCGACGATCACCATCGAGGTCGCCGCCGACAGGCCGCCGATGAAGGCGAAGACCGACAGCGCAAGCTGGTCGTGCATCAGCGGCAGGGTGAGCACGAAGAAATCCGGATTGCTGCCTTTCTCGGTCAGCAGCAGGCCGGCAGCGGCAATCGGCACCACGAACAGGTTGATCACCACCAGATAGGTCGGGAACAGCCAGCGCGCCGCCTTGAGCTGGTTGGGGTCGCCGCTTTCCACCACCGCGACATGGAACTGGCGTGGCAGGCAGAGGAAGGCAAAGCCCGACAGCAGCGTCATGGCAATCCAGTTGGTGCCCAGGCCCTTGCTGAGTTGCTCGCGCAGATCCGGCCGCTCCTGCACGCGGGTCAGCAGGTCACTGCTGGAATCGAACAGGCCGTAGATCACAAACAGGCCGACCGCGAGGAAGGCAGCGAGCTTGACCAGCGACTCAAAGGCGATGGCCAGCATCATGCCGCGGTGCTGCTCGGTGGCCTGCACATGGCGCACGCCGAACAGGATGGTGAAAAGCCCCATGATGCCGGCGACAAACATGGCGGTATCGCGCCAGGGCGGCGGCAGGGTGGCGTTGAGAAGATGTGCCATGTCGCTGCCGACCAGCACCTCGAAGGTGACGCTGACCGCCTGCATCTGCAGCGAGATATAGGGCAGCACGCCGATCACCGCGATCAGCGTGACCAGCACGGCCACCGCGCGGCTCTTGCCATAGCGCGAACCGATGAAGTCGGCGATCGAGACCACGTTCTGCAGTTTGGCGATACGGATCATCTTCGCCATCATCGGATAGCAGGCCGTGATGGCGAGGATCGGACCGACATAGATCAAAATGAAGTCGGGCCCCGACAGGGCGGCGCGGCCGACCGAGCCGTAGAACGTCCATGAGGTGCAGTAGATCGCCAGCGACAGGGCGTAGATGGTGGCGCCGGTACGGCCGCTATACCAGCGGGTGTTCAGCCGGTCGCCGAGATGGGCGACGGCGAACAGCAGCCCGAGATAGCCGAGCGACAGAAGCAGGATGGCGCTGCCTTGCAGCATGAAATGTTTTCTCCCCGTTCCTGCCAGTAAAACCTTATGCCAGCCGGCTGTCCACCCGCATCCGCCCCGGGCGGATGACCGCGAGGATCACCGGCCGGACGGTTGCCAGCGCGGCCGGAGCCGGCTTTGCTGCAGCCATGACGCTGCTGCTGCGCCTGCTCAAACTGCTGCTGCTTGTCCTCGCCCTGTTCTGGGGCGGCGGGCTGCTGGTCTATCGCTTCATCGATCCGCCGGGGACGCCGCTGATGGTGATCCGGATGATCGAACGCGGTGACGTCGTGCGCTATCAGCCCGTGCCGCTGGCGGCCGTGGCCCCGGGTCTGGCCCGCGCGGTGATCGCCTCGGAGGACAGCCGCTTTTGCCTGCATTACGGCATCGATCTCGGCGCCGTGCAGGAGGCGCTGGACGACTACGAGGAAACCGGCCGCCTGCGCGGGGCCAGCACGATCACGATGCAGGTGGCGCGCAACCTGTTCCTCTGGCCGGGCGGGGGCGTCGTGCGCAAGGGGCTGGAGGTGCCGCTTGCCCTGGCGCTCGACGCCGCCTGGCCGAAACGGCGGATCATCGAGGTCTATCTGGGCATCGCCGAGATGGGGCCCGGCCTGTTCGGCGCCGAGGCCGCGGCGCAGGCGCTGTTCGGCGTGCCCGCCAGCCGGCTGAGCGAGGGCCAGGCCGCGCGGCTGGCCGCCATCCTGCCGAGCCCAAACCGGTGGAATGCGGCCCGGCCGACAGCCTATGTCGAGCGGCGCACCGCCGTGATCCGCGGCCGGATGGGCCAGCTGGCGCCGGCCCAGCTTGCCTGTCTGAAGTAGCTTTCGCGGCATACTCCGGCCGTTCCGATGGCCACCGGAGGGCTGTACCGACCGCCAGCCTGTGGGATAATCCGGCATGACATCGCCGATTGCGCTTCCCGTTGCCGGAGAGGAGCTGGCCCGCCCGCGTGCGGGCCGGATTCTGCTGCACAGCGTTATTGCGGCGGCAGTGGTCGGGCTGGCCGGCATCGCCGTCTTCACGCTCAGTCGCACCATCAACGTCACCTCGGCTTCGATCCTGTTCGTGCCGGTGATCCTGGGCGCGGCGATTTTCGGCGGCATGATCCCGTCGCTGACGGCGGCGCTGGCGTCGCTCGCGGTCTGCTCGGTGCTGTTCTACAACCCGGCCTTCTTCCTGCCCGATGCCGATCCACAGGAAGTGGCCGACATTTTCGTGTTCGCCGGCGTTGCCATCGCGTCCAGCCAGTTGGCCGGCTACGCCCGCCGCGCCGCCGCCGCCTCGCGCCGCCGTGAGGCGATCATGGAATACCTGCTGGCTTTCAACCGGCGGATCAGCGCCGTGGTCGATCCGGCGAAAATTCCCGCCGTGCTGGCCGAGGAACTGAGTCACAGCCTGGGCAGTGCGATCGCGATTTACATGGACGATGACGGCCGCCTGCTTGAACTCGCGGTGGTCGGCGATTTCGGTGCCGTGCAACCGCTGGCGACTGCCGAAAAGGCCTGGCATCAGCACCAGACCGCGAGGCCGCCGGTGTATCTGCTGCGCAGCGGTGGCGTGCCGGTGGGCGTGATCCTGGCGGGCGCCGAACCCGACAGCCGGCTCGATCCGCTGGCCGTTGCCGCGATGATCGAACAGTCCGGGCTGGCGCTGGCGCGCATGCGGCTGGCGCTGCGGGTGGAGGAGGCGCGCGTCCAGGCCAGGGCGGAAAACCTGCGCGAGGCCGTGCTGGGCTCGATCAGCCATGACCTGCATACGCCGCTGGCTTCGATCCTCGGCTCTGTCACCACGCTGGAGAAATTCGGTCCGATCTGCGACGAGACCACGCGGGCGGAACTGCAGTCGACCATCCGCGAAGAGGCGCAGCGCCTGGAGCGCTACATCCGCCGCATGCTGGACCTCACGCGCATCCGCGCCGGGCGCCTCGCGCCGCAGGTGGAACCGGTCGATGTTGCCGACATCACCAATGCGGCGCTGCGCCAGACCCAGAAGGCGCTGACACGGCACCGCATCGAATCCGACGACATGCTGGCCCTGCCGATGGTGGAGACCGATCCGGTACTGGTCGAGCAGGCGCTGGTCAACATCCTGGAGAATGCCGCGAAATACTCGCCGCCGGGCTCGGCAATCGCGTTGCGCGGACGGGTCGAGGGCGAGCGGGTCGTGCTCAGCGTGCAGGATTCCGGCATCGGCCTTGAGAAAGCCGATGCGCAGAAGATTTTCGCGCCTTTCTACCGGGCGGCCGATGCCACATCGGGCCAGGTGGCGGGCAATGGGCTGGGCCTGATGGTGAGCAAGGCCTTTGTCGAGGCCGCCGGCGGCGAAATCTGGGCCGACAGCCGCGGGGTGGGGCAAGGTGCCGCATTCCATATCGGCATGCCGCTCGCCAAAACACTGCAAGTGACGGATGAAGGGGAAGCCGCATGGGCGACAAGCGCAGAATCCTGATTGTCGACGATGAAGTGCAGATCCGGCGGTTCCTGCGGCCGGCGCTGGCGATGCACGATTTCGAGGTGATCGAAGCCGCCAGCGGCGCCGAGGCGCTGGAGGCCCTGGGCAAGAACGAGATCCATCTCGTGGTGCTCGACATGCAGCTCGGCGACCAGGACGGGCTGGATGTGCTCAAGCGCCTGCGCGAATGGAGCTGGGTTCCGGTGATCGTGCTGACCGTGCGCAGCCGTGAGGCCGACAAGATCCGCGCCTTCGAGCGTGGCGCCGACGATTACCTGACCAAGCCCTTCAGCATCGCCGAATTCCTGGCGCGCGTGAATGCCGTGATGCGGCGCGCGCCGCCGGCGGCCGACGAACCGGTGTTCGAGGTCGGCGGCCTGGCGGTCGATCTGGCGCGCCGCCGCGTGCTGGTCGACGGCGCCGAGGTCAAGCTGACGCCGAAGCAGTATGGCCTGCTGCAGCATCTGGCGCGGCATGCCGGCAAGGTGGTGACGCATGAGCAGCTGCTGCGTGGCGTCTGGGGCGATGAACATGCCGAGGATGTGCATTACCTGCGCATCTTCATGCGCAAGCTGCGCCAGCGGATCGAGCGCGACCCTGCCCACCCGACCTATGTGGTGACCGAGCTGGGTGTCGGCTATCGCCTGCTGGCGGCGGACCAATTGGAGGCTGTCGCCTCTTAAACTGCGTTGAGCAGGCACTCTGACGGCTGAGAGACTTGCGCGGACCGGGGCAGGAGCGATTTAGTATCGCTCCTGACTCCGCAACCCACGCGCAAGACGAAAAAGCCGATGTCCGAGAACCTCTATACCCTGATCCGTTCCAGCATTGCCGATCCGGCCCGGATCTTCATCGAAACCGGCGACGGACGCAAATTCAGCTATGCCGATACCTTTGCGCTGGCGGAACGCTTCGCCGGCATGCTGGCCGGACTGGGCGTGCAGCCGGGCGACCGCGTGGCCGTGCAGGTCGACAAATCGGCCGAGGCATTGATCCTCTATCTCGGCGTGGTCGCCGCGGGCGGCGTCTACCTGCCGCTCAATGTCGGCTATACCCTGACGGAACTGGAATACTTCATCGGCGATGCCGAACCGCGCGTGGTGGTCTGCCGCCCGAATGCGGAAAAGGATCTCGGCCCGCTGGCGACCCGGCTCGGCGTGGCCCATGTGCTGACGCTCGGCGGCAATGGTGATGGCAGCCTGATGGAGAAGGCAAAGGCGGCGCCGGCGGGCTTTGCCGCCGTGCCGCGCGCCGCCGACGATCTCGCCGCGATTCTCTATACTTCCGGCACCACCGGCCGCTCGAAAGGCGCGATGCTGACGCATCACAACCTTTATTCCAATGCCGCGACGCTCAAGGATTACTGGCGCTTCACCAGCGACGACGTGCTGCTGCATGCCCTGCCGATCTTCCATACGCATGGGCTTTTCGTCGCCAGCAATGTCACGCTGCTGGCTGGCGCCTCGATGATCTTCCTGTCGAAATTCGATGGCGATGAAGTGCTGAAGCTGCTGCCGCGCGCCACCTCGATGATGGGCGTGCCGACCTTCTATGTGCGCCTGCTGCAAAGCCCGGCGCTGACCAGAGATCTGGTCAAACATGTCCGGCTGTTCGTCTCCGGCTCGGCGCCGCTGCTGGCCGATACGCACAAGGAATGGGAGGCGCGCACCGGCCACCGCATCCTCGAACGCTATGGCATGACAGAAACCAACATGAATACCTCGAACCCCTATGACGGCGAGCGTATCGCGGGCACGGTGGGCTTCCCGCTGCCCGGCGTTTCGGTTCGCATCACCGATCCGGACAGCGGCAGGCATCTTGCCCAGGGCGAGATCGGCATGATCGAGGTGAAAGGCCCTAACGTGTTCAAGGGCTATTGGCGCATGCCCGAAAAGACCGCAGCCGAATTCCGCGCAGACGGCTTCTTCATCACCGGCGATCTCGGCAAGATCGACGAGCGCGGTTACGTGCACATCGTCGGTCGCGGCAAGGATCTGATCATCACCGGCGGCTATAATGTCTATCCGAAGGAAGTCGAGACCGAGATCGATGCGATGCCGGGCGTGATCGAATCGGCTGTGATCGGCGTCGACCATCCCGATTTCGGCGAAGGCGTGACGGCTGTGGTGGTGGCAACCAAAGGCCACAAGCTGGATGAGGCGGGCGTGCTGAAGGCGCTGGATGGCCGCCTGGCCAAATTCAAGTTGCCCAAGCGCGTCTTCTTCGTTGACGACCTGCCGCGCAACACGATGGGTAAGGTGCAGAAAAACCTGCTCCGCGAGCAGTATAAAACCCTCTACAAGGGATGACGCGGCTGCCGCCTGCAACAGTTTGTGATTGTGTTCATCGCCGCTGAGGCAGAAGATCGCAGCGATTGACGTACTGTAGCGGTGATGGAAGCGGCACGTGCGGTTACCCGGTGTACTCGACAGGATATCTATCCGTGCGCAGGTGACCTTGGCAACGGCGGCGCTTGCCGTGATTCTGATTCTCTGTGCCACGCTGGGCACGGCCGCGTTCGGACGGCGCATCATCTCAGAAATGGTCGCCAATCAGATGACCGAACTGGCTATTGCGATGGCCGGGCGGCTGGATCGCGGCATGCATGAACGCTATCGCGAAGTCGGCACCATCGCTGGACTGGATGTCCTGCGCGAGGCCTGGGAACGCGACCCCGCCAGCCTCCGCGCGGTACTGGACCGCATGCAGCTGAGCTACTCCGACTATGCCTGGATCGGATATGCCAGCAAGGACGGCACGGTCGTGGCGGCAACCAAAGGCATGCTGGAAGGCGTCTCGGTGGCGCAACGGCCCTGGTTCATCGCTGGGATCCAGGCACCTTTCGTCGGCGATGTTCACGAGGCCCTGTTGCTCGCCAGGATGCTCGGTCCGCGTCAGGACGACGAGCCTTTCCGCTTTGTCGACGTCGCCTATCCGGTGCGAAACGGGGCGGGCGAGATCGTCGGCGTGCTGGGTGCGCATCTGAGCTGGGACTGGGCCACCGAGGTGCGCCGCTCGCTGCTGACCAAGGACAGCCTGTTCGCCTCCGCCGAGGTCAGCATTCTCGACGACAAAGGCAAGGTGCTGCTCGGACGCAACATCAATTCAACGGTACTGAAGCCGGAGCAGCTGGCGGCGCTTCGCAACCGCGCGTCTGGCTCCGGCCTCGCCTATGGGGAAGATGCCGATCAGTGGCTGACCAGTTATGCGGTCGGGCAGGGGTATCGTGACTATCCCGGCATCGGCTGGGTGGTGGTGGCGCGCCTGCCTGTCGATGTCGCCTACCAGCCGGTGCGGGATCTGGTGACAGCGATCCTGCTGATCGGCATCGCGCTCGGTATCTTCGGCATTGCGATGGCGCGCTGGCTGGCCGATCGCCTGACGAGGCCGATCTATCAGCTCGCGCACGAGGCCGACCGCATCGGCCGCGAAGCCGGCGCTCATACACTGCCGCGGGTTGGCGGCGCACGTGAGGTGATACTGCTGTCGCAATCGCTGCGCTCGCTGCTGCGCCGCGTCGGCCAGGCCGAGAACAGGCTGGAAGCGGCCGAGCGCGAGGTTGTGGCGCAGGAAGCCGAAACGCGCGAACTTGCGATGGATGTGGAGCGGCTGCGCAAGCTGTCGGAAACCGACCCGCTGACCGGCCTGCTCAATCGCCGCGCCTTCCTGGCCACGGCTGAACGACAGGTCGCCTATGCCCGGCGCTATGATCGTTCGCTGGCCGTGGTGGTGGCCGATATCGATCACTTCAAGCAGGTCAACGACACGCATGGCCATGCGGCCGGGGACGCCGTGATCCGCGAGATCGCATTGCGGCTGCAGGCGGCGGCGCGCGATACCGATCTGGTCGCGCGTTTCGGCGGCGAGGAATTCGTCGTGCTGCTGATGGAGAGCGATGTCACGGCGGCGGTGTCCTATTCCGAACGCACCCGCGCGCTGATCGCTGCCGCTCCTGTGGTGGCCGAGAGCGGTGCGCAGGTCCGAGTCACCGTCAGCCTCGGTTGCACCGTCCTGAGTGCCGGCGACCGCGATGTGCAGGATGCGATCGATCGTGCAGACGATGCGCTATACGGCGCCAAGGCTGCCGGCCGCAACCGTGTCCGCGTCTCCTTGCCGTCCGGTGCCGCAGCCACCGGCTGAGCGGAGCGGCGCCGTTTCTGAAAATCCACGACCATGCAACAAATCGCGCCCGCCCGCGTTCGGCTTCTGGACAGCAGCGCGAGCGGAGGATGCTATGGCCGGTATTCTGCCCCGGATTCTGCCAAAGCCTGAAAAATTTCGCCGCATGTCAGCAGCGAAGAAGCATGCCTGCCTGCAGGAGGCCTTGGGGACATTCCTCGATGCGCTGCAAGTCGAAGGCCGTGATCCGCGCACCTTCGAGTCCGTGCGGTTCCGGAGCGCCCTGGAAGCGCTGGGCGAAGGCAATCTGGATCAGGCCTATGAGGATGCGATCGCACTACAGCGTCACGCGCCGATCCAGGCCGAGGATCTTGCCGTTTCCGGCCAGCCGCTGAGCCGCGACGAGATGGCAACCGGCCTGCGGCATCTGCTCGATCATCTGAAAGGTGACGCCGGCACAGGCGCAGGCCGGGTGGCTTAAGTCCAGCCGGCATCCACGATGAAGTCCTGCGCCGTGCAGCCGCCGCTGTCATCGGCCGCCAGGAACAGCGCCATCGCCGCGACATGATGCGGCTGCAGGCGGATGTCGAGGCACTGCCCGTTGCGGCGCGCCTGATCGCTTTCGGCATCGAGCCAGAGCTCGACCTGCCGTTCGGTCAGGATCCAGCCCGGCACGATCGTGTTGACGCGGATATTGTCGCGCCCGAAATCGCGCGCCAGCGATCGCGTCAGGCCCTGCACCGAGGCTTTTGCCGTCGTATAGGCCGCCATGCCGCCCTGCTTGAGCATCCAGCTGACCGAACCGAAATTGATGATGACGCCACCGCCGAGCGACTGCATCTGCGGGATCACGGCCTGCGCGGCAAAGAATTGCGGCCGCTGGTTGATCGCGATCCGCTCGTTCCAGTAGTCCACGGACACGTCCAGCGTGGCGTGGCGCTGATCGTTCGCGGCGTTGTTGAGCAGCACGCCGATGTCTCCAAGCTTGTCTCGCACCGTGGCGATGGCGGCGCGCAGCGCCGCGATATCAGTGATGTCGCAGGGCAAGAAAAGGACGGATGCGGAGAGATCCTCCCGAAGCCGTCTGACCAGCGCTTCGCTGGCCGCCACCGCGATGTCGACGAATGCGACCTTTGCTCCCTGACGGGCAAAGGCTTCGACCAGGCCGGCCCCGATTCCACTTCCGCCGCCTGTGATGAAGACGACCTTATCCTTCAGGCTTGGGTAGTTTGCGGTGAGTGTCATATTCGCGTCTCCTGCCCAACATGTTTGAACACATGCAGCTTCATTGCAACAGTGCGCGCCAACTCCGCGCTTTCCGGAAAGTTCCGGAACTCGCCTTGGCAATTGCGGTTATAGTGCGGACATAAAGCTGCAACGCGGCGCGGCTGCATAAAATCATAATCAGACCGCGATGAAGGCCAAGGAGGAAAACATGCGACTGAGCACAAAGCTGCTTTCGATTGCTGCCCTCGTGACGCTGTTCGCCGGTATCGGTACGGCTGCAGTGGCGCAGAAAGTCACCGTTGGCGTGTCCTGGTCGAATTTCCAGGAAGAACGCTGGAAGACCGACGAAGCGGCCATCAAGGCGGCAATTGCCAAGGCCGGCGGAACTTACATATCGGCCGATGCGCAGTCTTCTCCGGCCAAGCAGCTCACCGATATCGAGGGGTTGATCGCGCGCGGCGCCAAGGCGCTCATTGTGCTCGCGCAGGACTCGGATGCGATCCGGCCGGCGGTGGAACGGGCGACGCAGGAAGGCATCCCCGTTGTCGGTTATGACCGTCTGATCGAGATCCCGGGCGTTTATTACATCACCTTCGACAACCGCGAAGTCGGTCGCCTGCAGGCACGCGCCGTCCACATGGCCAAACCGAAGGGCAATTATGTCTTCATCAAGGGATCGTCCACCGATCCCAATGCCGATTTTCTGCGTGCCGGCCAGGAAGATGTGCTGAAGGAGGCACTCGCCAGGGGCGATATCAAGAATGTCGGCGAGGCCTATACCGACCAGTGGCTGCCGGCCAACGCGCAGAAGAACATGGAACAGATCCTGACGCGCAACAACAACAAGGTCGATGCCGTGGTCGCCTCCAACGACGGCACGGCCGGCGGCGTGATTGCCGCGCTGACGGCGCAGGGCCTGGCCGGTTCGGTGCCGGTGTCGGGCCAGGATGGCGACAGGGCGGCGCTCAACCGTGTGGCGCTGGGCACGCAGACGGTGTCGGTGTGGAAGGATGCGCGCGATCTCGGCCAGAATGCCGCCGAGATCGCGCTGGCGCTCGCTTCGGGCAAGAAGCTGTCGGAAATTCCGAATTCGACAACATTCGGCGATGGCCCCAAGAAGGTGAAGATGACGGCGCGCCTGCTGAAGCCGGTGGCGATCACCAAAGACAACCTCAATCTGGTGATTGATGCCGGCTGGGCGACCAGGGCAGCCGTCTGTCAGGGCGTGAAAGCGGGTACCGTCAAAGCCTGCGGCTGACGCAGGTCTGACGCAAAGGCGGAACGGGGGCTGCGGCAATGAATGATTTTCTGGCCAGGCTGGAGATCGACATTCGCCTGGTCGGCATGGTCGCGGCCCTCGGTGTCGTCTGGATCGGATTCGACTATTTCACCGGCGGGCTGTTCCTGACGCCACGCAACCTGTGGAATCTCTCGGTGCAGACGGCGTCGATCGCCACCATGTCCTGCGGCATGGTGCTGGTGATCGTGACCCGCAATATCGACCTGTCGGTCGGTTCGATGCTGGGTTTCGCCGGCATGATCGTCGGCGTGGTGCAGGCGCGTTTCCTTCCCGTCGATCTCGGCTGGGGCTATGACAACAGCTGGATCTGGCTGGTCGCCCTGCTGTGCGGTCTCGGCATCGGCGCGCTGATCGGCACCATACAAGGCTTCATCATCGCCTATCTTGGCGTGTCGTCCTTCATCGTCACCCTGGGCGGGTTGCTGGTCTGGCGCGGCGCGGCCTGGTGGGTGACCCAGGGCCAGACGGTGGCGCCGATCGATGCGCGTTTCCGCATGCTCGGCGGCGGGATCGAGGGATCGGTCGGCGCTGCAGCCAGCTGGGGCATCGGCATCGCGGCGACTCTGCTGGTAATCGGGCTGATGCTGATGGCGCGCCGGCGGCGCATCGCGTACGGCTTCTCGATCCGGCCTGCCTGGGCCGAGGCGGCGATCTACGGCATCGTTGCCGCTGCGATTCTCGGCGTGACCTGGATGTTCAACGTCTATTACATACCCGCCTCGGTCGCCCGCCGGATCGTGGAAGCCAGCGGTCAGGTCTGGCCTGAGGGTGGTGTGAATATTGCGCATGGCTATGCAATTCCGGTGCTGATCGCCGTCGTTGCCGGCATCCTGACCAGTTTCCTGGCGATCCGGACCCGTTTCGGCAGGTATCTCTTTGCCATCGGCGGCAATCCGGAAGCTGCCGAGCTCTCCGGCATTCGCACCCGCCGCACCCAGATGCTGGTCTTTACGCTGATGGGCCTGCTCTGCGGCCTGGCTGCCTGCATCTCCACCGCGCGGCTGCAATCCGCCACCAACGCGACCGGCACCTTCGACGAACTCTATGTCATTGCCGCCACGGTGATCGGTGGCACCTCGCTGGCAGGGGGTGTCGGCACCATCCATGGCGCCATGCTGGGGGCCGTGCTGATGGGATCGCTGCAGTCCGGCATGCTGCTGCTCGACATGCCGACGCCGCTGCAGAATATCGTCGTGGGCTGCGTACTGGTACTGGCCGTCTGGGTGGACGGCATCTTCCGCCGGCGCGCAAGATAGGGATGTGGCCAATGCCTGAAACAGCCTCACGCCCCCTTGTCGAAATGCGCGACATCTCCATTGCCTTTGGCGGCATAAAGGCCGTGGATCGCGCCTCGCTCGATCTGCATGCCGGCGAAGTGGTCGGGCTGCTGGGCCACAACGGTGCCGGCAAATCGACGCTGATCAAGATCCTGTCGGGCGCTTACCGGCCCGACGACGGCGAGATCCGGGTGAATGACCAGGTGGCGTCGATCCACAATCCGGCGGATGCGAAAAGATACGGCATCGAGACCATCTACCAAACGCTCGCGCTGGCTGACAATGTCGACGCTGCGGCGAATGTCTTCCTCGGGCGTGAGATACTGACGCGCTGGGGTACGCTCGACGATGGCGCGATGGAAGTGCAGACCCGTCGGGTCATGGCGCGCCTCAATCCGAATTTTCATCGTTTCAAGGTGCCGGTCAGGGCCCTGTCGGGCGGACAGCGCCAGTCGGTTGCCATTGCGCGGGCCATCCATTTCGACGCGCGGATCCTGATCATGGACGAGCCGACCGCAGCGCTCGGCCCGGCCGAGACGAAACAGGTCGCCGATCTCATCCTGCAGCTGAAGACCGAAGGGATCGGCATCTTCCTGATCAGCCACGACATCCATGATGTCTTCGACCTCGCGGACCGGATCTTCGTGATGAAGAACGGCCGCGTCGTCGGCTCGGCGCGCGTCGCCGATATCACCAAGGATGAAGTGCTCGGGATGATTATCCTGGGGAAATGTCCGCCCAACGCCACGCCGGGCCCCGGGGCGGTTCGGTAAATCAGTAGTGCGGTGGCCGTTCATCGACGGGGCCTGCCGCAGCCCTGGCCTCGGCGTCGCGCAGGCGGCTGGTTAAATTCTCGACCAGGCGCGTCAGCCTGTCGATCTGGGCCCACTGTTTCGTAATGGTCTGATTCAGGGCCTCGATTGTGTCATCCTGATATGCGATCCGCTCTTCAAGTGCGGTGACGCGCATTGCGACATTGTCATTCGCCATGATGTCCCTTTACCTCCCCGTCATCGCCAGCCGAGTGCCGGCGCCACCTGGGTCAGGATGGTCTCGATGACATGGGCGTTATAGGCCACGCCGAGCTGGTTGGGCACGGTCAGCAGCAGCGTATCGGCCTCGGCAATCGCCTCATCGCCCCGCAGCGCCTCGATCAGATGCTCCGGCTCGGCCGCATAAGATCGCCCGAAGATCGCCCGCATATTGTCGATGACGCCGATCTGGTCACGGCTGCCGTCACGGCCGAAATAGGCACGGTCGAGATCGTTGACCAGCGCGAAAATGGAGCGCGAGACGGAAATGCGAGGCGTGCGCGTATGCCCTGCCGCCTTCCACGCCTCGCGGTATCGCCGAATCTGCTTGGCCTGCTGAATGTGAAAAGGTTCGCCGGTTTCGTCGGCTTTCAGGGTCGAGCTCTGCAGGTTCATACCCTGTTCGGCAGCCCAGACCGCAGTCGCATCGGAGGCGGAGCCCCACCAGATGCGATCACGCAGGCCTTCCGAATGGGGCTCCAGGCGCAGCAGGCCCGGCGGGTTGGGGAACATCGGGCTGGGATTTGGCCGGGCAAAGCCTTTGCCCGTCAACAACGACAGAAACACTTCACCATGCCGTCGCCCCATATCGGCATCGCTCTCGCCTTCGGCAGGGGCATAACCGAAGTGACGCCAGCCGTCGATCACCTGCTCAGGCGAGCCGCGGCTGATACCGAGCTGCAGGCGACCGCCGGAGATCAGGTCGGCGGCACCGGCATCCTCAACCATGTAGAGCGGGTTTTCATACCGCATGTCGATAACGGCGGTGCCGATCTCGATCCGGCGTGTTCTGGCGCCGATGGCGGCCAGAAGCGGGAAGGGTGAGGCGAGCTGGCGGGCATAATGATGGACACGGAAATAGGCCCCGTCGGCACCGAGCTCTTCCGCCGCGACGGCCAGATCGATCGATTGCAAAAGAACGTCCTGCGCGGACCTGGCTTCCGACTGCGGTGCGTCCGACCAGTGCCCGAAGGATAAGAAGCCGATCTTTTTCATAGGGTCGTCTTTCGCAGCTGATGCCGGGCGCGCATCTGGACGGCCGGCACTTCGTGGGTGGAAGCCCGAGCTTATTAAAAGCTCAATATTTTCAAAGGATATCTGGCGGAGAGGGTGGGATTCGGCCTCTGTACCGCTACCGCATTGAGATATTTAGATTTTCGTCTCAGTGGGCAGGGCCAATGTAGCCCAGTTTGGTAACCCAAAACAAGCCATCTGATCCGAGGGCGTGGTGACATGCTAAAATCCTCTGCTCGGCATGCCTGGCCGAGTCGTGGCGCGGAGGTAGGTCATGGTCACCGAGTTTCTTTTGATGCCCTGTGAGCCGCTGCTTTCTGGGCACCCAAGCAGTAAACGGACTGACTATATCGGACAGTGTCGCGTGTATGCAGCCGACGAACGCTCGGCTCGAATGTATGCGGCTGTGGCATTTGGGGTTGCCTCTGATCGCCCCGGCATAACTTCTCCCTGGCTAGACAAGGCGCTTGTGGAATGTTCAACGCTGGCTTGGGAGGCGGACGCGGCACGGAAGGGGCTCGTTGTTCCGCCGCTAGAATCTGGTCGTCCTAGCTTCATGGCCGTTGGCCCTAATCAGGGCGAGGTCCGGGCGCGCTGAAAGGGGGGGCACAATGCCATTTCTACATGGCAATACGATTAAAGGGTGGGGTGTCCTACGGAGCAGCCCGTGGCATTTTGTTGGCCTTTTTTCAGATAAGGCGCAAGCCGAAGCAAAGGCTCGGGAAATGGGAGCGGATTACAAGGTTAGGTTTGGTGAAAATCAGGAAGGCACCGACAATTTTATTTACTCAGACTAACAGGGTGCGCGGTGAGCATACTTAATGAAATTCAGGCTGCGGTTATGGACCCCGCAGCAAATTTAAGCCCAGTCCTTCTAAAACTTCGTTTCCTCGCGTCGCGCCTAGGGAATGCCCCGCTTGCTGACTGGGTGAAATACGAAGCAGAGGGCTACCCTGAGGGCGTAAACACTCCTGACTATCGAATTATTGGTGTGACTTACAGGGCTACATTTTCTGGCCCATTTGGAGCGGGTATCCAAAACGCTCCAATCCCATCGTATTTAATTGAGAAACATGCGGGCGCAAAATGGAATGAGCATCATGTTAGAGGTAGCGTCGCTGCCGTGGAGCAGCTTGTCGCAGATACCAGCGGTCACCTTGGGATTAATGCGTCAAATTTGATGCTGCTTCTGCAAGGGAATGTTTACCCCGGGTACGCGTGCAATTCGGTCACGGGGTCCATATCTCGAACAGATATGGTGGAAATTCTTCAGTCCGTACGAAGTCGTGTGTTGGAGCTAACATTGGAGCTTGAAAAGGCAATACCGCAGGCAGCCGAGGTTGCGGTAGCAAGTCCCGCTCTCAAAAATGTGGATGATAAGCAAGTGTCGCAGATTTTTAATCAGACCGTTTACGGCAATCTCATGCATGTGAATGCATCTGACAATGCCACTGTGAATATCAATATCAAGCAAGGCGACACCGCAGCCTTGATCAGTGAGTTAGAAAAGGCAGGCATCCCTAAAGCCGCTGCGAAGGAGTTTGCCGAGATTGTAGCCAGTGAAAAGCCGCAGAGTGCGGAGCAGCCATTGGGCGCAAAAGCGGTAGAATGGATCGGCCAGAATATTGGTAAGGCAGCCAGCGGCACTTGGAAAATTGGAGTGTCTGTTTTTGCTAAGCTGATGGAAGAGGTGGCTTTGCGGTATTACGGCCTCAAATAGGCCTCAACGCACTCAGGCTGTATTGGCTGCGTGTTTATCGAAAGACTTGCGGCCGAGCCTGATCATCGCCTCAAGCGCTGTGTTTAAGGTAGTGAGTTCTGCGTAGAATGCTTCCTCTGCCGTAACAAATGCAGATGAAGAATTCATTCGAGCGTAGTCATTGTCTGTCGCGTCCAACACCAAAATTACTTCAGCCGGTAACATCAACCTGGCGTTGGCGCTTGCTGCCTCGTATTGCCGTCGTGCGCTCCAATAGCGGTCACGTAGCTTGGCTTCGTATTCTTCGTGCTCGGGTGCGTTCCGCTCTGCTCTGTCGTGCTGGATACGTGTTACGCGCTTCAATTCGCTTAAGCTCTCGACTAGATCGGCTAGTACCTGCAAGCCTCTGTCAAACACACGCTCATTTTTGAATCGGTCGAGTGCCAATTTGACTGTGTATCGAGCAGTGAAGAAAGCCACTGCGCCTGTGCCAGCTATGGTAATCCCGGCCTTGATCAAGTCAGGCACCATTAGTTCCCAGTTCATTTTCCCCTCAGGTATCTATGGTTTCTAAATCCAGTGGCGGCATCTTGCCTCGAATTTCACCAGAAACGAAAGACGCTGTGAGGTGGGTATAATAGCGCTCACAAATCTCAGTTCGTTTGTGGCCTAGGTTCTTCGCTACGGCAGCAACAGAAGCGCCTGCCTGAATCATCATTGAAGCGTATGTGTGCCTGAATGCGTGAAACGTTAAATGCTGTAGGCCAGCTTCGCGAAGAGGGGCTTTTAGTCGATGCGATGGGTCTGTAGCTCTCCACTTTTCTCCATCGCCGCGCCTAAACATTAAATCATTCGGATGAAGGTTCTTTGTGCATACTGCGAAGAACTGCGCGCCCTCTTTGTTCAAGAAGACATGCCGACCATTCAGGTTCTTTCCGGGCTTGAAGTGTATGGTTCCTGCATTAGGATCGAAATCTGACGCAATAAGATTGACCAACTCCATTAATCGGGCCCCGGTATAAATCGCGGCCCGAGCAAGTTTGCGGAAATCCGGCTCCAGCAACGGCATCAACCGCTGAACTTCTTCTATTGTCAGAAATCGAGCGTTGACATTGTGGACGTTCCTGAACGCTGGTACTGCACGCCATACAGCGTCGGAGCTAACCTTTCCCTCACGAAATGCCAGATTCAAGGCAGCCTTCAGCGTCATCAAGTGCAGATTGGCGGTCATCTTTCGGCGGCGCTTTTCTTCCGCTGTCTTCGGAGGTCCGTAATATGCGCGCGGTTGGCCAAATCCAACATGCTTTGCTCTCGGGCTGTTCGATATTCCCTCATGCCACGCGCGGATTTCAGGCGCGGTGAGACTTTCAATCGTTCGGTGTCCAAAGTGGGGCAGAATTGTAGCGTTGGCTATCCATTGAACCCGAGTAATAGAGTGCGTGTGTGTCCGGGCGTAAGCTGCATATACGTCAATAGCTTCGGCAACCGTATACGGGTTATCGCTGCGTTGCGCTTTGGGCACCCGTGCTGTTTGGCGGACAGGCGCGAAGCGACTCCCAATCTTGAAAAACTCTGGCGGATGGAAGTTGTAGCGTCCATCCGTTGTAATACCGCTTAGCCGATCCAGCCAAAGGTCTATTACTTTCCTGTCGTAGAGTCCGAAATGCGGGAGCGGTTGAGGAAACTGTATTTTCTTGAATGTTGATATGAGCTTGGGAAACGCAGCAGGCTTTACCCCTAGGTAGTGAGCCAGTTCAGCAAGCGATAAAAGGCGTGGAGCAGTGGTTGCTGCGGTCTGTACCTCTGAGCGCATGGCGTCCTCCTGCGGCATGAGAAATACCTGGAGAATTGTATCGCACTAAGCCATGCCCGGATCGGTCTCTTGCGGTGGATGTAGGAAGGTCTAACGCCTCGCTTCATCCGCATACATATGTATTAAGGCGCTGGTTGTTATTCAAAACTGGACGGGCGCGCGATAGGCGACCTAAGCTCGTAGTTGGGGTGGCACTAAGAGGGGGGCTGAGTCGGCTGAGTGCCGGAATGCCACGCGCTTATAGGCGCGCATGGGCAACTTAGTCGACTAGGTGTTCGTGATAGCGACAGTCGTGCTCACTTCGCAGGTGGCGGAGCTTTTCCTATCGCTATTCAGGTGCGTGAAAACTAGCGAGTTTGATTTACGCTAGGATACAAATAAGGAAATTTATTACTTGCGCCCGATAATTAAAAAAATCTCCGTATCGCCGCACGTGGACCAGTCGAAAGACGAAGCAGCGGATCGCCTTAACAGTCGCCGCTTTTACAGACGGTTGAGGCGGCAGGCCTTAAAGGCTGGAATAACCTTCGCTGAAGCTCGTCATGGGCGGGTTCTGCTCGATGCACTGCGTGGCGGGCATCCGTCGCAATTCAAGAAAAAGAACAAGCGAAAAACTAAGACCGCCAACCGCATAAGGCTGAAGAACTTTTCATTCGTTGATAATCCCAAGGATACGCTAGAGCGGTTGAGGGATATTGCGATAGCCGATGCACAAGGGCAGCCCTACTACGTCGATTTTCTCGACAGCACATGCTTTGACATTGCGCCTTATTTAACGTTTGGACTCATTCGCCGTGAGATGCAAACGAGCTTGTGCAAGGGGGGGAAAATCCAAGATGAACTATGCGATGTAATCTCATCGCTTGGCATGAATCGGTTTCTGAACATGCGCTATTCTCTGAAGCCAGGCGCGAATGCCATTCAACCATTCCCGATGATTCAGCAATCTCGGCGACTATCGACCGCTAATGATCATCATCTAGAAAAGACAAGAAAAGAAGCGGCTGCCGGTCGCTTTGCTGAGTCGTTAGATAGTTGGCTGCACAATATTGGGTACGAGCTTAATGATGCGGGGCTGGACAATGTTAGAGCATTCGTCGGGGAGATACTTGATAACACTCGTCACGCAATACTTTCGGTCAATGGCGAGGGCGACAGTGACTGGTGTATTGCAGGCTTCCTGGCGCGGCGAAAGCGGGCAGATGGTTCAGTGCAGCTCGCTTGCCATCTTGCGCTCATCTCGCTTGGTCGGTGTGTCGCAGAAACTTTAGATAATGCCTCGAAAACACTGCCGGACCTGAAGCGTCGTATCGACGACTATTGCAACAAACATACGGGCTACAACCGCGCATATGATCGCGATGCACTAATAACGGCTATGTCGCTTACAGATAGGATTACCTGCCAGCCGCCTGAATCCACCGTCAAAGCAGGATGTGGCATGTCCACGTTCATAGGGCTGATAAATTTCCTGGGCGCGGGCCAGCGTCTCGATGAACTTCCCGCATTTACCATCGTTTCGGGCACAAGTTGTGTCCGCGTTAACCATCCATTTAACAACATGGTGGAGCATAAGGACCAGGACGGAAATATCACCAGATTCCAATGCTTTAATCCGCAACAAAACGGCAGCTTGCCTCCCAGCGGGGATCATGTGTACAAGTTGCCCTTTAAATTTCCTGGAACTGTGATCGCTGCACGTTTCTTCCTTGATCGGCAAACCCTAGATCAACGGTATGAAGCAGTTAACACCGAGCCCCCAAAGAGCAATGGAACCAGTAGTAGTTGACCTAAGCCAGATTGCACGGGACGAGACACGCGATACTCTCGCGGGCCGTTCCGAAGGCGAAGCGTCGCGTAATTCCTTGAAGCTCGGAGCCAAGGGCATCCTAATGGATTTGGAAATTCGGATTCCGAGGCATGTCCGAGTGATAACGCCATCGTTTTTTATCGGATTACTCGGTGGCTCATTCCGTGATCGAGCTTCCGCTGAGCGTGTCCGTTTGAGCGGTGCTACTGCGACCACTATAGACATGTGGGAACGTGCTAAGAGCGCTATGTTTGGTAGCTTCTCACCGTTCGATAATCTTCGCTAATAGCCTCAACTCTCGTGCCTGGCGACGCTCAAACCTTTTCGACTTGGCTGAGCGACCCGCGCCTGCTGCCGGCTTATATCACTGCCTTAGTTGCTGGTGTTGCTTTCATATATAACGCCGTCAAGCACGCTCAGACTGCAGAGCGAAGCGAACTTCGTGAGGAGTTCGTCGCGGATTATGTCGATCCTGTAGTGAAGCTTCTAGATGATGCGCAATCAGCTTGTAATCATATGCTTCGGAAAGACCCGAATGATCCGAAGCGCGGGAATATTCTTAAAAAACTAGATCTTGTCCGTGAGCGAAAGCTCTTAGCAACCCTCAACCATGTTGACTTAATTTGTGCGGCTGCGGGTGCTGAGTATGGGCTGCTCTTGCGTAAGACTATTCAAGTTCTGTGGTGGCGTGACGTAATTTTGCCACATCCAGTTCATTTGGATCGTCAAGCTGATCTAACGGAATTGTTTGAAGCCGTCTTGGTGGCATCGGGGGATTGGCGACGACTTTTTGTTATGCCTACTCCAGTTCAACAAGATGTCATCGATGCGGCAAGGCAACGCCTAGATGCGGCGGTTTTTGCCTACAATAGGCATTCGCGGCGCTATCTCCACGATCTTTGCGTACGAATTGTTCTGCGGCGGCCTAAGGACGAGCTGACCCGATAAAATCAAGGCGAGAGCTTTAGCGGCTGCTTATGCTTCGATGTCCAGCCTTTTATCCATCCGCAAAACTTCAGCTACAGTTCCATCTTTACGATATCCGACAACAATCCTCTGTAGATTGCCGGGGTGAATTTGTTTTTCTAGAACTGCATCGTTGGCAAGTCGCAGCGCGTCGCGAACATACTCTTCAGTTAATCCTACGCTACCTTCTGTAGAGGGAATGATGCGAATTTCAATGATTTTTCCATCGATCGGCACCGGCACGGTCATTTGTAGATGAATGCCGTTCTTGATCAGCTTTGGTTGAGTTTGATCAAGAATTTCGCCAAGCCGCGGCGAAACCTTTCGCTTAAAGAATTCATCAAATAGTGCGTCTGAAAATCTCTGAAAAAGCCAACTACCAGCTCCGCCAACTCCCATCAATAATAGAGCCCATATGGTGGGGTCAGCCGACTTCTTTATCCATTTACCTACATCTAGATTCTTATCGGCTGCAAAGTCTTCGAGATAGTCGGCATCGTTATAAAAGGGATAGGGTAGGAATATCCCGGCATCTGAATCTTCGCGAGTTATAACTCTCTGAGTCAGCGAAATGCTAAAGCCCTTCATCGCATCAGTTACGGTCCCTGAGAGGACTGTAACGTCTCCGACCAAGTTCCACTCACCGTCAACTTCTTCTGCTGGGACAACCCGGAGATTTTCGACAAATCCAGATGGCTCAAGAGCCATGTCGTGTTCGGTATGCAGGTATTGGCGGCCCTGTGCCTTCGAGCAGTAGCGCTCTAAGTCTTCCTTAGTGAAGCATTCGCCCTGACTGTCTAAGCGCGTGCCTCCGAGAATCCTCTTGATGAATACCTTCGTATGATCGCTCATCCCCACCCCAATATCTTGAGTTCAATTTAATTTTGATCACTCACCGATCAAAGGTCAGACTAACAACAATAACAACAAGGGGCTTTAACGGTTTTTTGAAAGGCCCCATTTTTGACCCCCGGGGGGCCTCGGATCGAGAGGCGGGACTCCGACACAAGATCGCGAACACGGATCGACGTTGCATCTTTCTTCGCTTTGCGCTTGCCAGCAATTTGCCTAGTCTACGCAACCGCAGCAGCGAGGAAACCAATGGGCACGATAGAGACATTAGCCGCATTGAGACAGCTAACGCGCGGCAGCAGACCAATCATTGTGCCCGCAGGAATTGCTGCGCTGATTAAGGCTCCGAGTCATTATGCACCGTGCGGGCCACAAGTGCGCGAGTTCCTGAACGTCAATGGCATCCCGGAAGACTTCTACGCAGGCTGTGTAATCAAGTACCTGCTATGCCATCCATATAAGAACGGCCCCGTGAACGTTCGGAAGGCGCTGCGATACTGCGAAATGCTGATAGCGATAAAGCTCAAATGTGATGACTACGACCGGCGTAAAGCAGGGATTTGGGATACAGACATTCCTGACGGGCTCTACTAGTGGCTACGCCCTCTTCAGCCGCTTCATAAGCTCTGCCCCGTCGAGTGCCAGCCGCAGCTTCACCTTCATCTTTCCGTCAGCGTCAACGTATAGGTCCGCCACCATGTCGTTCCGTGGCAACTGTTCGTTCAGATAGGCGGTGAATGCCCGTAGGAACCGCTGCCGCATTCCGGCATCGTCGGGCTTGCTAACAAAGCGCCTTGCCCACTCGTCTGGATCAATCCCGTCTTCGTCAATCACACAATCCCAACCCAGGGCGACCACGGCACCGGCTAGATGGGCCTTACGAGGGTCATAGACCTGTTGCCCGTCTTTCTCGGTCGTCACGCTGAGCTTGTCGCTCGGCCGGGCTACGGCCTTCCGGCGCTTGGCCTTAACGGTAGGGGTTTCGGTACGGCTTCTTCTGTTGCTGTAAAGCATGTCGGAATCTCCAATCTGCCGGGCTTCAACTTCTGTGTTGCAATCTGAACTGACTTGTTCCATAAATTGCAACGTCACACGCAATATACGGAACATGGGGTGGTTTCATGGCCAACGGGCGCTTTGTGGCCTACTACCGCGTCTCGACGGAAAGGCAGGGCCGGTCGGGTCTGGGCCTGGATGCCCAACGTAAGGCGGTGTCCGACTACCTGAACGGCGGCCGGTGGAAGCTGGTGGCCGAATTTACGGAGATCGAGAGCGGTAAGCGCAAAGACCGCCCCAAGCTGGCGGAAGCCTTGGCCGCCTGTCGGGCCTATGGCGCTACCCTTGTGATCGCCAAGCTAGATCGCCTTGCCCGCAACGTCGCCTTCGTCTCCAACCTAATGGAGAGCGACATTGATTTTATGGCGGTCGATTTTCCCCAAGCCAACCGGCTAACCGTGCACATCCTTGCTGCTGTTGCGGAGCATGAGCGGGAAATGATTTCACAGCGTATCCGCGAGGCACTTGCCGCAGCGAAAGCGCGCAACGTGAAGCTCGGTGGAAAGCGTCAAAACTCCGGTACCATTCACAAGTCGGGCGTCCCCAAGAGCGTTGCATCGCGCGCGGCCAAGGCCAAGGATTTCGCAGCCAGTCTCGCACCCATCGTCGCCGCTATCAAAGCTGAAGGCGCGGCCACTGTCCGGGCGATAGCTGAAGCGCTGAATAAGCGCGGTGTACCCACGCGGCGTGGTGGTAGCTGGGGACCGTCTCAGGTGCAAAGATTGTTAGCTACCATTTAGCGTCACGTAAGCGCTTAGCACCAACTCTAAGCGGCGTTACCAACGCGCGATGGCCGAGCGCATACAGCTATGCGTGTGCCAAGAGGTTATCGAGGTTGGCCCGCACCACTTAGCGCCGAATACTAATTTTATTACTCCACAAATGCCGACTTTTATTTGCTTCCACTGCGATTCAATCTGCATATATTTCTTAGCCTCCTAATTACGGAGGTTTGCAGATGGCAACGAAGAAACGCATCGCGCCAGACGCGATCACGCTGAACTACAGCGCGCGATTTCAGCTCGAATATCAGTCCGGTGAGCGCGCGAAAATCGGCGTAGCTGCCTACCAGCCATATCCGAAAGCAGACTCTGTTGCGCTGACCGTAGTGAGATACAGCGCGGACGGTCGTGCAGCGCATCATGCGACAGCAGTGATGACGGCCAAGGAAGTTGAGGAGCTTTGTCTGTGCCTACAGGGAGCCTCGCGGTCGGGCGACGCTCGGAAACATCTGGAAAAGGGTAGCCAGCCGCACCGATTGATTTAATCAGCGGGAACACAAGGGCTAGTAGGCCCGCTCTCAGAAAAACAACAAGATATATCCGAGTTGAGGTGGGCTGTGCAGGGTGAGTTGAAGAGCGCTTTGGATGCTGGCGCGATCAAAGGTTTGAAGGATGCGATGCACATGCCGCTCGCAGGTTTTCCGATTTCAGAGGCTGGAAAAGCATTCCTCACCGACGTAGCGGATCAGTTGCTAGCTCTCGAAAAGGATGCACGACGGAAGCGGGGCGTCAACGACAGGGAGAATTTCATTCGCGCGGTATGGGCTATCACAATCGACTTGCTGAAAGCCGCTACACGCAGTGCAGACGCCGTGAAATCAGCGGCGTATGGATGGGCCTATCACAGCAGCCGATATGAGTATTTTAAGGGTGCGGAGCATGGCGTTAAGGCGGGACAGTTCGTCCAGGCGATACGTGCGATGGAAAGCGCAGGCTTCCTACAGCGCGCCGCGCATCGTCGGTTTAAAGCGTCCGCGTTCGGTTACTTCGAGGGCGTTACGGCACGGTATCGAGCTGCTGAAGCCCTTCTTGCGCTCGCCAAGACGCACGGCATTCCTATTACACCCTACACTGTCGGAACCCACTTCAAATACGGCCTGCCAAAGACGGTAGTGGAACTGCGTGAGCCGGTAGAATGGAGGTTTGGCGCGGCGGGACGAAACCGGATTGAAGGCGCAAAGATTCCGATCCCGGAAACGGAAGAGACGGCGTTTATCGCGGCCCAAGTCCGGTCACTAAACGAGGGCTTGCAGGCCCGGGCAATTGCTGGCGGTTGGCATTACGCGTTCAAGCGCGTCTTCAATGACGGTGATCCGGCGAGGCCCGTTCTCAGCAGGGGCGGCCGTCTCTATTCCATTGGGCCCAGCAATTACCAGCACGACAGCAAGGAGAAGCGTAGCGAGATAACGATTGATGGCGTCCGTACCCGAGAAATCGACATTCGGGCCTGCTTTCTGACGATCCTATACGGCCTTTTCCACGACGAAGGGTTTTCGATGCCGATTGGCGATCTTTACACCGTTGCCGGGCATGACCGCGAGGTGGGGAAGACATGGTTTAAGGTCGCAATCGGCTCCGGCGCTATCCCTGAGCAATGGAGCAAGGATGTTGTGAAGGCATTCCGCGACGACACGAAAGGCCGAAATCTTCGGAAGCACGACATAGCGGACGTAACACGCAAGATGCTGGAAAAGCACCCAGTGATCCGCCATGCGCTAGAAGGCTTCAAACTCAATTCTAAAATCCTAATGCGAGTAGAGAGCTGGATCGTGGTCGAGACGCTGGTGCGGCTGCAAAACGAGTTTGGCATTCCAGCCCTGCCGGTGCATGACAGCTTGATTGTTAAAGAGCCCGACGTAGCTACCGCAGTTGGGGTGTTGAAGGCGCGGTTTTATGCCTGGCTGAAGATCATGCCCCGCCTCAGCGTGTCCAACGGGCCTAATTTGGGTTTTGACTTAGACGCTGTAGAGCCGATCTGGCCGAAAGAAGGAAAGCCAAAAACCGGTGATGCTAGCGACTTCTGATTTGTGCCGCACAGCGAGGCTGCATCCCCTGAGCCCCTATAACTAACGTTATTAGATTCTATATGATTACTACCTGTCAAAAGACGACGACCACCACCACACCATTTAACGGTAGTGAGTTAGTCGGGTGCCTTACTGCGAGCGGGGCTTGCGTCGCGAGTTGGGTAGGGGCTTCGCGGCAGTACCACGGATGACGGGGTACACAATCGCCGCTAAGGCGGTTTTTAGACTCGCTGAGCCTCGTGCTTGCCGACCGCCCTTGGCCGACCGTCGGCGCTCCGAGCCTCTGTGCGGGCAAATAAACCGCCCTAGCGAGTCCATCCACCGGAACCCTACGCCCTTGCTTCTAAGCTGGGGGGAAGTGCTGGGCCGACGTTCCTTCATAGCTGGGGGGAAAGCCCCCTAGGGCGAGAGTGCATACGTAGAGTAGCGCGCTCAACGCCCCGCAACCTTCGCGATTAGGAAAAGAACGACAGCTATGGGCCGCTCGTCCTTGCGTGGCAGGGTCCGTCTTGGAAGGTCAGCACCAGTCTCGATACGGATTTGCAGGGACAGGCCCAACACGTCGGCGGCCATTGCGAGGGCTACGCTCAGCGGCTTGCCTTCAGTGATCGCCTCGGGAACGTCTCGGAACGTCACCAGATAGGTTCCGTCGGCCAAACGCTTAAAGCGGGCGGGATAATGTCTCCGCACATAGCGCATCACGCTATCGCTTTCCCTGGCTGCGGTGAAGACGCCGCCGGTCCTAACTTCTGCTGGAGGCGGTTGGACAGCAATTTGCGATACGCGTCTTTGTCCACGCCCAGGTGCAGGCGCCTATGGCAGTTAGGGCACACAGCAGCCGCGTTCTCGACCGTATCTGGCCCGCCTTCTGCGAGCGGTATAACGTGATGGACTTCCAAAAACGGCAGCTTGTCTTTCTTCGCGACGAAGGGTGCGGGAGCTTCGCACGCTTCGCATATGCCTTGTGCCCTGTTTAAGACCCAGGCTTTCACTTGAGGGTCACGTATATGCTGCATCACTACCGTAGCGACTTGCTGCGGAGCCTTAGATCCCATTGGCTTGCGCTTTAGATAGTCTTCGGGCGCTGCGCGAATAGCGTCAACGCGAGCTTCAAGTACTCGCTGGTCATTCGTCGGCTGCCGGGGGTCGGACAGTATGCCCTTTTCATTCAGGAGCCGTATCAGCACTGCCGCACGATTGGAGCCGGTATTGGCGTGCGGGGGATAACCTTTGATCCATTCATTGCCGTGCTGATAGAGAATGTCGGAGATATTCTGAAACCGAAATTCTACCGAGCCTCGCGAGCGACGAGACAGCGGGCCCTCTGTAAGCTTGGTAATGATCTGGCGCTTAACAAACTTCGTGCCTGCCTTGGTCAGCGCCAGCATTTCCGCGTAGGCGTCTACAGAGGCTGCAAGCTCGGCTTCTGTCCATGGTGGGTCTTTGTCGGCCATCGTCTCCCCCGGTATATCAATAACCGCTTAGCCTTTGCGGCTTTTAGCGGGGTATAGGTGCGTTAAATCCAGACCGATGTACTGAAGTTTCGCAAGCTCGTTAGCTAGCACTGAGAGGGGATAGCCCTCAGAGCCGTAGTTATCGCCTTCACCGCCGCCGCTGCTGTGGCCTTGCAGCGCGTGAAGAATTGGTACGGAAAGAAGAGCTGCCCTGCCGGCATCCTTGAACGAGTGCCGGAAGGAATGGAACACCAGTCGCTTGTCGGTGATGCCGTGCTTGCGCGCGTATCGGCCCCACCACTGCGACCACGCTGATGTTATATGCGAGCGTTCCGATTTGAGATGGGGGAATAGCCGCTTGTCTCCTGCCTTCCGGCGGTCTTTGACGTAAGCCAGAAAGCCAAGGCGAACTAGCTCTGGGTGAATCGGCACACGTCTGCGCGCGCTATTGCGTTTGCGCTTCTTACCATCCTCGACAACCGTAAGGTCGAGAAACGGAATGCCCGCTTCTTCTTTACAGTCTGAGACGGTGCATTGGCCCAGTTCTTCAAGGCGGGCTCCAGTGAATAGCGCAAGTAGAGGAAGCCACTTAGCCGCTTCACCGCCACCGCCAATGGGTCGGTCCTTACCGACAAAGATAGGGAATCTGAAAATCGTGTTCAGGTGCTCAAGAGCATAGGAAAGGCGGCCGTCTTTCTGCACTTCGCCCATCGCCACCTTCACCAGCGATGCGGGATTGCTCTCAATCATGGCATTGCTGACGGCGAAGCCCAGCACAGCGCTGATCGCTCCCAGCGCCTTGTCGTTAACGGTCGTTTGGGCCAGCCTCGGGATAGCTGTGTCTTTGGACACGGCTTCAAGGATTTGCGGTACGGTCATCTTCGCTAGCGGGCCTGACGGCCGGGCAGGGAATTGTAGCATCGCCTCTTTAAACACCACGACATGCCGCCTGGTAATCTTCGTTACTGGCATGTCGCCGTGTAGCTCGATAAAGCGGCGGACGAAAGCGTAGAAATCTTTAGCGGTCTTGTCTGGCGGCTTCCGTTCCAGTTTCCACTTTTCGTAGACAACAGACAGGCGGTCGCCATCTTCATCCTGCGCCGTCGCCGACACTGTGAAGCGGTTCGGCGCTGTCGGCGTGTCTACTACTTCGCCCTTGTGCCGCTGGACGATCATATCGGCGGCCCGGACGGCAGCCTTAAGCACTGCCATTGAGAGGCGACGATAGGCCTCCGACTGCTTGTCGAGCTTCACGCCTTCCTTAACAAGTAGCTCTTCAACTTCATGCGCGATCACCGCTGTACTGCCGCGCGCTAGCGACGCTTTCCAAACGTCGCCCACAAAATGATTGTCGGCCATCTTCTCAAATTCGCGCTCAGTTAGGCCGGGCTCTTCGCGGTCCATACTGTCGTCTAACCCTTCGCGGCGGGCGTCTTCGTCTTCCAGCATAACGTCGTGCAGCCATATGGCGGTCAGGCGCTCAATCTCGATTTCGGAAAGAGTTGCGAGCGGCTTGGAATCGCGCCAACGGCGCTTTTCGGCAAACTCTTGCTCAAGCCGTGCCAGCTCTACTGGCAGCTTCTGTTTCGCTTCAGCAAGGTCGGTGGACAGGTAGCGTTTAATGACAGGCTTGGGGTACGCGCTCGCCAAGTCTTTGGGGACGCGTTTCTGTAAATAATGGCCGTTCCCGTTGGACGCCATGTAGGAGATTGGCATCGGCTTCATACCTCGATTGTAGCCCAGCGATGTAGCCCAATCGAGACTTCAAAAGCCCTTATATCTCGCTACGTTGTTGAACGTATTGGTGTTTTGGAAGCGGTGGCGGAGAGGGTGGGATTCGAACCCACGGTACGCTTGCACGCACAACGGTTTTCGAGACCGCCCCGATCGACCACTCTGGCACCTCTCCGCGAGGACCGGCTGAAGGTGCAAACCACGGCCGGGGGTCGAAAACGGCGCGGACCTTAACCGAACCGGTCCCCGCCCGCAAGGCTCTGGCCGGCCTGCTGAATCACGGCAAAGCTGGAGCCGCGTCAAATACTTAAACAGGGTTCGCCGGGCTGTCGCGAATGGTCTTGTCATCGCCCCGACCTTGGCCGAGACTATATGCCAGCGTCATCTGGCCCGCCGACAGGCGGATCCGGCGGCGCCGGAACCGGGAGGCCCCATTGAGCACCGGTATAAATCGCCCGTTCGCGTCTGATCGCGCCAATAACGCCCTCCGCAAGGGCTCAGCAGCGGTTGCGGACCCGTCGTCATGGCCGTCGGCGGTGGCCGGTATCGTCCCGCCGCCCCCATTCATCGCAGAACCGCTCATCGCAGTGCCAGTCTTTGCAGTCCGGGGCCAGAACCCGGCGGCCGGCTGCGACGTTTGTCAGAAGAGGACTGTTACGGATCGGTAGCGACAGCCCGCCGCAGCGCGGGCAATCCAGGAGGAAGCACCATGACCGTTGCAACAATACTCAAGGACAAGGCGCCCGGGGTGATCAGCGTCCGCCCCGACGACGGTATCGAAACGGTCTGCCAGAAACTGGCCGACAAGGGCATCGGCGCGGTGATGGTGCTGCGCGGCGATGGCGGCATTGCCGGCATTCTTTCGGAACGCGACATCGTGCGCGGCCTGGCGATGATCGGTGCCGATCTGCTGCAGCAGAGCGCCGATACCATCATGACGCGGAACGTCATGGTCTGCTCCAGTCATGACACCATCGAGGATGTCATGCACCTGATGACCAAGCGGCGGATCCGCCACCTGCCCGTGGTGGATAGCGGCAAGCTGACAGGCATGATTTCGATCGGCGACGTGGTCAAGCGTCGCATCGCCGATACCGAAATGGAAGCCGAGGCGCTGCGCCACTACATCGCCACCGGCTGAGTCGGGGTGTCTCCTAGTTCTTGTGCTCCCCCGAGCCGAGCTTGCGCAGCAGGTGGGGGCGCGCGCGCAGCCAGGCCTCCACCGGCTCCAGCGCGCGGAACAGCAGCGGGTTGAGCGCAATCGACAGCAGCGCACCGGCCATGATCAGGTCGCGGCCCTCGGGCGGCAGCAGACCGTAGGACACACCCAGTCCGGCGAGGATGAAAGAGAATTCGCCGATCTGCGCCAGGCTGGCGGAAATCGTCAGCGCCGAGGTGAGCGGGTGGCGGAAGGCCAGCACGATCAGGAAGGCGGCCACCGACTTGCCCAGCAGGATGATCAGCAGCACGGCCAGCACGGCCAGCGGCGCCTCGAAGATGATGCTGGGCTGGAACAGCATGCCGACCGACACGAAGAACAGCACCGCAAAGGCATCCTGGAAGGGCAGCGAGCGCTGCGCGGCATCGTGGCTGAAATCGGACTCGTTCATGATCACGCCGGCGAAGAACGCGCCGAGCGCAAAGGACACATCGAACAGCAGGGCTGCGCCGAAAGCGATGCCAAGCGCACAGGCCAGCACCGCAAGCGTGAACAACTCGCGCGACCCGGTATCGGCCACATGCCGCAGCAACCAGGGAATGACCCGGCGGCCGACCACCAGCGCCAGCGCGGCAAACAGCGCGACCTTCACCACCGTCATCAGCAGGCTGTAGGCGAGGCTGTCGCTGCTGCTCTGCGGCCGGTCGGCCAGCAGATCGGCAAAGGCCGGCAGCAGCAGCAGGGCGACGATCATCAGGATGTCTTCCACCAGCAGCCAGCCCACGGCGATGTGACCCTGATCGGTGTCGACCTCGTTGCGGCTTTCCAGGGCACGCAGCAGCACCACGGTACTGGCGACCGAGAGGGAAAGCCCGAAGACCAGTCCGCCGCCGAGCCCCCAGCCGAGGAATTGCGCCACCACGAAGCCGAGCAGGGTGGCAACCGCGATCTGGGCCAGCGCGCCGGGAATGGCGATCCAGCGCACCCGCATCAGGTCGGCGGGCGAGAAATGCAGTCCGACACCGAACATCAGCAGGATCACGCCGATCTCGGCCAGCTGCTGCGCCAGCACGGTATCGGCGACGAAACCGGGTGTGTGCGGCCCGACCGTGATGCCGGCGATCAGGTAGCCGACCAGCGGCGAGAGCCGGAATTTCTGGGCGATCATGCCGAAGGCGAACGCAATCACGAAGGCCAGCGCCAGGATCGTGATCAGCGGGGCATCATGCGGCATAACGGGACTGTCCTTGGGATGCGAGGCGAAGACTGCCTCTTCTTACGTTCTGCTTTGTAGTGGCAGTATCTTAGGGATTTATGAAAAGCGGCAAGGGCGGCGGCATCAAAAAAGGGCGGTGGTTTCCCACCGCCCTTTGAGACCGGAGCGAAGTTCGCTCAGCCGAGATTCTTTTCGGCGAATTCCCAGTTCAGCAGCTTGTCGATGCAGGCATTCAGATGGTCGGGGCGGCGGTTTTGCCAATCCAGGTAATAGGCATGCTCCCAGACATCCAGGGTCAGCAGCGGCGTGACGCCGTTCATATGCAGCGGGTTCTCGGCATTGCCGGTCTTCTTGAAGACCAGTTTGCCGTTTTCCAGGCAGAGCCAGGCCCAGCCGGAGCCGAACTGGGTCACGCCGGCCTGGGCGAAATCGGCCTTGAACTTGTCGTAGTCGCCGAAGCTGTCCTTGATCATGTCGGCGATACGGCCGCTGGGCTTGCCGCCGCCATTGGGCTTCAGGCTGTCCCAGTAGAAGTCATGGTTCCAGACCTGCGCCGCATTGTTGAAAACCGCCGCCTTGTCGCTCTTGCCGTGCGACGCCTTGACGATCTCGACCAGGCTCTTGCCCTGCAGCGAGGCATCTTCGCCCACCAGCTTGTTCAGCGTGTTGAGATAGGTGGTGTGATGCTTGCCATAGTGAAAGCCGATGGTCTGGGCGGTGATCACCGGGTCCAGGGCGTTATCGGCATAGGGCAGGGGCTTCATGGTGAAGGGGGCGGTCATCGTTCACTCCTTGTTTTTCGGCTGATCGTTCTTGTGCCGGGCTCATATAAGGCAGCGGCCGGGCGGACGGCAATATGATGGGATTTTTACGGGTGTTGCGGCCGGGCCGGCGGGGGGCAAGACATCAACGCCGACCTGCACCAAAAGTTGCAGAAAATCCGCGGTAAAATCTTAACGCGAAGGCGCGTTCAGGCCTGCCGGCCGGTATAGTGGCGTCACGGCCCGGCATGCGTCCAAGCTCGAGAAACGTCGGGCTTTGATGCGAGTCAGAGAATGGTCGGATTCGGCGCGTCGCCGTAGACCGCTTTCGGATCGAAGACCTTTTCCGTCTCCTCGAAGGTCAGTTCGACCTGGTCGGCCGGCGCGCCGGTCGGCACCGAACGGTAGAAGCAGGACCGATAGCCGACATGGCAGGAGGCGTCGCCCGGAATTTTCACGCGCAGCCAGACGGCATCCTGGTCGTCGTCGATGCGCATCTCGACCACCTTCTGCACCAGGCCGGACGTGGCGCCTTTGTGCCACAGCACCTTCCGGCTGCGGCTGTAGTAATGCGCCTCGCCGGTCTCGATGGTCTTCTCCAGGGCTTCGGCATTCATATAGCCGAGCATCAGCACCTCGCCGGTTTCAGCGGCGGTGGTGACGCAGGCGATCAGGCCGTCAGCGTCGAATTTCGGCGCCAGATCCTTGCCTTCTTCAACCTGCTCGATGGAAACGCGCTTGGCGAACACGGGGCTTGCTCCTGACCCGGTGCGGCCCCAAAGGGGCACAAGCCGGATTGCTCTTGAAAGATGGCCCGTTATATATCGTCGGGTGGCCTGTGCTTCAAGACAGTGGGGCATCAGGCCGGCCCGGCCCGGGAGTAGCCTACGCGCCATGCTGAATGCCCTCTACAACGAAAAAATCCTTAATTTTGCGGCACATATCGGACAGACCGAGCGGCTGGCAACCCCTCATGCCACGGTGACGCACCATAGCCCGCTCTGCGGCAGCCGGATCACCGTCGACCTGGATCTGGACGATCAGGGCCGCGTGACGGCCTATGGCCAGCAGGTACGGGCCTGCGCCCTGGGCCAGGCCGCAGCCAGTATTCTGGGCCAGCATATCGTCGGCCAGGATGCCGCCACGCTGCGACAGCTCGCGGGCGTGATGCGCAGTATGCTCAAGGAAAACGGCCCGCCGCCGGGCGCGGAGTTTGCCGGTGGCGCCTTCGCCGATCTGGAGGTGCTGGTGCCGGTGCGCGACCACAAGGCGCGCCACAATGCCGTGCTGCTGCCCTTCGAAGCCGCAGTGAAGGCGATCGACCAGATCGAGGCGGCCAGGAAGATTTAGGGCGGCAGGAGGCTTAAGCCGCCTTCAGTTCCGCCTTCGCCACAGTCTGGATCAGCGCGATCATGCCGTTCAGGCCATTGATGCGGTTCGAGGTGATGTTTTCCCAGACGCCGATCTTCTGCAGGAAATCGGGCGGGGTATCGACGATCTCCTGCGGCTTGCGGCCGGAATAGACCTTCAGCAGGAGCGCGATCAGCCCGGCGACGATCTCGGACTCGCTGCTGGCCTGGTAATAGACGCGGCCATCGCGCGCTTCGCCATGCAGCCAGGCGCGATTGATGCAGCCCTTCACCCGCCATTCGTCGGTGCGCAGCTCATCCGGATAGGGCGGCAGGCCACGGCCAAGGTCGATCAGGAAGCGATAGCGATCCATCCAGTCGTCGAAGGTGCTGAAATCGTCGACGATCTCTTCCTGCGCGGCCTTGATGTCGGATTCGCTCATGACGCGCTCCTTACGACGCCACGCGCCATGTCGTTTCGCCGGCCTTGTCTTCCAGAACGATGCCGCGCGCCGCCAGGTCGTCACGGATGCGATCCGACTCCGCCCAGTCCTTGCGGGCCCGGGCCGCCTTGCGTTCGGCGATCAGCGCGTCGATGGCAGCCGCATCCACATCGGCAGCGCCCGCGCCTTTCAGCCAGGCGGCCGGATCCTGCTGCAGCAGGCCGATCAGCCAGCCCGCTGCAATCAGCTCGCCCTTCAGACGCGCACGCTCGGCGGGATCGGTGGCCTTGTTTGCCATATTGGCGATCTGGTGCAGTTCGGCCAGCGCTTTCGGCGTGTTGAGGTCGTCGGCCAGCGCGGTCATGAATGCGGCCGGCGCAGCGGTCTCGGCGGCCTGTACATCCTTCAGCGCGTCGAGTGCGCGATACAGCCGGTCAAGCTGGCTGCGCGCATCCTTCACGGCATTTTCGGTCCAGTCGAGCGGCTGGCGGTAATGCGCCGACAGCAGCACCAGCCGCAAAGCCTCGCCCGGCGCCAGCTTCAGCAGGTCATGCACCAGAGTCACATTGCCGAGCGACTTCGACATCTTTTCGGCGTTGATGTTGACGAAGCCGTTATGCATCCAGGTCCGGCAGAACTGCGTGCCGCCATGGGCGCAGGTACTCTGCGCGATCTCGTTTTCGTGGTGAGGGAAGATCAGGTCGTGGCCGCCACCATGGATGTCGATCGGGCCGGTGCCGAAATTGCGTTCGATCATGGCCGAGCATTCGATATGCCAGCCGGGCCGGCCGCGGCCCCAGGGGCTGTCCCAGCCGACCGTGTCGGCATCCGAGGGCTTCCACAGCGTGAAGTCGGCCGGATCGCGCTTGTAGGCGGCGACATCGACGCGCGCCCCCGCGATCATCTCGTCGCGGTCGCGGCGCGACAGCTGGCCATAGTCCTTGAAGGACGGCACATGGAACAGAACCTGGCCGTCCTTTTCATAGGCATGGCCATTCACAATCAGCCGCTCGATCATGCTGATGATCGCATCGATATGCTGCGTCACCTTGGGCTCGATCCCCGGAGGCAGCACGCCGAGTGCGTCCATGTCGGCATGGTAGACCGCGAGATATTTTTCCGTGATCGCGCCGATCGGCACGCCCTGGTCTTTGGCCGACTGGTTGATCCTGTCGTCCACGTCGGTGACGTTGCGGGCGTAGACCACCTTCGGGAAGTTCTTCTGCAAAAGGCGATACAGGGTGTCGAATACCACGGCCGGGCGGGCATTGCCGATATGGGCGTAGTTGTAGACGGTGGGGCCGCAGACATACAT
>JAEYSS010000031.1 GCA_023434425.1 Pseudomonadota bacterium | reverse complement strand
CGCACGATGGCCAGCAACTGCTGCGACCCCGGCAGCGCCACTGGGCTGTAGCCCGCGCCCTGCGGCTGCGCCAGACCCGGCGGCAGCGAGGTGGCAGAAGACTGCGCCAGGCTCTGCGAGAATGTGTCGACACGCTGCTGTCCGGCCGGGGCCGGCTGAACCGGCGCCTGCTGCATGGGCGCCTGCTGCATGGGAGCCTGCTGCATCGGAGCCTGGGCCATGGGCTGCTGCTGGCCGGCAGGAGTCTGCTGGCGCGGTTCGACGGCGCCGCGCGGCAGCGGCTGCTGATTGGCGGCCGGCAGCTGGGTCACCGGCTGGCGCGGCGCCGGCGGCGGTGTGTTGCTGTCGGCCGGGCGGGCGCGCAGCTCCTCGTCGGTGTAACGGGCATTGGCGCGATCGGCGGCCAGACTGTCGACCGCCTGACGGCGCTCGCTGCCGGCCGACATTTCCACCGGGCGGGGCGGAACACGGGCCAGATTTGGGAAACGCTCGGCATTGGTGCCGGCGTCGCGGGCGATATTGCCGCTCGGTACCGGCTGCGCAGCCTCGTCATCGCTGCTGAACAAGCCGGTCGGATCGCTCCATTCCGTCGGGTCCGCCCAAGTGCCGCAGCCTGCCAGACCGAGCATGGCGACCAGCAATGCTGCGGCAGTCATGCTGCGCAGCATAAAACCGCCCGGCGCCGCTGCGCTGGCGGAGGTGTTGCCGATCAGAACCATCCGAACCCCCTGAAACACGAAAAACCAGCCTCTCGCCTGCGACCGGTCGTTCGGCCTTGCAGGGCGATTCCCTATCCCGTAACCTCAATTCCGACCGTGGAAATCCGGCCGAAAACCGGAATCGCACGGTGAGGAAACGGGCCCCGAGAATAAGGACTGTCGGATGGCGAAGCAACCGGACAGTGGCAAACCGGAAACCGACATAAAACTGCCCGATCCGGCAGCCTGGGCGCGGAACTGGGCCCGGATTACCGAACAGAGCCAGAAGCTGATGGCGGAAATGGCCGCCCGGCAGCAGCCGGAGCCCAAGCACCCGCCGGTCGCCCCCCTGCACGCCCCGGGCAATCCCGATCCGCTGAATGTCGGCGGCGCCTTCATGGAGATCGCCCAGCATCTGATGGCCGACCCGGCCAGGCTGGCCGAGGCCCAGATGAAACTGTGGCAGGACTACGCCAAGCTGTGGGCCAATTCCACCGACCGTTTCCTCGGCCGCGAGGTCACGCCCCTCGTGGAGCCCGATAAGGGCGACAAGCGCTTCAAGGATGCCGGCTGGCAGGACGGGGCGGTGTTCGATTTCCTCAAACAGTCCTACCTGCTGACCTCGCGCTGGGTGCAGTCCACCATGAGCCAGGCCGAAGGCGTCGACCCCAAGGTCGCCCGCAAGGCCGAATTCTATGCCAAGCAGTTTCTCGATGCGCTGTCGCCGTCGAATTTCCTGCTGACCAACCCCGAGGTGATGCGCGCCACCATCGAGAGCAATGGCGAGAACCTGGTGAAGGGTTGGGAAAACCTGCTGGAAGATATCGAGCGCGGCAAGGGCAAACTCGCCGTGAAGATGGTGGATTCCAAGGCCTTCACCGTGGGCGAGACGATCGCCACCGCGCCGGGCCAGGTGATTTACCAGAACGACCTGATGCAGCTGCTGCAGTTCGAGCCGACCACCAAGCAGGTCTACAAGCGGCCGCTGTTCATCGTGCCGCCCTGGATCAACAAATATTACATCCTCGATCTCAAGCCGCAGAATTCCTTTATCCGCTGGATGGTCGACAAGGGCTACACGGTCTTTGTCGTCTCCTGGAACATGCCGGACGAAACCACGACCGAGAAGACCTTCGAGAGCTACATGCGCGAAGGCATCCTCGAAGGGCTGGATGCCGTGAAGAAGGCGACCGGCGAGGATGAAGTGACCGCCATCGGTTACTGCATCGGCGGCACACTGATGGCCTGCACACTGGCCTGGATGGCGCAGAAAAAGATCGACCGCATCAAGGCCGTCACCTTCTTTGCCGCGCAGGTGGATTTCACCGAGGCCGGCGAACTCAGCGTCTTCACCGACGAGGAGACGCTGACCTATCTGGAAAACCTGATGGCGGAAAAGGGCTATCTCGACGGCGGCGAGATGGCGACCACCTTCAACATGCTGCGCTCCAACGATCTGATCTGGTCGTTTGTGGTGAACAACTACCTGCTGGGCAAGGAACCCTTCCCCTTCGACCTGCTCTACTGGAATTCCGACTGCACGCGCATGCCGGCCAAGATGCACGGCTTCTATCTGCGCAACATGTATCAGAAGAACCTGCTGTCGCAGCCGGGCCAGCTGGAACTGGCGGGCGAGAAACTCGACCTGCGCCAGATCAAGATTCCGGTCTACCTGCAGGCCAGCAAGGACGACCATATCGCGCCCTACAAGTCGGTCTACAAGGCGACGCAGCTTTATGGCGGGCCGGTGCGTTTCATGATGGCGGGTTCCGGTCATATCGCCGGCGTGATCAACCACCCGGATGCGAAGAAATACCAGCACTGGCTCAACGAGACGAAAACCAACCCGACGAATGTCGAGGACTGGATCAAGGGCGCCAAGGAATATCCCGGCTCCTGGTGGGACGACTGGGACAAATGGCTGGCGCCGAAATCCGGCGAGAAGGTGCCGGCACGCAAACCGGGCGATGGCAAGCTGAAGATCATCGAGCCCGCGCCGGGCAGTTACGTGAAAAAGCGGATCGTGGACTGACGCATCTCACCGCCCCTCACCCCTTAACGTCATGGCCGGGCTTGACCCGGCTATCCACGTGGTAGGGTTCTCAGAAATGACGAAGAAAAGACGTAGATGCCCGGATCAAGTCCGGGCATGACAATTTGGAAGGAAACAACAATGCTCGCGCTCATCGACGTCACCTTCAACTTCACCACCTTGGGCGACAAGGCGCAGCAGCTGGTCCGCGCCGAGTGGGACGAGGAAGAGCGGCTGCTGGCGAAAGGCCAGTTCGTCGGCATCTGGCGCAAGGCCAATGGCATGGGCACGATGTTCATTGTCGACCTGCCGAACAACGAGGCGGTCGGCAACCAGGTGCGCGCCATGCCGCTCTACCCGTATTTCACGGATGTGAAGGTCACACCACTGATCAGCCATCCTAACTTCCCGCAATTCGCCCGCGCGCCGAACGAACACGAGAAGCCGGATGCCAAGCCGAAGCCGGACAGCAACCTGTTCCTCTGCGATGTGCGGATCGAATATCTGCGCGCCGGCGATCAGTTCAGGGAACTGGTGCAGGCCGAATGGCGCGAGTCCGAGCAGATGCTGGCCAAGCGCCAGCTGGTCGGCATCTGGCGCCGGGCCAATGCGCTCGGCACGTTTGTGCTGTGGAACCTGCCCGATGCCGATGCGGTGGCGACCACCCTGCGCGGCATGCCGCTCTATCCCTGCTTCACCCAGGTGGACGTGATCCCGCTGGCGATGCACCCGAACTTCCCGCAATTCGCCCGCCCCGCCGAGCACCACGAGAAGCCGGCCGCGTAATTTGTCGTCCTGCTCCTGCCAGTCCGGCCAGTCTTTCGACGCCTGCTGCGGCCCGATCCTGGCCGGCGTACCTGCGCCGACCGCGCTGGCGCTGATGCGCTCGCGCTACACGGCCTATGCGAGTGGCGATGTGGCGCATCTGGCGCGCACGCTGGCACCGGAGCATCGCGCCGGCTTCGACATGGCCGATGTCAGCGCCGGCATGCGCGAGACGCAGTGGCTGGGGCTCGAGATTCTCGACACTGTCGATGGCGGCGCGGATGACAGCACAGGCTTCGTGGAGTTCGTCGCGCGCTTCCAGGCGCAGGGACAGACCCGCGCATTGCATGAACGCTCGCGCTTTCGCCGCGAAGATGATCAGTGGGTCTATGTCGATGGCGAGACGGCACTGCAGCCGGTGAAAAAACCCGGCCGCAACGCCCCCTGCCCCTGCGGCTCAGGCAAGAAGTTCAAACAGTGCTGCGGACGGGCGTAGATATCTCGCCACTGAACGTCACAAGATGCAAATGACCGACAGACCTCACTTTTTCAACACAGAAATACGGTCATTAAGGAAGGCAACAATCCGGGCATGAGCTTCCGGCGTCTCGAACACACTGCGGCTCGGAATGGTCGCTCTAATTAGCACGGGCACTGAATGTAGTTCCGCCGCGAAAGTCATTTGGCAATACAAGAATTTTGCAGGACACCTCGTCACCACGGATGAGGTCTTAAACGCATAGATAGAAGCAGTATGCTCTGTACGTGGATAGCTTTGCCGGTAAGTAGCCATCTGACTGTAAGTAGCCATCTGACTGTCTTCAGACTCTTTAACAGCGCTCGAAGCATAATCTTTAAGCAATCCGTCAAGATTCGTATCCTGCCCTCCCCGTACAACCGTGATCCGCGCGTATGACTCTGGCCAAAGTGACATTCTATTTTTCTTATCCTTCAGATCGCCCGGCCAGAGTTCCGAATTCTCATATGCAACTGCCCAAGGACTGAGATCAGGCATAAAGACTTCAATCGTGAAGCTATTCAGTCCTTCATTGCGCTTTTTGATCTCTGATTTATAAACCAGATATGCACGCGGGAGTGTGAGATCGACGTACCCCAGATTTGGGTTGCCGAAACGCAATCTCGTCGGCGACAAGCTCGTTGAATACGATGTCAGACCACCCGAAAGCCCCGGCAGGATTCGCTGCGTCCATTCGCCAGCTACATAGAGTAAAATAAAAGCAATGATGGCGAGAATAAGAACGCCAATCACACTGCGAAAAATGAATCTGCGCGACAACACCGACCTTACCTCGCCTTTCCGCGAAACAGACGGGGCATCGTTTTCGGAGGTGACATCAGCTATTCTTCCGCTGCCCACGCATGGTCGGCAGGCCGATGCCGGTGGAGTCAAATCCGCCATCGACGCAGAGTACCTGCCCGGTCACGAAGCTGGCCTGATCGCTGCTCAGGAAGAAGATCGCATTGGCCAGTTCGCTTTCCAGCCCGTAACGGTTGAGCGGCATGTGGTCGTGATA